>JAEEZZ010000085.1 GCA_016292255.1 Oscillospiraceae bacterium
AACTGGCGACACGCGGATTTTCAGTCCGCTGCTCTACCTACTGAGCTACCGAGGCGGATAAAAGAGCCAAGCCAAACGGCTTGGCTCGTGAGTGGCGACCCGGAACAGACTCGAACTGTCGACCTCCAGCGTGACAGGCTGGCGTGCTAACCGACTGCACCACCGGGCCAGGGTTATGGTGGAAAGTACAGGGCTCGAACCTGTGACCCCTTGCTTGTAAGGCAAGTGCTCTCCCAGCTGAGCTAACCTTCCGTACTTTCGGCCGCCGTTTTCCAGCGACGTAAGCAATTATACACAAGCAGCCCCCATTTGTCAAGCACTTTTTTTGTTTTTGCACAATCTCTTTTTTGATGCCCGCTTCACAAAACCGGACAAATGTGCTATAATGAGTAAAAATCCCTGCTTGGAAAGCGAAAGGGGCGGACAACATGGGGAATTCCGACAGCACAAAGCAGATCTTGGCGGAGGAGCTGAAACGACAATGCAGGACCACCCAATTCAACCGGATCACCGTGGGCGGGCTCTGCGCTGCCTGCGGCCTGGATCGAAGGACCTTTTATTACCACTTCCGCGACATCTATGATCTTGCCGCGTGGGTCTTCAATCGCTCCCTCGCCCCATTCCTGCCCGGTGCGCAGGGGAGGCCGGGGCTCTCCGGGGTCGAGGAGGCCCTCTCCCTGCTCAAAAAGGACGCCTCCTTCTACCGGCGCGCCCTGGCCGACAACTCCCAGAATTCCCTGGGCCGCCACATTCTGGCCTTCAGCGCCGAGGCCTTCGGGGCTGCCCGGAAACTGCTTTCCGGCGCAGACGTCCTTTCCGAGGCGGAGCAGTTCACCATCGACTTCTTCTGCTTCGGCTCCCTGGGCATGATCCAGCGATGGTTATTCCGCGACTGCAATCCCGATCCCCGGCAGATGGCCGCCCTGCTGGTCGCCGCGATGCCGGAGGAGCTGCGGCAGCTCTATCTGCCGGAATCTGAGCTCTCGCCCTCCGCCCAGGGCGGCAAATGACCCCGGCTTTCAAAAAAACGAAAAAAATGCTTGATTTTTCAAGAATCTGTGCTATAATGAATCGGCCTATGAATGGAGCGGTCCTCTGGCACAGCCGGCGCAGACGCGCAGCGGCATTCCCTGTGACATGAACGCCCAATATTAAAGGAGGAACAGATCATGGATCTCATGAAGGCTCTGACCAGCCAGTACATGAAGGAAGAGCTGCCCGTCATCCGGGTGGGCGACACCGTTCGTGTGCACGTCAAGATCAAGGAAGGCTCCCGCGAGAGAGTCCAGGTTTTTGAGGGTACTGTCGTTGCCAAAAAGCACGGCGGCATTGAGGAGAGCTTCACCGTTCGCCGTCTGAGCTACGGCGTCGGCTGCGAGAAGGTTTTCCCCGTTCACGCCCCCAACATCGTCAAGGTTGAGACCGTTCGCTGCGGCAAGGTTCGCAGAGCGAAGCTGTACTACCTGCGCGACCGTCTTGGCAAGTCCGCCAAGGTCAAGGAGCGCGTGTAAGTCCCGACCGAGAATCGATCCTGTGTGCTGCTGCATACAGGGTCGATTTCTTTTTTGTGAAATTTCAGTAAATACTTCCCCTTCCCCAGGGCATTCTATTTGACAAACGGCCGTTCTATGGTGTATACTATAGGGTGGTATGCTGGGTGTTTATGCCCGAGCGGACGATTTATACAAACCGATTTATACAAATCAATTTATACAAACCAACCGACGCGGCATTGCCGCTTGGAGGAAGAAATTATGGATCAGGAACAAATCATTAAGCGGAAACGTGTACCGGATCCGAGACAGCGGACGCTGTCCGGCACCGTTGTGCATCTGCTTTGGCGGATCATCGCGACCGTGCTGGCCGTGTGCATCTTTTTCGGGATCGCCGGCAGCGTGGCCGCCACCCGCTTCTTCCAGCAGGGGAAGGAATATATCGTCAACGACATCATCCCCATTGCCCACTACGATCTGAACGGCGTTCGACTGAACCAATCCTCCTTTATTCTGGCCAAAAACCCGGAGACCGGTGAATACCAGGAGATCCGGCAGCTGCTGGCCCTGGAAAACCGGATCTGGGTCAACTATGAGGAGATCCCCGTGGACATGATCAACGCTGCCGTCGCCATCGAGGACAAGCGCTTCTGGGAGCACGACGGCGTGGACTGGATGCGTACCCTGGCCGCCTCGGCCAATATGTTCATCGGCGGCTCCACCTACGGCGGCTCCACGCTGACCCAGCAGCTGATCAAGAACCTCACCGGCGAGCGGGACGTCACTGTGCGCCGCAAGCTGATGGAAATCTTCAAGGCTCTGGATTTTGAGAAAAACTATACCAAGGAAGAGATTATCACCTGGTATCTGAACACCATCTATCTGGGAGAGGGCGCCTACGGCGTCAAGAGCGCGGCCCACGTCTATTTCGGCAAGGAGCTGGAAGATCTGACCACGAAGGAATGCGCCTGCATCATCGGCATTACCAACAACCCCTCCCGCTACGACCCCTATATCTACCCGGAAAACAACGAATACCGCACCCAGACGATCCTGCAGCAGATGTATGAGCAGGGCTACATTGCAGACCGCCACAGCTATGACGCCATCTGCGATCAGGTTCTCGATTTCAAGTCCATGTCTGAGGTGGCCCAGAAGTTCCGCTGCACGGAATGCGCGTATGAGGCCTCCATCGAGAAATTCAGAGCCGACGGGGACTATTACACCTGCCCCCAGTGCGGCACGCAGAATCAGTTTGACGTGGAAAAGAAGGACTACTATTCCTACTTTGAGGACACGGTGATCCGCGACGTCAGCTCGGATCTGGCAGAGCTCAAGGGCATCACCTACAACGCCGCCAACCAGATGGTCACCACAGGCGGCTTCCGGATCTATTCCACCCTGGATCTGGAGGCGCAGGCCTGCGTGGACGCCGTCTACCAGGATCTGGAAAACGTTCCGGAGACCCGCTCCTCCCAGCAGCTGCAGTCCGCCATCGTGGTGATCAACAACGAGACCGGCGACATCGCGGCCATGGCCGGCGGCGTGGGCCAGAAGGAAGGCAACCTGACCTGGAACCGCGCCACCCTGAGCACCCTGTCCCCCGGCTCCTCCATCAAGCCGCTGGCGGTCTACGGCCCCGCCCTGGCACTGGGGATCATTACCCCCGTCTCCTCCTATGAGGATTCGGCCTATATGAAGCTGAACGGCAGAGACTGGCCCCAGAACGACGTGCAGGAATACGGTCTTTACAGCCCCAGCGGCTGGATGGTGATCCTCGACGGTCTGGCCAGATCCCTGAACAGTATTTCCATCAAGGTGCTGGCCGACGTCACCCCGGAGGTTAGCTTCCAGTTTGCCAAGGAGAAGTTCGGCCTGGAAAGCCTGGTGGAGAGCGAAGATATCAACGGAACGGAATTCACCGACATGGCGCTGGCTCCCCTGGGCATGGGGCAGCTTACCCACGGTCTGACCGTCCGTGAGCTGGCTACGGCCTACGCCACCTTCCCCAACGGAGGCGTCTACCGGAAGGCCAGGACCTACACCCGCGTGGAGGACTCTGAGGGCAATATCATTCTGGACAATGAGCAGGAATCTCACGAGGTCATGGACTCCCATTCCGCCTGGTATATGATCTCCATGCTCCGCTACGCCTGCAATTACGGCTCCGGCGCCAGCGCCAGGATCAGCGGCGTGCCCATGGGCGGCAAGACCGGAACCACCTCCAACGACCGGGACCGCTGGTTCGCCGGCATTACGCCCAAGTACACCGCCACGGTGTGGAGCGGCTACGACGACCCGGAGGAGATCCGCATGGTGGTCAGCTCCAACCCCTCGGCAATCATGTGGCGGAAAGTCATGGAGCGGCTGTATGAGGACAAGACCGAGGAGGAGATCGGCGAGTTCATCCAGCCGGACGACGAGCGCTTCGTCAGCGTCCAGGTGTGCAGCGAGACCGGCCTGCTGGCCGGGCCCAAGTGTACGCCCCGCTATGTGGGTCTGTTTGTCTCCGATATTCCCAAGGACACCTGCGAGGCCCATCTGGAATTCGAGATCCAGCTGTGCTACCCCAACGGATCCGACGGTGCCTGCTACTGCGCCAACGAGGACTGCATCAAATATCACAATCTGGTCTCCTCTGAGGCGTTTACCTCCCTGTGTAAGCTCGTTCCGGAGCTGAACCGTTTCCGGGAGAACACCCTGACGAAGAAGACCCTGATGATGCTGAAAACCAGCGAAAACGACACGCCGACCCTGGCTGACGCCCTGGAGAAGAACGAGATTGAGGTCTGTGAATATCACGACGCCGCACGTCTGCAGGAGCTGAACGACGCCATCAAGGAGGCCTGGGATACGATCATGAACCCGGATCCGGAGCCTGAGCCCGACCCCAATCCGAATCCCAATCCCAACCCCAATCCCGACCCGCAGCCCGGCCCCGGGCCTGAGCCCCAGCCCTGATCCTCACACAGCGCAACGGAGGAAAACACCATGTGGATTTCTGATCAATGGAAGCAATATGAGCTTCTGGACGCCTCGGACGGAGAAAAGCTGGAACGCTGGCGCGACTATATTCTGGTTCGCCCGGATCCCCAGGTCATCTGGAACACCCCGAAGACCGATCCCCGCTGGAAGCGCTACGACGCCCGCTACGCCCGCTCCAACACAGGGGGCGGCCACTGGAGCGAGCACAAGCTCCCCGAGCACTGGACGATGCAATACCGGGATCTGACCTTCCTGGTAAAGCCCATGAATTTTAAGCACACAGGCATATTCCCCGAGCAGGCGGTCAACTGGGACTTCATCACTGACACCGTCCGCGGGGCAGGCAGGCCCATCAGCGTGCTGAATCTCTTTGCCTACACCGGCGGGGCTACCCTGGCCGCCGCCGCAGGGGGCGCCGCGGTCTGCCATGTGGACGCTGCCAAGGGTATGGTGCAGATGGCAAAGGACAACGCCAAGGCCTCCGGCCTGGAGAGCGCCCCCATCCGCTGGATCGTGGACGACTGCGGCAAGTTCGTGGAACGGGAGATCCGCCGGGGCAAGCGCTACGACGCTATCATCATGGACCCGCCCTCCTACGGGCGGGGACCCTCCGGCGAGGTGTGGAAGCTGGAAACCAGCCTCTACCCCTTCCTGGAGCTGGTGAGCCGCGTATTGTCGGATCAGCCCCTGTTCGTGCTGGTGAACTCCTACACCACCGGCCTGGCCCCCTCTGTGGTGGGCTACCTGCTGGACAGCATTCTGACCCGCCGCTTCGGCGGGCACACCGAGTCCCAGGAGCTGGGATTGCCGGTCACCGCCTCCGGCCTCTGCCTCCCCTGCGGCGCAACAGGACGGTGGATCGCGAAGTAATCTGAGGCATCGCCAAATAATTTGAGAGTGTATAGAGTATATGTCAAATCTGATCAAGGCTGAAAACCTGAGCTTTACATACCCGGCTGCCGGGGAGCGTCTGGCGCTGCCGGTGTTTGAAAACCTGACGCTGGAGATCGCCGAGGGCAGCTTCACCGCTGTCATCGGCCCCAACGGCTGCGGCAAATCCACCTTGGCCAAGCACTTCAATGCGGTTCTGCTGCCCACAGGCGGCAAGGTCTACGTGGCGGGCATGGACACCGCCGACGAGGAAAAGCTGCTGGAGATCCGCTGCCAGATCGGCATGGTCTTTCAGAATCCCGACAACCAGATCGTCGCCAACGTAGTGGAGGAGGACGTGGCCTTTGCCCCGGAAAACCTGGGTGTTCCCTCGCCGGAGATCCGGAAGCGGGTGGACGACGCCCTGAAAACCGTGGGGATGTACGAATACCGGGAGCACGCCCCGCATCTGCTCTCCGGCGGACAGAAGCAGCGCATCGCCATCGCAGGCGTGCTGGCCATGCAGCCCCGCTGCATCGTGCTGGACGAGCCCACCGCCATGCTGGATCCCCGGGGACGGGAGGAGGTCATCTCCACCATCACCCGGCTGAACCGGGAGCAGGGCATCACCGTCGTGCTGATCACCCACCATATGCGGGAGACCGTGGGGGCCGATCGGGTCATCGTCATGCACAAGGGCGGCATCCTCACCGACGGCAGCCCCAGGGAGGTCTTCTCCCAGGTGGAGCTGCTGCGGAAGGCCGGGCTGGACGTGCCCCAGACCACAGATCTGCTCTATTCGCTCCGGGGCGCGGGCTGGGAGCTGCCGCTGGACGCGCTGACGCCGCAGGAATGCGCGGAGGCCATCCGGGACGCGGGAAGCGCTTTCCTCCCCCGGGGGACAAATACGGATCGGCCTTTCATCCCCGACGACGCGGAGCAGCGCCCCCGGCAGGGCGTGCCGATCCTTGAGCTCAAGGATCTGACCCATATCTACAGCGCCGGTACGCCCTTTGAGCATACCGCCGTTTCCCATATCGATCTGGCCTTTCACGCCGGGGAGCTGACCGGGATCATCGGCCACACCGGCTCCGGGAAGTCCACCCTGATCCAACATCTGAACGGCCTGCTCAAGCCCAGCTCCGGGCAGGTGCTGTTCCAGGGCCAGGATATCTGGAAGGATAAGCAGTTCACCCACTCCATCCGGGGACGGGTCGGGCTGGTCTTCCAGTACCCGGAATACCAGCTCTTTGAGGAGACCTGCTGGAAGGACATCGCCTTCGGCCCCAAAAACCAGGGGATCACCGGGGACGAGCTGGACGCCCGGGTGCGCCGGGCGGCAAGCTTTGTGGGCATCAGCGAGAGGCAGCTGGAGAAGTCCCCCTTTGACCTCTCCGGCGGCCAGAAGCGCAGAGTCGCCATTGCCGGCGTCATTGCCATGGAGCCGGACGTGCTGATCCTGGACGAGCCCACCGCCGGCCTGGACGCCGCGGGCCGGGACTCCATCCTGGAGAACATCAAGGCCTATCAGCAGGCCCAGAACGCCGCCGTTATCATGGTCAGCCACTCCATGGAGGAGGTGGCGGAGCTTTGCAGCCGCTTGATCGTGATGAACAAGGGCTGCGTGGCCATGGACGGCGCTCCCGCAGAGGTCTTCACCCATGTGGAGGAGCTGACTGAAATGGGGCTCTCCGTGCCCCAGGTCACCTCCGTCTTTGCCCGGCTCCGGGCCATGGGCCTTGATCTGCCCGCCGACGTGTACACGGTGCGCTACGCCGTGGCCCGGCTGCAGGAGCGGAAGGAGGGCCGGCCATGCTGAAGGACATCACCCTGGGTCAGTTCTTCCCCGGCAAATCCATCGTCCACCGGCTGGACCCCCGGACGAAGCTGCTGCTGCTGATCGTTTACATCGTCGCCCTGTTTATGGCGAAATCCTGGTGCTCCTACGGGCTGGTCCTGGCTTTTCTGATCGCGGTCACCTGCCTGGGCAGGATCCCCTTCAAATCCATGACCCGCGGTCTCAAGCCCATGCTGGTCTTTATCATCTTTACGGCCGTGCTGAACCTCTTTTACACCAAGACCGGCACTCTGCTGGTGGACTGGTGGATCTTCGAGATCTGGTCGGACGGCATCATTACGGCCTTCTTTATGGTCATGCGGATCATGATGCTGGTCTGCGGCACCTTCCTGCTGACCTACACCACCTCCCCCATCGCCCTGACCGACGCCATGGAGCGTCTGATGAACCCCTTGAAAAAGCTCCACGTCCCCGTCCATGAGCTGGCGATGATGATGTCCATCGCCCTGCGCTTTATCCCCACGCTGATCGAGGAGACCGACAAGATCATCTCCGCCCAGAAGGCCCGCGGCGCCGATTTTGAGACCGGCAGCCTCATTCGCCGGGCCAAGGCGCTGATCCCCATTCTGGTACCGCTGTTCGTCAGCGCCTTCCGCCGGGCGGACGAGCTGGCCACGGCCATGGAGTGCCGCTGCTACCACGGCGGCGAGGGCCGCACCCGGCTCAAGGTGCTGCACTACGCCTTCATCGATCTGATCGCTTTCCTGGTAGGCGCAGCCCTGCTGGCGGGCGTCATCGTTTTACGGAGGTTTGGACTGTAAAAGTAATAAGGAATAAGTAATAGGTAATAATGGAACTGCCTGTTACGCTTGCTTATTACTTATTACTTGTTACTTATTACTTATGAAAAACATTGCATTGATTCTCAAATACGAGGGTTCCGCCTACCACGGCTGGCAGGTACAGAAAAACGCTGTGTCTGTGGCGGCCACGATGGAAAAGGCCGTGGCTATGGTGGTGGGACATCCCGTCCACGTCACCGGCTGCGGCCGCACCGACGCAGGCGTCCACGCCCGGCGCTACGTGGCAAACTTTCGCACCGACTCCGCCATCCCCGTGGATCGGCTGCCCTACGCCCTGAACACGCATCTGCCCGAGGATATCGTGGTCTCCGACGCCTTTGAGGTTCACGAGGGCTTCAACGCCATCGGCTCCTGCGTGAAGAAGGAATATACCTATCTGATCTACAACTCCCGGATCCGGGATCCGTTTTATGTCAACCGCGCATGGTTCTATCCCAAGCATCTGGACGAGACGATCATGCAGCGGGCAGCTGACTGCTTCATCGGGACCCACGATTTTGCGGCGGTCCGCTCTGTGGGGACAGACGTGAAGTCCACTGTGCGGACGGTCTATCACTATGAGGTGGAACGGGACGGGGATCTGATCTCCTGCCGGATCTGCGCCAACGGCTTCCTCTACAACATGGCCCGGGCCATGGTGGGCACTGCGGTCTATGCCGCGGAGGGGAAATTCCCACCCGAGGCCGTGGCGGACATTCTGGCCGGGAAAAACCGCACTGCTGCCGGGCCCACGGCTCCCCCGGGGGGCCTGTACATGACCCGGCTGTGGTATGACGACGGAAAGGCGGTATTTCACGTTGAATAATCCAGATCAAACCGCGACCCAGGGCGCGCCCAGGACGGGCGGGCGTCTGCGCCGGATCCTGTGGATCCTCCTGGTGCTGGTCGCCCTGATCGCCGCCCTGTGCCTGATCTTTCCGCGGCTGATGAACACCGACCGCGTTGTTCGCTTCTTCCGGTACATGGGTCTGCGGGACAAGGCCAGCTACGGCCGCCTTGAATTCGACAGCGGCGCAGGCAACGTCTACGCCGGCTTCGACGACGGGCTCCTGGTGGGCACGGAAAACGGCGTGACGCTCTATTCCCTGGACGGGGAGCAGAAAGCGCTGATCCAGGGCTCCCTGCCCACGCCGATCCTGCGCTGCGGCGGCGATGTGGGGCTGGTCTTCAGCCCGGGCAGCGCCTACGCCGCCGCTGTGGGACCGGGAGGCACCGTTCTGATGGACGAGGCCCTCTCCGGCGCCTTTATCAACGCGGACGTCAGCGCAGACGGCTTCACCGCCTACATCACCGCGGAGACCGGCTACAAGTCCGTCGCCACGGTGCTGGACAGCAGCATGGAGCCCATCTACCGCTTCTCCTCCCGGACCCGCTACATCAACGCCTGCGCCGTATCGGAGCAGGGGGAATACCTGGCTGTGGCCCGGCTGGAGGAGGAAAACGGCGTCTACCGCTCCGCCATCACCATCCTGCGTACGGATCTCCCCCTGGAGGATCTGGAGCAGGACAGCAGCGAGACGGTCAGATTGACGCTGGGCAATCAGCTGGTCTATGAGCTGCGCTTTCTGGATCGCACCCATCTGATGGCGGTCGCCCAGAACGAGATCATCTTCTTCAACGTGGACGGAGAGCGCCTCAGCTCGCTGCCCACGCGTACGAATCAGCTGGCGGATTACGCCGTCAGCACCGACGGCTGGCTGATCCTGGCGCTGGAGCAAAACGGCGGCGGATCCCGCGTCCTTACCTTGAACGCCTCCGGCGAGCTGCTGGGCGAGCTGGATCTGCAGGAGCGCGTCCGCTCCGTCTCCGCGGCGGAGCGCTATGCCGCCGTTCTGACGGACAGCTGCCTGCAGACCTTTGACCGCAAGCTTGCCGTCTATGACCGCAGCTGGGATGTGCTGGCCGCCACCCAGGTCATCGCCCGCCCCGACGGGACAGTCCTGCTGGTAGGCAGCGGCGGGACCAGACTGTTTATTCCGTAAGCACAGGGCGCGGCGTTGGAATGCAAAATGCAAAATGCAAAATGAACGCTGCACTCTGAACCACAAACCAAGCGCAATGAAGGGAGATCATACCTTTGATGAGACCGACGCTTTGCAGCCGCTGCAACAAGAACGTGGCTGTGATCTTTATTACGAAAATCGAAAACGGAAAAACCACCAACGAGGGCCTCTGCCTGAAATGCGCCAAGGATCTGGGCATCAAGCAGGTGGACGATATGGTGAAGCAGATGGGCATTTCCGACGAGGATCTGGACAATCTCTCCGGGGAAATGATGTCCATGCTGGGGGGGAACCCGGATCAGGATCCGGACGCCCCGGAGGACGATCCGGACGGCCAGACCGCCACCTTCCCCTTCCTGAACAAGCTGTTCGGCGGGCTGACGGGTCAGCTCGGCAATTCCCCTGCCCAGCGGCAGGAGCCCCCCAAGAGCGGCGCTGTGCCCCCGGCCCAGCCGCCCAAGAAAAAGCACAAGTTTTTGGATACCTACTGCCTGGATCTGACCCAGCGGGCCAAGGACGGCAAGCTGGATCGGGTGGTGGGCCGGGAGGAGGAGACCGAACGGGTCATCCAGATCCTGAACCGCAGGCAGAAGAACAACCCCTGCCTGATCGGTGAGCCCGGCGTGGGCAAGACTGCCATTGCCGAGGGCCTGGCCCAGCGGATCGCCGCCGGCGACGTGCCCTTCAAGCTCAAGGGCAAGGAGGTCTTCCTGCTGGACATGACCGCCATGGTGGCTGGCACCCAGTTCCGCGGTCAGTTTGAGAGCCGCATGAAGAATCTGATCGGAGAGATCAAGGCCTGCGGCAATATCATTCTGGTGATCGACGAGGTACACAATCTGGTGGGCGCGGGGGACGCCGAGGGCTCCATGAACGCCGCCAACATCCTCAAGCCCGCCCTCTCCCGGGGCGAGGTACAGGTGGTGGGCGCCACCACCTTCAAGGAGTACCGCAAGTATATCGAGAAGGACTCCGCCCTGGAGCGCCGCTTCCAGCCCGTCACGGTGAACGAGCCCACCATTGAGCAGTCCATCGCCATCCTCAAGGGCATCGCGGGCTACTATGAGCAGTACCACGGGGTGGAGATCACCCCCGAGATCGCCCGGCAGACCGTTCTGCTGTCGGAGCGCTATATCACCGACCGCTACCTCCCCGACAAGGCCATCGACCTGCTGGACGAGGCCTGCTCCGACGAGAACCTCCGCAACCCCATCATCAACGAGCTTTCCTCCGCCTCCAAGGATCTTTCCGACGTGGAATTCGAGCTGAAAATGCTCACGGAGAAATCCGAGGAAAAGACGCCGGAGGACTATGAGCGCATCGCCACCCTGCGCTCCAAATCCATGCAGCTGGGCGAACGGATCGCCGAGCTGGAATCCCAGCCCAAGCCCCGGCTGACCATGGAGAACCTGGCCCGGGTCATTGAGCTGTGGACCAAGATCCCCGCCTCCAAGATCCAGGCCCAGGAGTACGAGCAGCTCCGCAGCCTGGAGGACAACCTGAAAAAGCACGTGGTGGGCCAGGACGAGGCCATCTCCGCCATCTGCGCCGCCATCCGCCGCAGCCGGGCCGGGATCAGCCCCAAGAAGCGGCCCGTCTCCTTCATCTTTGTGGGCGCCACCGGCGTGGGCAAGACCGAGCTGGTGAAGCGGCTGGCGGACGAGCTGTTCGAATCCGTGGAGTCCCTGGTGCGGTTGGATATGTCCGAGTATATGGAGAAGCACTCCGTCTCCAAGATCATCGGCTCGCCTCCGGGCTACGTGGGCTACGACGAGGCGGGGCAGCTCACCGAGAAGATCCGCCGGAAGCCCTACTCCGTCATCCTCTTTGACGAGATCGAGAAGGCCCACCCCGACGTGCTGAATATCCTGCTGCAGATCCTGGACGACGGCCGCATCACCGACGCCCAGGGCCGGCTGGTGAACTTTGAGAACACCATCATCGTCATGACCTCCAACGCGGGCTCCGACCGGAAGGACGGCTCCGTGGGCTTCGGCAAGAGCCTCACCGAGCAGACCAAGGATAAGGCCATGAAGGCCCTGGGCGAGTTCCTCCGGCCCGAGTTCATCAACCGGGTGGACGAGATCGTCTGCTTCAACAAGCTCTCCGAGGCCAACTTCCGGGCCATTGCCGTCATTATGCTGAACGAGCTGAAGGACAACCTGGACGACCACGGCATCGCCCTGGGCTGGGACGACTCCGTCCTGGACTACCTCACCGGGAAATCCTACTCCGTCCAGTACGGTGCCCGGAACCTCCGGCGCACCATTGAGAAGGAGATCGAGAATCCCATCGCGGAGAAGATCATCGACAGCTACAAGGACCCCATCCGGATTATCCACCTGTCCGCCGACGGGGAGGAGATCACGCTGGACGCGAAATGAGTGCCCGTCAGATCGCCCTGGGCGGCATTTTCGCCGCCCTTGCGGTGGTGATCCTGCTGCTGGGAGGGATTATCCCCGTGGGCACCTATATCGCCCCCATGGTGGCAGCCCTGCCGCTGGTGATCCTGCTGGCGGAGCTGCCGGGCTCCCTGTGCCTGGGCTGGTACGCCATTGTGGCCCTGCTGGGCGTGCTGCTCTGCCCGGACAAGGAGACTGCCTTCGTCTTCGTCTTCCTGGGCTGGTTTCCCCTGGCGAAACCCCGCCTCGACCGGCTGCCCAAGGTACCGGGCCTGCTGTGCAAGCTGCTGCTGTTCAACCTCTCCGTCGCCGCCCTCTACGCCCTGTTGATCCTGGTCTTCCATCTGGAGGCCCTGGTGCGGGAGGCCAGGGAGACCGGCGCGGTCATGCTGGTCGTCCTTTTGCTGATGGGCAATCTGAGCTTTGTTTTGTTCGATATCCTGCTGGGACGGCTGACGGTGCTGTACCGAATCAAGCACAAAAAATG
The DNA here is from genome assembly GCA_016292255.1 of Oscillospiraceae bacterium. Lineage (GTDB taxonomy): Bacteria > Bacillota > Clostridia > Oscillospirales > Oscillospiraceae > JAFRPC01. The sequence continues at coordinate 12,902 of JAEEZZ010000085.1, forward strand.
AACGGCAAAACGCCGTTCATTTTTTGTGCGCGAATTCTGTTTCGGAAAACTTTCATTTGTAGCGCGGGCAATCTGCCCGCCAAATCCGCACCGGGTTCCACACCTGTCATTCTGCCTTCCCTGAACGAAGTGGAAGGGAAAGTGAAAAACGTATCCCCCCGCTACCCGTAGGGGCGCACACTGTGCGCCCGCATCCCGCACCGGCTGACAGAATGAAAAAAAACAGAAAAATGGTTATCTATTCAGTCTCCCTATTCCTGCGTAGGGTGGCCAGCCCTCTGGCCGCCGGAAACGCTGCAAAACCGGAGGGCGCGGCGGCCTGGGGTCAGGCCGCCCTACGAGACGGCTGAAAAGATACTTATTCCTATAAAATCACGAAGCTCTTAGACACAGAGAGGTCGTTTTTAAGCAGGGCAGGTATAATTTCTTATCATTATTCGCAAAACTGTTTAAAACAGATAAATATGTAGATTATTTAAATATTGTTCGATTTGCGTTGACAAATTCAATAGTTTCTGTATAATCGAAATATGCAGTGTAATTATTTGCGCATAATTGTCTTGCCGGCAGACATAAAAGCATATGTAATCGCTGTAAATATGTAAGAAAGAAGTATTATTAGATTTATGAAAAACATCAGCAAAAAGCTTGTATCCCTCCTCCTGGTAATGGTTTTGATGATTGGAATGGCAATTCCAATGGCAAGTGCTTCGGATACTGCAGCGTGGACTGAAATTGGAGGTAAGATCAAGTGCTACACGATCAGCTCTGGAAATACGACTACCTACACAAGTAACGATCTAACTACGAAATCCGGCTACGTAGACGGAAATGATGAGATTGTCGTCAAAATCATTTCAAGAAACTCTAAGGGAAACTGGTACGCGCTGATAAACTACAAAGTGAATAGTGGTGGAACCAAGGACGCATATGTTCCTCTCAGCGCTGTCTGTACACTCACCTCTGTTCAGGCTGGCGTGGAAAAACGAGCAGGAGCAAGAATCACTAATGTATATAAAAGGCCTGGTGTGACGTATTCAGGCAGTAGCATCGATGCTGGAGACGATGTCTATGTTATCGGTACAAACAGTTCCAAAACCTACACCCAGGTAATGTATCCGGTTACAGCTATTAATAACAGCAATCCGGGTAGCGATAGCTGCGTATGGAAGCTTGCCTGGATTAAAACAATAGACGCACAGCATAATTTGGTTAGTAAACAGAAATGGTCAAGCTGGAGCGGAACCGAATATGGACGTGGATATGAAGACGATACTGGCGAGTGGTACACTGCAACTATCGGCACCAGCGGATGCGGTTTGCTTGCAATTGTCAATGCTGTCTATTACTTGAATGGAAGCATTGTTCCCCCTGAGGTTGTTGCATCATACGCGATAACATACGGCTATCGCATAAATGGTTCGGGAACTAAGTCTACCTTGGCCGGGAGCTTTTGCAAATATTCGAATCGTGGTCAATATTACGGTATTACATGCGTTAGAACCTTCAACCTCACATATTACGGCAGCTCAAGTGCAGTACTCGCGGAGATTAAGCCTTACCTGCTTGGACAAAAAGGAGGGCATGGTAAATGCACTGCAGTTGTGAATGTTATTGGGCATTTTGTCGCAATCGTTGATTACAATTCAAGCACCAACCAATACCTCGTTTTCGATTCTGCAGCGAACAATAAATGGACCAACGTAAACTGCCTTCGTTGGATGACGCCCTCCGAGTTCACTGGTTCGATGCGCATTGCAGGCTTAGGCAGTGCGTATGAAGTTGCAATCATTGGTAGAAATTGATAAACAAATTGTCGACGCATAAAACATAATTTTTTCTTATCACTGCATATTTTTTATTTAACTGTCGCAATCTTGAAGGAGGCTTTTTTCTTGAACAAGCATATCTATTTGTTATTGTTTATTATTGCCCTTGCCGTGACTCTCTCGGCCTGTGTCAACAGTCCAAAGCAGGAGACCGGCGCTCCGGCAAGTTCATCGCTGCCTGACGCCGTAAGCACCACACATGCAGAAGCTACGGAAAACGCAAGCGCTGCATCCGAACCCGATTCCTCGATCGTGGCAACAACCGAAGCGGAATCCGAGCCGATCACAGAACCAGCAACAGAGCCAATCACCGAACCCAACGAAGAGCCGGAAACAGACGCCGGAGAAGAGCCGGGATCCGAAACGACAGCGGAGCCCTTTGTGTACCACGGGCTGGTGGAGCTGCTTGCATTCGATGACAGCTTCATCATCGAACAGAAGTATGCCACAACCGACAACTTCACGGGAGTTCAGCAGTATGACAGAGAACTGTGCCTGGTCAACCGGGATATTGTTGACATGCTGATTACTGCGAACAGACTGGCAAGGGAGAATGGCGTGCAACTGAAAATCTGGGACGCTTACCGTCCGATTTCGGTACAGCAGGCGCTGCATGACAGCGTGCCGGAGGAGCTGGCCGCCTACGTTCCCGCTCCCGGTCCTTATTCCATGCATGCCAGAGGAATCTCAGTGGACGTAACGCTCTGCGATAAATATGGAAATCAACTGTATATGCCCACAAAGTTCGATGATTTTTCCGAGGCTGCCCACTACGACTACGACGACCTCAAGGATGATCAAATACAAAACCGTGATATGCTCAACTCAATCATGACCGCCGCAGGCTTTCAGCAGTCAGAGCTGGAATGGTGGCATTTTGACGGACCGAATCGGGACGATTACGAAATTCTGGACATCAGCTTTGCGGAATTTGAAGCGGCGCGAGACGGAAACCGATAACAGCTTGCAAGGGGCGGCTCTGCGTGTGAATGCGCACACGTGGAGCTGCCCCAGGCATTTTTCGTATTTGGCCGGCAGATTGCCGGCGCTACATTTTTATTCCCATACCTCGGCGGTGAGAGACAGTCTGTCCTTTCGGGAACGTCCGCCGATTTCTGCCAGGGTGGCCTTGCCGTAACCCTTCAAGGAGATCACGTCGCCCTCGGCAACGGGGGCGTCGTTTTTCAGGCAGGGCAGGTAGTTCAGGCTGGCGGCCCCGGCGGCGATCAGCTTGGACGCCTGGGTGCGGGAGAGGCGGAAGGTCTCGGCCAGCACCGCATCGAAGCGGAGGCTCTGGACGGTGAATTTCACCGCTCGCCGCTTGCGCTCCGGCTCCGGCACCTGGGCCAGGGGGATGGGCTTCGCCTTGACGCTGACCCGGCCCGCCTGCTCCAGGGCAGCCAGCTGCTCCGCCACGGAGGGCAGGCAGAAGACCCAGGCTTGTTGGCCCCGGATCCAGATATCCCCCACCCATTCCCGGCGGACCCCCAGGGCCAGCAGCGCCCCCAGGTAATCCCGGTGGCCGGGAGCGCCGTAGAAGGCCTCCAGGGCCAGGGCGCTGATCTGCCCCTCCGGGCTGAAGTCCCCTTCCTCCAGCCAGTCGGGGAGGAAGAAGGCCGCCCGCCGTTCGCAGTCCGGCTTGCCGCCGTGCAAGAGCATCCGGCAGCCGGAAAGCCCCCGGGCATATTGCAGCGCCGCGGCCTGCTCGGCGGGGGTGAGGAAGGGCGTGGAGGTGACGATATTGGCCTTGTCGCAGCGACGCCACAGATCGTCGATCCGTTTCAGTAATGCTTCGTGTTCCATAATTGTAAACTGCTCCTGTGGCGCACAATGTGCGCCGCTACGGGGTGGAGGGGAGGTTTTCGCCGATCGTGCCCATGCGCTGGCGGTTGTGGGAGCGCAGGAACTGCTCGATGTCCCCGTAGATGCGGTCGATCTCCTCGCCGAATTCCCGGGCGGACTGGCGGATCACACCGGAGCGCAGGGCGGAGACCTGGATCAGATTATCCGAGGTCACCACCCGGGCTTGGGTGTTCTTGCCAACGTCGTGCAGCAGGCGCTCAATGTAGGCGTCGCCGGTCTCGTTCTCCTTGGTGTAGACCACCCGGACGCTGTGATAGTCGAAGCGCTCCCCCTTGCCGCCCTTGACCTGGTAGGCGTCGAAGACCAGGATGGTCTCCGTGCGGGTAAAGGCCGCGTAGTTGGCCAGGATCTCCATGAGCCGCTCCCGGGCCTGGGCCAGATCCGTTTCCGCCAGCGCCGCCAGATCCGGCCAGGCGAAGATCACGTTGAATCCGTCCACCACCAAAAGCCTTCCCCCTTGGGGGAAGGTGGCAGCGCCATGGGCGCTGACGGATGAGGGGGGTTCCGACGAGGGATCTGCCTCCCGGGATATGCCCTTCCACACGGAAGCTGAATACTGCGGCCGCTTGATGGGGCCGAACTCCCGCTCCAGGATGGCCTGGAGCTCTTTTTCGTCGATGGTCAAGCGCCGCCGGGGGGCTTCGGTCTGCTCCCGCTTGGGGGCCAGGACGCTTTCCAGGTGCATATTGGCAAAGACCTTGTCCCATTTCACCGTGAAGCCGCCCCCGTGTGCGCAGAAGACGGAGTCCGGGGTGTTGTCCAGGTCGGCCTCGGGGTCGTAGGGGTTGGCGGCCCGGACGGCCTCCGGGTCGTGGCAGAGGTCATAGCCCTCCACCTGCAGGGACAGCTTCCCCAGGCCCCGGGTATAGGCCGCCAGCTCCCGGGCGTAGTCCGTCATGGCGGACACGGGAGCCCGGCCCCGGAGCAGGCTCATGCCGCCCAGGTCCTCGGGGGTGTCGAAGCTGCCGAAGCGGGCCTTGATATCCGTGATGGCCCGGCCGATCTGGGCCGTGGGCACCTCCAGCCGGAAGCGATACCAGGGCTCCAGCAGCACGGATTGGGTCTGCATCAGACCCTGCCGCACCGCCCGGTAGGTGGCCTGGCGGAAGTCGCCCCCCTCGGTGTGCTTGAGGTGGGCCTTGCCCGCCGCCAGAGTCAGCTTCATATCCGTAATGGGCGCGCCGATGGCCGTGCCCAGGTGTTCCTTTTCGGCAAGGTGGGTCAGGATCAGACGCTGCCAGTGGCGATCCAGCTTATCCTCGCTGCAGGTGGAGGCAAAGACCAGGCCGCTGCCCCGGGGCAGGGGCTCCAACAGCAGGTGCACCTCCGCGTAGTGGCGCAGGGGCTCGTAGTGGCCCACGCCCTCCACAGTTTTGTCGATGGTCTCCTTGTAAAGCACCCGGCCCTGCCCCAGCTCCACCGCCAGGTCGAAGCGATCCAGGATCAGGCTTTTCAGCACCTCCGCCTGCACCTCGCCCATGAGGCCCACGGAGAGCTCCTGCAGGCGGGGATCCCAGCGCAGACGCAGCATGGGATCCTCGGACTCCAGCTGCCGCAGCTTGGGCAGCACCAGCCGGGGGTCCGTCCCGGCGGGCAGGCCGATCCGGTAGTGCATCACCGGCTCCAGGACCGGGCTGCCTGCGGCGGCCTCCATGCCGAAGCCCTGGCCGTTCCGAGCGGCGCTCAACCCCACCACAGCGCAGACCTGGCCGGGGAGGACCTCCTCCGCGGCGGTGAAGCGTCCGCCCTGATAGCGGCGCAGCTGGGTGGCCTTTTCCTCCAGTCCGTCATAGAACAGGCTGTCCCGGACCCGGAGCGTCCCGCCCGTCACCTTCAGATGGGTGAGCCGGACGCCCTGGGGGTCGTGGGTGATCTTAAACACACGGGCTCCGAACTGCTCCGGCCAGAGCCGGGGCTTCATCAGAGCCGTGAACGTATCCAAAAATGCGTCGATCCCCTCCAGCTTCAGGCCGGAGCCGAAGAAGCAGGGGAAGATCTCCCGGGCCGCCAGCATATCCCCCAGGGTGGCGGGAGAGATGGCGCCGTCGGAGAGGTATTCCTCCATGGCGGGCTCGGCGCACATGGCCAGAGCCTCGTCCCGCTGGGGGTTGTCCGGGGAGAAATCCACCACCCCGTCCCCCAGCTCCCGGCAGAGGCTGTCCAGCAGCTCGGCCCGGCTGCTGCGGGCAAGATCCATTTTGGTGACAAAAAGCACCGTGGGGATCTGATAGTGCACCAGCAACCGCCAAAGCGTCCTGGTGTGGGCCTGGACGCCGTCTGTCCCGCTGATCACCAGAATGGCGTAATCCAGCACCTGGAGCATCCGCTCCGTCTCGGCGGAGAAATCCACATGGCCCGGGGTGTCCAGCAGGGTCAGCTCCCAGCCGCCCCACTCCACATGGGCCTGGGCGGCGAAGATCGTGATGCCCCGCTCCCGCTCCAGGGGGTCGTAGTCCATGGTCGTGTCGCCGTGATCCACCCGCCCCAGGCTCCGCAGCAGGCCGCAGCGGTAGAGGATGGCCTCCGCCAGCGTGGTCTTCCCCGCGTCCACGTGGGCCAGGAGGCCCACGGTGGCACGATTCATATCATTCATAAGCTTTATCCTTTTATTTTCACAAGGAATCCTGTTTCAGCGCAAAGCCTTCCCCTTGAGGGGAAGGTGGACTCCGGCGTCTCCCGGAAGCCGGAGGACGGATGAGGTGGGGTTCCGATAAACTGTCGCTTTCGAATAGCCGCTCAATGCAGCCTGCTCCACCTCATCCGCCCCAGTGTGCGCACTGGGGCACCTTCCCCTCAAGGGGAAGGCATTATAGGGGCTTCTGCTTCATTCTGGCCCAGCTCCGGGGGTACTGCTCCGGGGTCTTGCCGGTCTTGTGGACAACGATGACGGAGTGGGTCGCGCCGCCGATCTCAAAGGTCTCTGTGCGCTCGTAGGAGCCCCCCAGAAGGCGAATTGCGTTGGCGGCCTCGTGGAGCTCCTCCTGGGCCAGAGCGCCCTTCATGGCAAGGAAATAGCCGCCCCGGTGGACGAAGGGCAGACAGAGCTCACAGAGCAGATCCAGCCGGGCCACGGCCCGGGAAGCCACCACGTCGAAGCGCTCCCGGTGCTCCCGGGCGAAGTCCTCCGCCCGGCCCGCCAGGAAGCGGGCCTCCACCCCCAGGGCAGGCAGGGCCTCCGTCTCCAGCCAGCGCATCCGCTTCTGGAGGCTGTCCAGCAGGGTCAGCCGGAGGCTGGGCTCCGCCAGCTTCAAGGGCACCCCGGGGAAGCCCGCCCCGGTGCCCACGTCCAGCAGGGACTTCCCTGCCAGAGGCAGCACCTTCAACAGGCTCAGACTGTCCAGCAGGTGCAGCTCCGCCGCCTGCTCCGGCTCTGTGATGGCCGTCAGATTCATCACTTGATTCTTTTCCAAAACCGCCTGGCCGAAGCGGACGATGGCCTCCGTCCGCTCCTCCGGCAAGTCGATCTCCAGCCGCTTCAGCCCGGCAAGCAAGGTTTCTTTCATATTGGTTTCCTCCAAAATCCGAGGCGTTTTTTCTTATTGCAGCCGCTTCACGGCCTCCCGGACGGCGGTGAGCAGGGCGTCTGCCTCCGCCCGGGTGGTGAAGCGGGACAGGGAGGCCCGGACGGAGCCGTCGATGACGGCGGGGGCCACGCCCATGGCCTCCAGCACGTGGCTCCGGTGGCCCTTGGCGCAGGCGGAGCCCGCCGAGACGTAGACCTCCTGGTCCTGCAGGCAGTTGATGAGGCCCTGGGAGCGGACGCCGGGGACGGCGAAGCTGACGATATGGGGGGCCGTCTGGGCCCCGTTCAGCACCACGCCGTCGATGGCGGTCAGCCCGGCGCGGATGTATTCCTTGATCTCATTCTCCCGGGCCAGATCCTCCCGGAGGGTGGGCATGGCCGCCTCGCAGGCCGCGCCGAAGCCCAGGATGTTGGGGACGGCCTCGGTGCCGGAGCGGAGGCCGCTCTCCTGGCCGCCGCCGTGGAGATAAGGCGGCAGAGACAGGCCCTTGCGGATATACAGGGCCCCGGCGCCCTTGGGGCCGTGGATCTTGTGGGAGCTGACGGAGATCAGGTCCGCCTCCAGGGCAGGGGCCCGGAAGGGGACCTTCAAAAAGCCCTGCACCGCGTCGGTGTGGAAGATGGCGTTGGGAGCCAGCCGATGGGTCAGCTTGGCCATGCTCTGGATGGGCATGACGGAGCCCACCTCGTTATTCACCATCATGACGGAGACCAGGATCGTATCCGGCCGCAGGGCGGCCCGCAGAGCCTCCAGGCTCACGCTGCCGTCGGACGCCGGGGCCAGATACGTCACCTCGAAGCCCCGGTTGGCCAGCTCCTGCATGGGGTGGAGGATGGCGTGGTGCTCGATCTGGGTGGTGATGATGTGCTTGCCCCGCTTGCCCAGCTTTTGGGCGGCGGAGAAGACGGCCCAGTTGTCCGCCTCGGTGCCGCCGGCGGTGAAAAAGACCCGATCCGGCTCCGCCCCCAGGGCGCGCCCCACGGCCAGCCGGGCGGCCTCTACCCGCCGGTGGGCTTCCGTCCCCAGCCGATGCAGAGCGCTGGGGTTGCCCCAGCAGTCTGTCAGCGCCTCGGTCATGGCCTGCACGGCCTCGCTGCAAGGTTTCGTAGTCGCGGAATTATCAAAATATGCTGTCATTATTTATCTCCTATTGTTTTCAAATGGCAATTTGAAAACACCTCAATTATGCATTTTGCACTTTGCATTTTGCATTTTTGTGCGTGCGGGGCGGACGGCAAAGTGCCGTCCCTACGGGCGGGTGCGGGCGGGGCGGACGGCAGAGTGCCGTCCCTACGGGCGGGTGCGGGCGGGGCGGACGGCAAAGTGCCGTCCCTACGGGCGGGTGCGGGCGGGGCGGACGGCAAAGTGCCGTCCCTAAGGGCGGGTGCGGGCAGGGCGGACGGCAGAGTGCTGTCCCTACGGGCGGGTGCGGGCAGGGCGGACGGCAGAGTGCTGTCCCTACTTCCCTACACAGAAGCGCTCAAATATCCGGTTTGTGATGTCCTCCCGGACGGTGCGGCCAGTGAGCTCGCCCAGGGCTTCCAGGGCGGCCTCCAGCTCCGTCAGCACGGCGTCGGGGGTGATGCCCGCCTGCATGGCGGACAGAGCCCGGCCGATGGCCTCGGCGGCCCGGGTCACGGCCTCCCCCTGCCGGGTATTGGTGAGGATGGTGCCGTCGCAGGGCAGATCCGCCCCGAAGCGCTTTTCGATCCAGCCGCAGAGCTGATCCAGCCCGTCGCCCCGGGTGGCGGACACGGCGAAGATGGGGTCAAAGGGCAGTTGGACCCGGAAGACCCGCTGCTGCAGATCCGTCTTGTTCAGAACGGCGATGGCGCTCTTGGCCTCCTTCGCGGCGGCCATGGCCTGCCGATCCTCCTCGTCCAGGGGGATGGCGGCGTCGCAGACGAAAATGGCCAGATCCGCCTGCTCCGCGGCGGCCCGGGAGCGCTCTACGCCCATGGCCTCGATGCGATCCGCCGTCTCGCGGATGCCGGCGGTGTCGGTGATCCGGGCCAGCACCCGGCCGAAGCGGGCCGTCTCCTCCACGGTGTCCCGGGTGGTGCCGGGAACGTCGGTGACGATGGCCCGGTCGAAACCCACCAGGGCGTTCAGCAGGGAGGATTTGCCTGCGTTGGGCTTGCCCACCAGGGCGATCCGCACCCCCTGCTTCAAGATCCGGCCCCGGTCGCAGGTGGCCCCCAGCCGTTCCAGCTGGGCCAGATCCCCGCGGAGCTGATCCTCAAAGTCGGAGAGCTTGAAATCCGGAATGTCCTCGTCCGGGTAATCCAACACGGCGTGGTAGTGGCTGCAGATATCCGTCAGCCCGTCGTAGATGGGCCGCAGACGCCGATCCAGCGCCCCGCCCACCTGGGCGGCGGCGTTGGCCGCCATGTCGGAGGTCTGGGCCTCGATCAGGTCGATGACCGCCTCCGCCCCGGTGAGATCCATCTGTCCGTTCAGAAAGGCCCGCTTGGTGAACTCCCCTGGCTGGGCAAGCCGGGCCCCGGCCCGGCAGAGGGCTTCCAGCCCTGCGGTCAGCACTGCGGGAGAGCCGTGGCATTGGAGCTCCACCGTGTCCTCCCCGGTGTAGGAATGGGGGCCGCGGGTATAGACCGCCAGGGCTTGGTCGATCTCCCTGCCCCGCAGATCGTAGAGCGTCCCCAGGATCAGCTTGCGATCCGGCGCGTCGGAAAGGGGCTTCCCGTTTTTGCAGCGGAAGACCGCCCCCGCCGTCTCGGCACAGCCCGCGCCGGACAGACGCAGGATCCCGATGGCGCAGGGCTGCTTCCCCGTGGCGATCGCCGCAATAATATCAGCCATAGTCTCGTCCCCCCATTTTTGGGTCTATTATAGCTGTTTTTCTCCCACAAAACAAGCCCTTTTGTTTCAGTTTGCATTGGTTAACAGTTGCCAGAACCGGGGTTCTGTGCTATAATACGGGTACTGACAGAAACAGAAAGGAAGTAGTGAACTATGCCTTGCACCACAGTCCTGGTCGGCCGCGGCGCGTCCAACGATCGTTCCACCATGATCGCACGAACCGACGACGGCCATTTTGATGAAAAGAAGCTGGTGGTCATCACACCGAAGCAGCAGAAGCGGCGCTACAAGAGCGTCCTTTCCCACGTAGTGGTGGAGCTTCCCGAGGAGCCTCTCTCCTACACAGCCTGCCCCAGCGTGGATCCCGCCAACGGCATCTGGGCCGCCACCGGCATCAACGCGGCGGGCGTCGGCATGACCGCCACCGAAACCATCACCTCCAACCCCCGCGTCCTGGCGGCGGATCCCCTGGTGGAGCTGCAGAAGCCCAAGTCCCGCCGGGAAAAGGAGATCCCCGGGGGCATCGGCGAGGAGGACATCCTGGTCCTGGTCCTGCCCTACATCCGCTCCGCCCGGGAGGGCGTGCTCCGGCTCGGTCAGCTTCTGGAGCAGTACGGCACCTACGAGTCCAACGGCATCGCCTTCAACGACGAAAAGGAAATCTGGTGGATGGAGACCATCGGCGGCCACCATTGGATGGCAAAGCGGGTGCCGGACGACGTGGTGGTGGTGATGCCCAACCAGTTCGGCATGGACAGCTTTGACCTGGACGACGCTCTGGGCGCAAAGAAAACCCATCTGTGCTCCGCGGATCTGCGGGAATTCATCGCAGAGAACCACCTGGATCTGAACCAGAAGGGCAAGTTCAACCCCCGGGACATCTTCGGCTCCCACTCGGATCAAGACCACGTCTACAATACGCCCCGCGCCTGGTTCATGGGCCGCTGCCTCGCGCCCCGGAGCTACCGCTGGGACGGCCCCAACGCGGACTTTACCCCGGAAAGCGACGATATCCCCTGGTCCTTTGTCCCGGAGCGGAAGCTGGCAGTGGAGGACGTGAAGTACCTGCTCTCCTCCAACTACCAGGGAACGCCCTACAATCCCTATCTCAACCAGGACACCGGTATGCGGGGCAAGTATCGCTCCATCGGCATCAACCGGACCGGCGTCACCTCCGTCTGCCAGATCCGCCCGGATTACCCCGTGGAGCTCCGCGGCATTGAGTGGATCTGCTTTGGCTCCACCACCTTCGACGCGCTGCTGCCGGTCTATACCAACGTCAGCAAGATGCCGCCCTACCTGGCCAACGTGAGCCTGGACTGCTCCACCGAGAACTTCTACTGGGCCAGCTGCCTGATCGGCGCCCTGGCGGATCACAGCTACAACCAGTGCGTCCAGCACATCGACCGCTACGAATCCGCGGTGATGACCAAGGGCCGTCAGCTTCTGCGGGAGTACGACAAAAAAATGCTGGAATCCGGGGATTATTCCCTCTCCGCCGAGGCAAACGACAAGCTGGCAAAGATGGCGAAGGAGCAGTCCACCCAGACCCTGAACAAGGTCCTCCGGGCCGCCTCCGAAACCATGAAAAACGGCTATAACCGCGCAGACAACTGATCCGAATAGCTTCCGAAACGCTCCGGGTTTGCCGCCCGGGGCGTTTTTTTCTGCGGAAAGTATCTTGATAGAATCTTGTATCTTGACATTTTACCTAAAAAGTGGTATAATTAGGGTGACAAATCAAGAAATGTATCTTTATAAGGTACAAGCAAGGGGGCAGCTTTCTTGACGCGTCTGCCGCGAATGCCCCGAAGGCACGCCGGAGGGAGACCCGGTACCCGGGGGCATTCTGTGCGGCAAGCAGAGGGGGCGAATCCATTCGAAACAAAAGGAGGAACATTATTATGAACTTGATCGACGTTCTGTTTTCTCATGCGCTGATCGTGCCCTCGTTGGACTATCGGATCCAGGAGCTGTCAGACAGGAAGGCCGACACCGCGGCAGTCCCGTCCGGCGCCGGCGTGAACGGGGCGGGGCTCGTCACGTTTCAAAACAGCGTCGGGACAGCGCTCTTTACGCTGCAGCTGCCGCTGTATTCGGGAGGTGTGGAGTGATGGCAAACGAAAGCGTTGTGCTGACGTACAAGGGGGAAACCATCGGCGCACTGAGCAGTCTCGGAAGCCTGACGCTGAAAACAGCCGGGAAATACTGCGAGGCGGACATTGCGCTTGTCTACATCAACCACTGCCCCAGGTCGGACGGGACGGGATTGTTCTATGCCGACGCGTTTTGGGCCGCGCTCTCCATGGGCGGGACGATCAAAGTGAAATCTGCCGCAGAATAAGGAGGCTTTTTATGGTCACAAGAAATTTCAAAAAATTGCTTGAAATGATGCTTTCCGCATCTTCCACGACGAGCGCCGGGTGCCAGGTGATCGACGTGGACGGAAGAAGCTGGTTTCTCAACCGGAAATTCACAAGCTTCCCCTACTCGATCACCGCGTCTCTGACTACCACCGCCAACGCGGCGGGCATCTCCATTGCTGCGGGCGACCCGCAAGATGCGAGTAAGAACGATGACAGGGCGAACAATCTGCTTAACACCATCACCAGCGGGGTGACGCTTACCCTGGTAAGCACCACGTCCGGCACCGATTCCTTCGGCGCGCCCTACGTGGAATACAAGATCACCGTCACCAACACCGGCAGCGAGGCGCTGACGATCCGGGAGGTGGGCTACAAGCAGAAGCTCAGGTGTATGCGGTACGTGGGCGATAACAGCACGAATGAAGAAGTTGTATTCCTGTTGGATCGCACCGCGCTGGAGACGCCCCTGGTCATTCAGCCCGGAGACGCGGGCGTCCTGCACTACAGGCTGGCGGTATTCGCCGACCGGGAAAAGGCGGGGGTCAAGCTGGTTTCCTTCAGCTTCGGCACCGACGAGGAGATCGCGGCCATGATCGATGCGGCCCGGAACGGCACCATCGACCTGCAGACAGACGGCGGCTGGCAGGTGGGTGATATGCGCCGGATCCACCTGGACGCCTGGACCGGCGGCAACAACGTCTCCCATGCCGCGACTGATCTGGACATCGTGATTGCGGAATTTGGCGACTATAACAACTGCGGCTGCCTGTTCCAATTTGAGTTTTACGAGATAGTTACCGAAAAGGAGCGCATGAGTGCAGAGAACGTTAACACCAACGTTGGGGGTTACAGTGTCACTGGAATATACACGACAACACTCCCCGCTATGGTGGAGGCGCTCCCGACCTGGCTGAAAACCAGATTGAAGACTTTTAACGTATTGGTAGGAGCCGGGGACCAATCATCCGAGATTGAGACGGTGGGAAATAATAAGCTTGCACTCCGTTCAGAAGTGGAAGTCTTTGGAACTTCAACTCATTCTGCACCTGGCGAGGGAACCATGACTGCACGAAATAAGCTCGGCAAAAACGCGGCCAACAAATACAGGGGCGAGTCATCTTCCTCCGACAGCAGCTTGATCTGGTGGCTGCGTTCGCCGTCCATCAGCAGCAATGCTCAGTTTGTGGCGGCGGGATTTGGCAACGCAACAGGAACTTCGAGCGCAATAGCAGTTGACTTGTGGGCATCATACAGCTATGGCATTTCGCCCTTCGGGTGCATTTAAGGAGAAAGGAGGATACTGAAATGACAGGCAGGATCACAGTCTTCTGCGCCGTTTCCGGCGTTGCGGCGGGAGTGATCTTCGCGCTGATCGGAGGCTGGGATCTGGCACTGGAAGCGCTGGCCATCATCATGCTGCTGGATTACCTCACAGGCCTGGTGGTGGCCGGGGTATTTCATAAGTCACCGAAATCCGAGGGCGGCGCGCTGGAGAGCAAGGCAGCCTTCAAGGGTCTGGTAAAGAAGGCGTTGATCATCGTGATCGTGGTGGCCTTCCACCAGGCGGACAAGCTGACCGGCAAGAGCTTCTTCCGGGACGGAGCCTGCTGGGCGTTCTTTATCGCGGAGCTGATCTCCGTGGTGGAGAACGTGGGGCTGGTGTATCCGCTGCCGTCCTTTATCCGCAGAGCGCTGGAATGGCTCCGCAAAAAGGGAGAACATCTGGGGCACGAGGAAATGCACCATAAAGAACGAAAAACTGAGGAGAAGAAAAAACATGAGCAAGATCTACATTTCTGAGGTGCTGCGGATAGCGGCGGAGGAGGTCGGATACCTGGAAAAGGCCACCAACGACCGGCTGGACGACAAGACGGCCAACGCCGGCCCCGGCAACTGGACGAAGTACGCCCGGGATCTCTGGGAGGCGGAGCCGCATTTCTATCAGTCCTGCAAGAACGGCTACGACTGGTGCGCGGTCTTTGCAGACTGGTGCCGGTATATGGCCGGCGGGAAGGACGCCCTCCACGCCCAGGCCATCAGCTTCCAGACCGGGCCCTACGGCGCGGGCTGCGACTTTGCGGTGCGGTACTACAAGCAGGCGGGAGCCTGGTACGCTGCGCCGCAGCAGGGAGATCAGATCTTCTTCGGCAACGCCAACGGCGCCCAGCACACTGGCCTTGTGGAGCGGGTGGAGTGCGGCGTGGTCTACACCATTGAGGGCAACAGCGGAAACGCGGTGCGGCGCAGGAGCTACAGCCTCACCGACAGTTCCATTCTGGGCTACGGCCGCCCGGCCTACGACGGCGCGGAAAAGCCGAAGGAGCTGCCCTTCGTGGACGTGCCGCAGGACGCCTGGTACCGCGACGCGGTGGTCTGGGCCTGGGAAAACGGCGTCACCGCCGGCGTCGACGACACCCACTTCGCGCCGGGCAGGGCCATCACCCGGGCAGAGGTGGTGCAGATGCTGTATAAGGCGCGGTAGGGGGCGGCGTCCGCGACGCCCCGAGCGTTGCCGAAACAAACAACTTCGGGCTGTCGGGACGCCAGCCCCTACGCGCGCAGGCGACGAACGCATAATCATTTTTGCGAGTGATTTGCAAGAAATTGCGAATCACTCGCAAATTTTCTTGACAAAGGCAGGGCGGCGTGGTATAGTGTGCAGGAGAAAATGCGAATGATTCGCAGATTGGAGGAGCTTCGATGCAAGCCTATATGACCCAACCGAGAAAGCGGCTGCTGACCTACCTCCAGAGCCACGCAGACGAGACTCTGACCGCGGGGCAGATCTCTGAGGATCTGCCGGAGATCAGCGTCAGCGCCGTCTACCGCAACCTCTCCGCCCTGGAGCAGGACGGCGCGGTGCGGAAGGTGGCCAAATCCGGCAGCCGGGAGGTCTTCTACCAGTTTATGAAGGCCGAGGAGTGCAAGGATCACCTGCATCTGAGCTGCAAAAAGTGCGGCAAGACCTTCCACATGGACGAGGCCGAGACAGAGGCCCTGCTGGGCTCCATCGCCAAGCTGGACGGCTTTGCGGTGGATCGGGGCGACACGGTGCTCTACGGCGTCTGCGAAGCCTGCCAGCGGGAGAAATGAGCGGTGCGAGAAAAGAATATGCAACAAAATAGAAGATTGATTGCCGTGTTGCTTGCGGTGCTTCTGCTGCTGTGTCTCAGTTTACTGCTGTCGGCACATTTGCACGAAAGTCGACATCACGACGACAATTGTCTGCTTTGCGCATTTGCGCGGGCCTGGCGCTGGGAAGTGCCTGTTTCCGCGGTGTCGGCTGTATGGTTCTCTGTTGCCGCACTATGCCGGACGTGCAGGGTCATCCGCTGTTCCGGGCCCCGCGTGTCGGACACGCTGACGGATCAAAAGGTTCTGCTCCTGTCCTGAAGGGCGATGCCGCGAATACGCCCCGGATGAAAAACGACGGAAACAGAAAGGATTCGATACACTTTTATGAAATACAAGAAACTGATCCCGGCGCTCTGCGCCGTTTTGCTGCTGAGTCTCTTTGCGGCCTGCTCCGCGGGAGGCAGCACAGCAGCTTCCACCACAGCCACCCGTCCCGATGTGTCGGGGAAAAACATCTCCGTGGTCGCCACCGTCTTCCCGGCTTACGACTGGGCCCGGCAGATCATCGGCGACCAGAGCGACCGCGTGGCCCTGACCCTGCTGCTGGACAAGGGCGCGGATCTGCACAACTACCAGCCCACGGTGGAGGACATCTACAAGATCTCCACCTGTGACCTCTTTATCTATATCGGCGGCGAGTCTGACAAGTGGGTGCCCGACGCCCTGTCCCAGGCCACCAACCCCAATATGAAGGTCCTCTGCCTGATGGATCTGCTGGGCAGCGCCGCCCGGGAGGAGGAGACTCTGGAGGGCATGGAGGAGCACGAGCACGGCGAGGATCACGACGACGATCACGACCACGACGACCACGACGAGGATCACGAGCACGAGGGCCCGGAGTACGACGAGCATATCTGGCTCTCCCTGCGGAACGCCAAGCTGCTCTGCGAGAAGATCGAGGCCGCGCTGGAGGAGATCGACCCCCAGGGCAAGGATGCCTACGCAGCGAACTGCCGCGCTTACACGGAAAAGCTGGATGCCCTGGACAAGGCCTACACCGAGGCCACAGAGCATGCGGCCCGGAAGACCCTGCTCTTTGCCGACCGCTTCCCCTTCCTGTACCTGGCGAAGGATTACGGACTGCAGTGCTGGGCGGCCTTCTCGGGCTGCTCCGCGGAGTCCGAGGCCTCCTTTGAGACAGTCAACTTCCTGGTGAACAAGGTGGACGAGCTGAGTCTGCCCTGCGTGATGAAGATCGAAAACTCCAACACCCGCCTGGCGGAGACCATCATCTCCAGCTCCAAGGCCAAGAACGCAAAGATCCTGGAGCTTAACTCCCTGCAGGCCGTCACCGCCCAGCAGGTGGGCGAGGGCGTCACGTATCTGGGCGTGATGGAGCAGAACCTGGAGGTGCTGAAAGAGGCACTGAGCAACTGATTACACGATCGTTTGAAGGTGTTTGTATGGCCCTGCTTTCCTGTCAGGATCTCTCCCTTGGCTACGAGGGAAAGCCCATCCTGGAGCACATCAACTTTGAAGTGAATACAGGGGACTATCTGTGCATCGTGGGCGAGAATGGCTCCGGCAAGTCCACCCTGATGAAGACCATCCTGGGGCTGATCCACCCGCTCATGGGAAAGGTACAGACCGGCGACGGGCTGCGGCAGAACGAGATCGGCTATCTGCCCCAGCAGACCGTGGTGCAGCGGGACTTCCCTGACAGCGTCTCTGAGATCGTCCTCTCCGGCTGCCAGGGGCGGCAGGGCTTCCGGCCCTTCTACTCCAAGGAAGACAAGGCCCTGGCCTGGGAGAACATCCGCCGCATGGAGATCGAGCCCCTGGCGAAGCGCTGCTACCGGGAGCTCTCCGGCGGCCAGCAGCAGCGCGTCCTGCTGGCCCGGGCCCTCTGCGCCACCCGCAAGCTCCTGCTGCTGGACGAGCCTGTGGCGGGCCTGGATCCCAAGGTCACGGCGGAGATGTACCAGCTGATCGCCGATCTGAACCAGAAGGACGGCATCACCGTGGTTATGATCTCCCACGATCTGGAGGCCGCCCTGCGCTACGCCACCCATATCCTCCACATCGGGGCGCGGGTCTACTGCGGCCCGGTGCAGGACTATTTGAAGAGCGAGACCGGCGTACATTATCTGGAACGGGGAGGGTACAGGCAATGACGCTTTGGGATTATTTGCAGCTGACCTTTGTGCAAAACGCCCTGCTGGTGGGCGTGCTGGTGGCCCTCTGCGCCTCCCTGCTGGGGGTGACCCTGGTGCTGCGGCGCTTTTCCTTCATCGGCGACGGTCTGAGCCACGTGGCCTTCGGTGCCATGGCGGTGGCCGCCGTGCTGGGGCTGAGCAACGATATGCTCCTGGTGATGCCTGTGACCATTCTCTGCGCCGTCCTGCTGCTGGCGGCCGGCTCCAACGCCAAGGTCAAGGGAGACGCCTCCGTGGCCATGATCTCCGTGGGGGCCCTGGCTGTGGGCTATCTGCTGATGAACCTTTTCCCGCCGTCCGGAAAGTCCAATATCTCCGGCGACGTCTGCACCACCCTCTTCGGCGGCACCTCCATTCTGACGCTGAAATCCGTGGAGGTATGGCTGTCCATCGGCCTGTCCATTGTGGTGGTAGCGTTCTTCATCTTCTTCTACCACAAGATCTTCGCCGTCACCTTTGACGAAAGCTTTGCCGCAGCCACAGGGGCGAAAACCCGCCTGTACAATCTGCTGATCGCGGTCATCATTGCGGTGGTGATCGTCCTGTCCATGAAGCTGGTGGGCTCCCTGCTGATCTCCGCGCTGGTGGTGTTCCCCGCCCTCTCCGCCATGCGGGTGTTCAAGAGCTTCCGGGCCGTCTCCATCTGCGCGGCCTGCATATCCGTGTTCTGCGCCGTGGTGGGGATCCTGGTGGCGGCCGCCTTCGGTACGCCTGTGGGCTCCACCATCGTGGTGGCTGATATTGCCGTGTTCGGCCTCTTTACCCTGGCCGGTTTTGTCCGGGCCCGATGAACGGGCGGCATTTCGTGTGAGAAAAGGAGATCCCCCATGAAAAAACGAATTCTTGCGGCCCTCTGCCTTGTGATGATCCTGTCCCTTGCGGCCTGCAAGGGCTCCGACACGCCCGCCGGCTCCAACGCCCCCACCGGGGCGGCCCCCGGCTCCAAGGCGGCTTCCCAGCCTGCGGACACCATGCCCACGGTGCTGAACCAGAGCGAATACGTGCTGTATCAGAACATTTTCTTCAATGATATGGCCGACGACTACGTGGGCAAGAAGGCCACCAAGGAGGGCACCCTGGCCCGGCTCTACGACGCGTTCAGCGGCAAGACCCGGTACTACGTCTGGGGCTATATGGACGCCACCAAGTGCTGTGATTGGCAGTGGGAGTTCGTCCCCGCGGATCCGGACAGTCTGCCCGCCAACGGCAGCCTGATCAAAATGACCGGCACCCTGACCCGGGACGAGGCGGCCCTGGATAAGCTCTGGTTCACCGACGTGACGGTGGAGCTGGAGACCGCCTTTGCCCCCGAGGCCTGCGACGTAGATATGACCACCATGGACGCGACCCTGGAGCGGGTGCAGCTGCTGAATATGCAGTACAAGCCGGATGTGTTCGCCGGTCAGACCCTGCGGCTCTACGGCCGGGTGCTGAACCCCACCACGATCCAGCACCCCTACTACGACAACGCCTGGACGCAGCCCTTCGAGGCCTCTGCGGAAGTCCCCGCCATCGGCACCATGGTGATCCTCACCGGCACCTGGCAGGACAGCACCATTCAAGCCGACCGGGTGGAGCCCACGCCGGATTATTGATTGGTGTTAGTTTCGATTCGAGGACCCGGCACAGTCACCAGTCACCGCTTGTAGGGACAAGCACTGCTTGTCCGCCTGCCCCTCCGTTCGTTGCAGCTTGCGGGGCAGGCCACAGCTTCGTGTCACAGTCTGCCGTCAGAG
>JAEEZZ010000086.1 GCA_016292255.1 Oscillospiraceae bacterium
CGGGAACCCGTCACGGCGCTCATGTCGCTCCTCAGCGTTGCACTATCCTCCGTGGCGGGAAAGCAGTTTCATCATATCATATCTGGGTTATCTTTTAACCCCTAAAATTCAAAATTGTCCTTGACATGGGGTACACTTCAGGAAGAAAGAGAAACTGGAAATCTCCACGTTTTTTCTCATCGTTCAAATAGCAATTTGGACGATACCACAACTTTCAACTTTCAATTTTCAACTTTCAACTTTTTTAACACGCCGAAACCGGGACCGCTTCTCACAAGGCAGTCCCGGTTTCTTTTTCATGATGCTCATAATACCCGTGTACCAGGCTGCGGTAGCCCAGGGCCTTCAGGTCCTCATAGCGGACGTTGTAGCGGGCCTTGGTCCGCTTGCCGCTGATGAGATAGCGGAGGCAGTCCTGGGCGTAGCGGTCGATCTCGTGCAGGGAGTCCGCGGTGGTGATCACCGAGAAGAACCAGCTGCTCCAGCTGAGCTCGCTGCCGGTGGGGGCCTCCAGCAGCTTCCGGTTGAAGATCCTGATGAAGGCAGCCGCGGCCTGCGCCCCCGTGTGCCCCGTCCGATCCCGCCAGCGGGCCAGGGCCCGGGTCTTCCGGCGCATCTTGGCCTTCAGCTTGTCCAGGGTGGCGGGGGCGATGTCGATGGCTCCGCCCCGGCAGCAGAAGCCCAGGAAGGTCCAGCCGGTCTCCGGCGTATAATAGCTCTCCTTGGCAGGATTCAGCGCCAGCCCACGCTCTGAAAGCACCGCCCGCAGCCGCGCTGCATAGGCCGTCATCTCCTCCTCCGTGGGGGCAAAGAAGATGATATCGTCGGAGTAGCGGGCATAGGGCACCCCCAGGTCGGCAAATTCCCGGTCCAGCGCCCGCAGATACAGGTTGGCATAGAAGGCGGACAGGGGCGTACCGGCCATGATCCCCTTCTGCTCCGTCAGCTCCTTCCCGTGTTCCAGGACCCGAGGCTCCGCCAAAAGCCCGGACAAAAACCCATAGAGGGCGGGATCGTCTGACAGGGTCTGCCGCAGCTCGGGCAGGAAGCGGCTCACGTCGATGGAGTTGAAGTAGTTGCTGATATCCGCCTTGTAGGCGTACATAGCCCTTAGGCCGGGCACGGCAAGCAGGGCGCGGATGGCGTCCTTGGCGGTGCGGCCCGGGCGGAAGGAATAGAGCCCCGGGGCAAAGAGCCCGTCATAGCGGCGGAGCATGAGCCAGGTCAACAGCTTGAGCAGGGTGTTTTCCGGCTCCGGGTAGATGTAGACCACCCGCTTCTTCTCCGAGTGCAGCTTGGAGATCACCGCCCGCCGGGGCAGGGGGAATGGCTCTCCCCTGCCGATCCGCCCGCAGACGGGCAGGTAGTCCCGCCGGTCGATATAGGCCCGCAGGGCCTTTGTCTCGTCCTTGGGCCGGACCAGGCCGGTCTTGTATTGATAAAAGGCCTCCCAGGTCTCGGCCCGGGAGAGCTCGTCCAACAGCGACATCACAATTCTCCTGAAAGAAAAAACAGAAAGAGAAGGCGTTAAAGCCCGGAAAATTCCGGGAAGTACCAGACCGTACACGAGCCGGCTGCCTGCGAAGCCGTGCTTGGCTCGTGCCGGGTCCGCCGCAGGCGCAAGGCGTTCTCTTTCTGTTTTTCACTTGTTTGGGGCGGGCCGACGCCCGCAGCGCGGCTCAGCGGTTCAGCGCCTTGCGCACCCGGTCGATGACATAGGCCCGGGTATTCCACCAGCCTTCCACGTCGTAGTAGAAGCGCAGATAGGGTATCCCCTGCTTCCGGCAGTCAGACCGGAGTTTGTACACGTCGTTGCGCCGGGAAAGCAACTCCACCATCAGCAGCGTTTCGCCGCCCATGGAGAAGGAATAGGCATAGACGCTGGCCGTCCGGGGATTCTCCTGCCGGGTCACCTGATACTCGGCAAAATCCCGATGGAAGATATCCTCAAAATACTCCCAGAAGGCGCCGTAATAGTTGTACTGGTTCGGCTCGTCGGGCATCCGGGGGCCCCAGGAGACGCCGGAGGGGCCCTCGGGTTCCTCGGGCTCCGGCCGGGAATTCGACCAGGTATTCTGCGGGAAAACAGGCTTCGGCGCGGCAGGCTTGGCGGGCTGCGCGTCCTTCCCCTGGAGCAGATCGACAACGTCGGTGAGGGTGGGCTTCTTGCCGCCAAGCAGCTTGGAAAGCAGACTCATAAAGCGTTCCTCCTTATCGGATTCTTCGGTTCGGCAACTGTTTCTTCATTCCTAAGTCATTATATAGATTTTCCCGCGAATTGTCAATACCGGCGGGCCCGGAAAGGCACCGGGGGTTCTGATTCTTTAAATTTATATGAATGGGAAGATTTTTTGTAGAAATCCGGAACACGGTGTGCTATAATCCCATACAAGACAACAAACAGGAGAGGCGTCGAAAAAATGGACATTTTTGATGTGATTTCTCTGCTGGGCGGGCTTGCCATGTTCCTATACGGAATGCGCCTGATGGGAGACTCCCTGAAGGAAAGCTCCTCCGGTACTCTGAAGGTCGTGATGGGCCGGGTGACCGACAACGCTGTAAAGGCCTTTTTGCTGGGCGTGATGGTCACCGCGCTGATCCAGTCCTCCACCGCGACTATTGTGATCACCGCCGGTCTGGTCAGCGCGGGAATTCTGACGCTGCACCAATCCATCGGCATTATCGTGGGCGCCAACGTGGGCACCACCGTCACCGGTCAGATCATCCGTCTGCTGGATATCGACTCCTCCGGCTCCTCGTTCCTCCGTTTTTTGCAGCCCTCCACCCTGGCCCCCATCGCCCTGATCATCGGCATCGTGCTGATCATGGGCAGCTTCTTCAAAAACTCCCGTTCCATCGGCAATATTGCCATCGGCTTCGGCATCCTGTTTTCCGGTCTTCTGAATATGTCCGGCGCGGTGAACTCCCTGGCCCAGTCCGACACCGTCAATCAGCTGTTCCTGCGGCTGGGGGACAATCCGGTCATGGGCTATCTGGCCGGCGCGGGCGTTGCCTTCGTGCTGCAGAGCTCCTCCGCCACCATCGGTATCCTGCAGGCCTTCTCCGCGACCGGTATGTTCACCTTTAAGTCCATCTACGCCGTGATCGTGGGCGTCTACCTGGGCGACTGCGTCACCACCGCCATCGTCTGCTCCATCGGCGCGAAGCCGGACGCCCGCCGGGTGGGCATCGTGAATATCCTGTATAACCTCAGTAAATCCGCGCTGGTTCTGGCCGGCGTGACCATCATCCACGGCACCGGCGCTCTGGACGGGCTGTGGGACAGGACCGTCAATTCCGGTATCATCGCAAACACGAACACCGTGTTCAACCTCAGCTGCGCGGTGGTCCTGCTGCCTATGCTGCGGGTCTACGAGAGGCTCAGCCACAAAATCGTCAAGGAGTCTTCCATCCCGGCGCAGCCGGCCCAGGAGAGCCGCTTCAAGTCTGTGGTGGACGCCCTGAACCCCGTGTTCTTCGATACCCCGGCTCTGGCCTTCCAAAGCTGCTACAATCTGTTGCTGAGCGTGCTGTCCGCCGCACGGACCAACATTGAGAAATCCTTCGCCCTGCTGAGAAAGTACGATGAAACCATCCACAAGGAGATCATGGCGGACGAGGATGAGATCGACTGGATGACGGACAACGTGAGCAAGTATCTGGTTCGCTTCCTGCCGCACCTGCAAAACGAATACCACGTTGCCATCATGGATCAATACTTCAAGGTCACCTCGGAATTCGAGCGTCTGGGCGACCACGCCGTCAACATCGCCGAGCACGCCGCCTTCCTCCACCGCAGCAACACCACCCTGTCCGCAGACGCCCTCTCGGAGCTGGCGGTTCTGGAGAGCGCCATCATCCAGCTGCTGGATGAATCGGATCACACCTTCCGCCGCAGGGACGTGACCACGGCCCGACAGATCGAACCCCTGGTGCAGGTGGTCAAGGATCTGATCGTGGTGTTGAAGCAGAATCATTTGAAGCGCATCCGCAGCGGCGAATGCAGCGTCCTCTCCAACTCCACCTTTTCCGACCTGCTGATCGAGTTCCAGCGGATCGGCGACGTGTGCTCCAACGTGGGCATTGCCACCATCGTCCGCGTCCATCCCGAGCTGGCCGACCATGAGCACCTGTACTTCGACCGGCTCCACGAGGGCGGC
This sequence comes from Oscillospiraceae bacterium, assembly GCA_016292255.1. Classification (GTDB taxonomy): domain Bacteria; phylum Bacillota; class Clostridia; order Oscillospirales; family Oscillospiraceae; genus JAFRPC01. The sequence goes on from JAEEZZ010000086.1 coordinate 4,161, forward strand.
GACGAGGTCTTCGACGCCGCGTATCAGCGCACCCACCGGCGGTACTTCTCTCTCCTCCCCGGCGCCGCGTCCGGCGCCCAGACGGAGTGAGCTGACTCAGCCCCTGTCCCGAATCATAAAAAAGGGGCTGTGAAAAAAGTCCCAAGACAAACAAATGGCTCCCAGGCTCAAAAAAGGGCTTGGGAGTCATTCGTTTATGTGGTACAATTTAACTGTCATGAAAAACCTTACCACTGACAGATATTATAATCCAAAACA
>JAEEZZ010000087.1 GCA_016292255.1 Oscillospiraceae bacterium
GCTTGAGGGTTTGTGTTAAAGTAGTCATGGCGAATCGGTCACCTGCCCTTTCGGTTTTGTCTGAGCAACTTAACCATATCACAGGTGCTCCCGATTCGCTATTCTTTTTTCAACTGTTAAGTATCATTGTAACACCTACATGAGACGGGGATACTTTCCAGAAAAAAGTCTGGAAATTCGAGTTTCGATGTGATATAATACCCCTAATGTGGCGACGATTCGCCGTTTGGAGGAACTATGACCATTCTTGCCGCTGTTTTGCTGGCTCTGGCCGCCGGGATCACTGAAATCCTGCCTGTTTCCGGTTCGGGCCATATATATTTGCTTGCCGAGCTTTTGGGTGTGCCGGTCTCTGAAGGGGAATTTCGGTCTTTTTATGCCATGCTTCTCTTTGGCGTCAGCTTTGCCGGGATCCTGTTCTATCATACGCAGCTGATGGATATGCTGCGTGAGAATCTGGTGTTGTTCGGCCTGCTTCGCCCGACGAATCGGGAGCGGGGCGTCCCCTTTGGCAGAAGGCTCGGGCAGCTTGTTTTCCTGGCGCTGCTTCCTATGCCCGCTGCCTTTCTGTTCAACGGTCTTCGCGTCCGGATCGTGTCCGGAGATTACAGGCTGGTTTACGTGTGCGGCCTGCTGATCCTGTCCGGTACGGTGCTGTTTCTTTCCGCCCGCGCTGCCCGGGAAAAAAGAACGATCCATCAAATGACGCTGCGCGACGCGGTGCTCACCGGTGCCGTCCAGACGGTCACTGTGCTGCCCGGCCTGTCCAGAAGCGGCATGACCGTGTCCGTCCTGTTCCATCTCGGGCTGAACGGCGCTGCGACTGCGGAGTTCGTCGGCCTGCTGGGGATCCCGGTGTTTTTGATCTCGGGCTTGATCCAGCTAATCTCCGCAGGTGCGGGGGAGGGAAGCATTGCTTCCGCGCCTTATCTGATCCTGGGGTTTGCCGTTTCCTCGCTGGCAGGGTTTTTCACCCTTCGATTTTTTACCGATTTTATGGCGCACCGCCGTCCCACCGTCTTTGCCTATTGGTCCTGGGGCGCGGGGATCCTTGCGCTGATTCTGTTTTTGATCTCCGCCTGATGGGCGGGGCAGATCCTATTCCGATTCCATAACAGGAGTTCATCGTATTATGGCTACAAGCAAGAAGAAAACCAAACGGGCCGGTGCGTCCAACGGCAGCTCCAAAAACGCTGCGGCAAAGCAGAAGCAGCGCCGCGACCCCGGCATTTTATCTGAATTCCGCAAGGAGCTCTGGGGCGGCGTCTGCGTTCTGCTGGCGCTGCTGATCCTGCTCAGCGGGCTGGACAAGGAAAGCGTGCTGGCCAGGTTCTTTATGGGCATGGTCGGCCACGTTGGGCTGGTGATCCTGCCCCTCGGTCTGATCCTGTGTGCGATCGCGCTTTTCTTCCACGGTGGGAAGCCTGTCACCATGCGGATCCTGTGCTCTCTGGGCTTTGCCCTGCTGGTTTCCGCGCTGGCACATTTGGTGATCGGGGAATCCAAGGCTGTGTGGGGCGTCGAAATGCTCGGCGTCCTCTACCGGGAAGGAGCCGACAATCTCTCCGGCGGTCTGCTGGGCGGCCTGCTTGCCATGCTGTTCTGCCTGCCCGGCGGCAATGCCGTGGGATGGGCGGTCTGCATCCTTCTGCTGATCGTCACCCTTCCCGCGTCCTTGAATCTGACGCTGACCGGTCTGCTTCGTGCCTTGAACGACCACCGGGACGAGCTGCATCGGAAGGATCGGCCCCAGCGGAAGGAACCTGCCGAGGTTCTGGTGGAGCGTGCCATCCAGCACCGTGAGATCCGCGACGAGCGCCGGCAGGAGCGGCAGCTCCGCCGACAGGAACGGAACAGATTTGACTACGATCTGCCGGTGGATGATCCGGATCAGATCCGTAAGAACGCCGCGGAGAAAAAGGAACAGGCCGTTCCGGTTCAGCTCCCCTTGGAACCCGTTACGCCCAGACCGGCGCAGAAGCCCCGCCGCATCGACATTGATCTGCCGGTGGACGACCCTATTCTGGTTTCTTCCCAGAAGCCCGCTGCGGAGCAGAGCGTTCAGCCGGATCCGGAGCCGATCTTCCCCCCCAAGCCGGCTGCTTCTGAGCCGATCCCCGCAGACGAGCCCGTGAAGGCGCCGCCCTCCGAGAAGGTCAAGGCCTCTGAGGCAAGAAAGGCTGCCGCGGAGATCGGCATGGAGATCGAACAGGCGCAGGCCCAGACCCAGGAGCAGGAAAAGCCGGCCTATGTCTATCCGCCCATCGATCTGCTGAATACAGTTGCCCATGACAGCGTGGATGCCAGCGCGGAAATGCGGGAGAATACCCGCCGTCTGCAGGAGAAGCTGGCCTGTTTTAACGTGGACGCCCAGATCGTGAACGTCACCCGCGGCCCCAACGTGACCATGTATGAGCTGCAGCTCGCCCAGGGCGTCAGACTGAACAAGCTGACTGGTCTGGCGGACGATATCGCCCTGGAGCTGGGCGCGTCCGGCGTTCGCATCTCCGCCATCCCGGACAAGAACTCCATGGTGGGTATTGAGGTGCCCAACAAGCAGGTGAGCACTGTTTCCATCCGGGAGGTCATCGATTCCAAGGAATTCCGCAGTGCGAAATCCAAGATCTCCTTTGCGGTGGGCAAGGATATCAACGGTGCCTGCGTGGTGGGGAATATCGCCAAGATGCCCCACGTTCTGATCGCCGGTACCACCGGCTCCGGTAAATCCGTCTGTACCAACAGCATTTTGATCTCTCTGCTCTATAAGGCTACCCCGGATGAGGTCAAGCTGATCGTGGTGGATCCGAAGATGGTGGAGTTCGGCATCTACAACGGCATTCCGCACCTGCTGATCCCCGTTGTCACAGACGCCAAGAAGGCTGCCGGCGCGCTGCAGTGGGCCGTCACCGAAATGATGCGCCGCTATCGCTCCCTGTCGGAAGCCGGTGTACGGGATATTGAGTCCTACAACAGGCTGGCCGCAGAGGAAGAGGGGCTGGAATCTATTCCGAAGCTGGTCGTGGTCATCGACGAGCTGGCTGACCTGATGCTGGTGGCCGGTAAGGAGGTCGAGGAGGCCATCTGCCGCATTGCCCAGATGGGTCGTGCCGCTGGCGTGCACCTGGTGATCGCGACCCAGCGTCCCTCCGCCGACGTCATCACCGGTCTGATGAAAGCAAATATCCCCTCCAGGATCGCGCTGGTTGTTTCCAGCGCCATGGAGTCCCGTATCATTCTGGACTCCATGGGCGCAGAAAAGCTCATCGGCCGCGGCGATATGCTTTACGCACCCCTTGGCATGGGCAAGAAGCGTGTCCAGGGCTGCTACATTGACGAGACAGAGGTGCAGCGGGTCATTGACTTTGTGAAGGCCAACGGCTGCGCGGAGTATAACGACGAGATCCAGCAGGAGATCGACCAGCGCGCAGCCCAGTCCGGCAAGGGGAATGCCGCCAGCGCCAGCGCCACGCCCTCCAATCCCAGCGGTGCTGCCGTTGAGGAGGAGGCAGGGGACGAGCTTCTGCCTGCCGCGGTGGAGGTCATCCTCGAGACCGGCCTGTGTTCCGTGTCCCTGCTGCAGCGCCGTCTCAAGCTTGGCTACGCCCGGGCCGCCCGGATTGTGGACGAAATGGAGGAGCGCGGGATCGTCGGGCCCTTTGAGGGCTCCAAGCCCCGGCAGCTTCTGATCACCAAGGAAAAGTGGGCAGCCATGCAGAACGGCGCGCCGATGGATCCCGAGGAAGTGCCTGTGGTACAGGACGAGCCGGTGGAAGAGCTGTTTGAGCCCTGATCAGCATTCCTGTGAGTGGTGAATTCGCATGAATTACGTGATTTCAGACGTACATGGCTGCTTTGCGCTGTTCCGTCGTATGCTGGAACGGATCCGTTTCTCTGATTCCGATACTCTGTATCTGCTGGGAGACGTTGTTGACCGTGGGCCGGACGGCATTTCTGTGCTGCAGGATGTGATGCGGCGGGACAATGTGGTCATGCTTCTGGGCAACCATGAGGATATGTTCCGCCGCGTGATCCAGAACCGGGAAATCAAGCCGCCGATCCTGGAACGTGCGACCGCCAGGCGAATCTTTGTCAACTGGACGGAGCGCAACGGTGGGCTTGTGACCTGGGAGGCCTATCTGGCCCTTCCGACAGAGCAGCAGAAGGCGATCCGTGACTACCTGCAGCGGCTGCCCCTGTTCCGCGATCTGTCGGTGAACGGCAGAAGGTTCCTTCTGGTTCACGCGGGGGTAGGGGATTATCCGCCGAGCAAACAGCCGGAGGACTGCGATCCGATGGATCTGATCTGGACGCGTATGGACTATTCCAAGGCCTATTATGAAGACAGATACCTTGTAACAGGCCATACGCCCACGGTTCTGATCGACCCGGACTATAAAGGAAAGATCTTCCGCGGAAACAATCACATCGAAGTAGATTGCGGCGCGGTGTTCTTCGGCACCCTCGGCTGCTTTTGCCTGGACACGATGGAAGAATTCTATGTTTCTTGACCGGAATCGGCTTGCCTGCCCGGCTCTTTCTGTTGGGCAGCCTGTAAGGTAAAAAAGTTCAAAAAAGATGTTGACAAATCCGAAGAATGTGCTATAATATCCCCGTTGCTTGCGGGTGTAGCTCATCCGGTAGAGCGCCACCTTGCCAAGGTGGAGGTAGCGAGTTCGAGCCTCGTCACCCGCTCCATAAAACCTCTCTTGTTCCTGACAAGGGAGGTTTTTTCATGCCTGTTATTCTTTTTTTTCATTTGGGAACATTATCCAATTTGCGCCGTCTAAGAACCAAAGCAATTCACAGGAAAGGAAGTATGAAAAATGAAAAAGAGATCCATCCTTGCACTCCCCATGGCAGCCCTGCTTCTGGCTTCCGCTCTGACCGGATGCGCTTCAAATGCGGTCAAGGATGCCAGCCCCGCAGACGGGAAGACCGGCGGAAAGAATTATAGGCAAGAGTTGATAGCTGAGGCCGAGTATGACGGCATGAATTCCCCCGTGGACGAACCGGATTGGAACACGGAGGAATATGATTACCAGCAGGAAAACAGCTTCCAGAGCGTCTCGGCCAATCCCTTTGCCACCTTTGCGGCGGATGTGGACACGGCTTCCTATTCCAACTTCCGGCGTCAGGTCAAGAAAGGGCAGACCGTGCGCCCGGACTCCGTTCGGGTGGAGGAGTTCATCAATTATTTCCGCTACGACTATCCGGAGCCCGAGGGAGAGGATCCGTTTTCTGTCACGCTGGAGGCCGCTCCCTGCCCCTGGAACGATCAGACTCAGCTGCTTTCCATCGGCCTGCAGGCGAAGTGTCTGAACGCAGAAGAGCTTCCGCGCTCCAACCTTGTCTTTTTGATCGACGTCTCCGGCTCCATGGATTCCGCCGACAAGCTGCCCCTGGTGCAGCGCTCCTTCTTAACGCTGGTGGAAACCCTGGATCAGAACGATACGGTCTCGATCATTACGTATTCCTCGGGGGAGGAGATCATTCTGGACGGTGCCAACGGCAGCCAGCAGCAGAAGATCGCGGCAGCGATCGAAGGACTTGTGGCGCACGGCTCAACCCAGGGCGACAAAGCCATCCAGATGGCCTACCAGCTTGCGGAGCGCCATTTCATCGAAGGCGGAATCAACCGCGTCATCATGGCGACCGACGGCGACTTCAATGTTGGCATCACCAGCGAGGGCGAATTGACCAGGCTGATCCAGGAAAACGCCAAGAACGGTGTGTATCTTTCCGTCCTGGGCTACGGGATGGGAAACTATAAGGACAATAAGCTGGAATCCATGGCCGACAACGGCAACGGCAACTATGCCTACATCGACACCATTGACGAGGCCCGGCGGGTCCTGGTCAATGAGGCGGGCGGCACGCTCTTTACCGTTGCCAAGGACGTGAAGCTCCAGGTGGAATTCAACCCGGCGGTGATCAAGGGTTATCGGCTGATCGGCTATGAAAACCGGGTCATGTCCGCAACGGACTTTGCAGACGACAGCAAGGACGGCGGCGAGATCGGCGCAGGCCACCAGGTCACGGCGCTGTTTGAGATCGTCCCCGTGGATTCTGAATTCGAGATCCCCGAAGTGGACTCCAAGTACAGCAAGACGGAAGCTGCACAAAACGCGTATTCCGACGAGATCGGGACGCTGAATATTCGCTATAAGGCGCCCGAGGGGAAGGACAGCACGCTGAAAAGCTATCCGATTTCCAGGGAAGTGTTCCACGAGAGCATGAGCGACAATCTGCGCTGGGCGGCCGGTGTGGCAGAGTGCGCTATGATCCTCAAGAGCTCCGCCTACAAGGGAAGCGCTACCTACCAGAGCGCCAGAGAGCTGCTGACGCCTGCGGCGAACGACGATTTCCGGACTGAGTTCCTGGAGCTGATCGCAAAGTAAATTGAAGAAAGCGGGGCCGGTGCTGTGACGCATGACAGCACCGGCCACATTTTAATTTGCTGATCAGCCCTTGTACGCGATGACCTCGACCTCGACCAGGGCGCTCTTGGGCAGCTCCCGGACAGCCACGCAGGAGCGGGCAGGCTTGGAGCTGAAGTATTCGCCGTATACGGCGTTGAAGGCGGCAAAGTTGCCCATATCGGAGAGGAAGCAGGTGGTCTTGACAACGTTCTCCTGGGTAAGACCCGCCTCGGACAGGACAGCTTCAATATTCTTCATGATCCGGGCGGCCTGGACGGTGATGTCGGCAGGCTCCAGCGCGCCGGTAGCGGGATCAATGGGCATCATGCCGGAGAGGTACAGGAAATTACCGGCCCAGACAGCCTGGGAGTAGGGGCCGATCGCCGCGGGGGCATTGGAAGTAGATACTCGGTTCAGCATTCGGAAAACTCCTTTCGGTTCTTTATTACGCATCCATTATAGCAAATCGTTTTAGAATTGCAAGGGTGTTTTTCAGTTTCTTTTTTGTTGGAAAAATAGCAAAAATAAGAGTGGAATTTTCAAATGATGTATGATATAATACGCCATGAGCAAAAATTTGAACGAAAATCGAATTGATTGAACAATCGGAAAGGAGCGTCTCATGGAATCTGTCAAGAGAAATGTCTTATTGAATCCCGGCCCCTCCACCACCACGGACAGCGTGAAGTATGCCCAGGTCGTGCCGGATATTTGCCCGAGAGAGAAGGAATTCGCCGGTCTGATGAAGGGCCTGCGGGAGGATCTGGTGAAAATCGTCCACGGTGATTTGGAGAAATACACCAGCGTTCTGTTTTGCGGCTCCGGTACGATCAACATAGACGTGGTGCTGAACAGCCTGCTTCCGGCAGGGAAGAAGATCCTGGTGGTGAACAACGGCGCCTACAGCTCCCGTGCGGTGGAAATCTGCAGCTATTACGGTCTGCCCCATATCGATCTGCAATTCCCGGTGGATCAGCGGCCCGATCTGGCTGCCGTGGAAGAAACGCTGAAGGCCAATCCCGATATCGCGCTGGTGCATACCACGCACAATGAGACAGGCACCGGCATTCTGAATCCCATCCGTGAGATCGGCGCGCTGGCCCATCGCTACGGCGCGATTTTCACCGTGGATACCACCAGCTCTTACGCCATGCGGCCCATTGACGTGGAAAAGGACAACATCGACTTCTGCATGGCAAGCGCCCAGAAGGGTCTGATGGCCTTTACGGGCCTGAGCTTTATCGTCGGCAACCGGAGTGTGATCGAAAAGAGCAAGGATTACCCGAAGCGCTCCTATTATTGCAATTTGTATATGCAGTATGATTATTTTGAACGCACCGGAGAGATGCACTTTACGCCGCCGGTTCAGACGATCTATGCCACGATCCAGGCCCTGAAGGAATATTGGGCCGAGGGCGAGGAGGCCAAGTGGGCGCGGCACACCAGAGTCTTCAACGCCATCAACGCCGGTCTGGACGAGCTTGGTTTCCGCCAGGTCATCAAGCCGGAGTGGAGAACGGGGCTGGTTTCCTCGGCCATCTATCCGGACGATCCGAATTGGTCGTTTGAGGCGGTTCATGACTACTGCTATCAGCGGGGCTTCACGATCTATCCGGGCAAGATCAGCACCACGAATACCTTCCGCCTCTGCGCCCTGGGCGCCATCGACGAGGCCGATATCAAGGACTTCTTTGATGTTTTCAAGGAAGCGCTTGCCGTGACCGGCGTAAAGACTCCGGTCGTATACAAGAAATAAAGGAGTAGAATAAAACATGAAAACAGTCTACACCTGCTTCTGCACGGATGTTTTGCATGAAGGGCATATGAATATTATCCGGGAAGCACGGCAGCGGGGCAAGGTCATTGTCGGCGCGCTTTCCGACAAGGCGCTGATCCGCTATAACAAGTTCCCCACCATCAGCCAGGAGGATCGCGTAAGGCTCTATCGGAGCATAGAAGGAGTGGAGCAGGTCGTCATTCAGGACGACGCCATGTACGATGACGTGATCACCTTGATCCGGCCGGATTATGTGGTGCACGGCGATAACTGGAGAGAAGGCCCGGAATCTGCCATCCGGCAGCACGTGGCAGACCTGCTGGCCCAATACGGCGGCGAGGTCGTTGACATTCCCTATACCTACAATGAGAAGGTCAAGAAGATCGACCTGCAGCTGCGGGAAAAGCTTGCGATGCCGGAGTACAGAAGAAAGCGGCTCCGCCAGCTCATCGAAATGACGCCTGTGGTCAAGGCCATGGAGGCGCACAGCGGCCTCACCGGGCTGATCGTGGAAAAGACCGTCGTGGAGCACGAGGGGAAGCTGGATCAGTTTGACGCCATGTGGGTCTCGTCTCTTTGCGACAGCACGGCAAAGGGCAAGCCGGATATCGAGCTTGTGGATATGACCAGCCGCTTCCGCACCATCGACGACATCATGGAGGTCACCACCAAGCCGATCATCTTTGACGGAGACACAGGCGGTCTGACAGAGCATTTTGTCTACACGGTCCGCAGTCTGGAGCGAATGGGCGTCAGCGCTGTGATCATTGAGGACAAGAAGGGGCTCAAAAAGAACAGCCTGTTCGGCACAGAGGTCCAGCAGACCCAGGCGACCATCGAGGAATTCAGCGCGAAGATCGCCGCCGGCAAGAAGGCCCAGCTGACAGACGACTTCATGATCATCGCCCGGATCGAAAGCCTGATCCTGGAGAAGGGGATGGAGGATGCGCTGGAACGTGCCCGGGCCTTTGTCAAGGCAGGGGCGGACGGCATTATGATCCACAGCCGGAAGAAGGATCCTGCGGAGATCGTGGAATTCTGCGACTGTTTCCGCCAGGAGAATACGAAAACGCCCATCGTGGTGGTGCCCTCAAGCTTCAACGTGATCACCGAGGAGGAGTTGGCGCAGCATGGGGTGAATATCGTGATCTATGCGAACCAGCTGACCAGATCGGCGTTCCCGGCCATGCAAAAGACGGCGGAGGATATTCTCCGCTATCACCGGGCCAAGGAAGTGGACGACCGCCTGATGCCCATTAAGCAGATCATCACATTGATCGACGAACTGTAAGAGGAAAAACAGATGAGAGTTGAACGACTTGTAGAGATTATCGGCGCTGACTTTTATACCGGCGTGCCGGACAGCCAGCTCAAGGCTCTTTGCAATTATCTGATGGCGCGCTACGGAATCGACCCGAAGCACCACGTCATCGCAGCAAACGAAGGCAACTGCACGGCGCTTGCCGCAGGCTATCACCTGGCTACCGGCAAGGTCCCCGTGGTGTATATGCAGAACTCCGGCGAGGGCAATATCATCAATCCGGTAGCCAGCCTGCTGAACGACAAGGTGTACGCCATCCCGGTGGTGTTCATTGTGGGCTGGCGCGGAGAACCGGGGGTGCATGACGAGCCGCAGCATATCTACCAGGGCGAGGTGACCGTAAAGCTTCTGGAGGACATGGGGATCTCCGCGTTTGTGATCGGGAAAGAGACCACAGAGGAAGCCCTCTCGGCCAAGATGGAGGAGTTCCGGACGATTCTCGCCGCGGGTAAGGACGTCGCCTTTGTGATCCGCAAGGGCGCTTTGACCGACGCGCCGAAGGTGGAATACCGGAATGACAATACCATGATCCGGGAGCAGATCATTCAGCATATCGTAAAAATCAGCGGGGAAGACCCGGTCGTCTCCACCACGGGAAAGGCCAGCCGGGAACTGTTTGAGACCAGGGTGGCCAACGGACAAAGCCACAAATACGACTTTTTGACCGTCGGCTCCATGGGGCACAGCTCTTCCATCGCCCTTGGAGTGGCGATTCAGAAGCCGGAGCAAAGGATCTGGTGCGTGGATGGCGACGGCGCGGTTCTGATGCACATGGGCGCCATGGCGGTCATCGGAACCAATCACCCGAAGAATCTGATCCATGTGGTGATCAACAACGGCGCCCATGAGACGGTCGGCGGGATGCCTACGGTGGCAAAGGATATCGATCTGGTGGCGATCGCAAAGGCCTGCGGTTATCCGTATGCAGTATGTGTGGATAATTTTGACGACCTGGACAGAGAGCTTGCCGCCGCGAAGCAAAGAAATGAGCTCAGCCTGATTGAGGCCAAGTGCTCTATCGGCGCCAGAGAGGATCTGGGACGGCCCACGACCACCGCGCTGGAAAACAAGCGGAACTTTATGGAGTACCTTTCTACACTTTGATGATTTGCCGGATTATCCTGCTGTGTCGGCGGGATAATCCGGCTTTTTTTCAACTGTGTTTGCTTGACTGCGGGGGCGAAAGATTACCCGAATGGGATTGTATACAATCCAAAATGGGGATTGATTTTTACAGCTTTTCCTGCTATACTTAATAAGTATAGGTATAGCAGGAATCGGGTGATTTTATGAGCAAGCTGACGAATAACGAGAGAATCGATGAGGCTGTAAAAAGGTACAAAAATGAATTGCCGCGCCTGGTGAAGGCACTGAACCGGATCTTAAAGAATGCAGAGGCGGACGAGGACCTTTTTGCGGTCGGAAAAATCAATCTGTTTCTTTCTATTTGCTACTTCGATTTGGGAGATCGAAGCAGCATTTTCCCTTACGCCATAAAGGCGGTGAGCGTTTTTGAGAAATTAGGCAATCATAATTTCTTGCCCCGCAGCTATAATATTCTGGGCCTCGCTTATCTGGCGCTTGGTAATTATCAGCTTGCCCTTTCCACATACAACAAGGCGCTTGCCACGATCCGCCGCCGGAAGAGACCGGGCCTGAGCAAAGATACCATTCTGAACAATATTGCAGAGTGCTATTATGAGATGGGGGAGTACCGGAAGGGTAATCGCATCTATGAAGACTGCTTCCGTGTGGTTCGGACAACGCGGCCCGACGATCATGTATGCGCGGTCATTTACGGCATTAACATCTCTGACTGTTATGAGAGCTGCGGCGACTACCAAAAGGCGCTCAATATCCTGGATACCATCAAGCCAAATTGTGATGTACTCGACCGGGAAGTCCTCGTTTGGGGATATTACGGCAGGCGCTGCTGTGTGCTGTATCTGCTTGGCCTTACAGAGGAGGCCGAGCAGTATGCGGATCTTGTGATAGACGCCGTGACAACCAATTACGATTCCTATGAATTCCATCGGGATTTTGAGAAGATCGCGGCGCAGGAGGTAAAATCCGGCGACTTTGTACGCGCCCAGCGCTTTGCAGATATTCTGAAAAAATATGCCGATGAAAACGGCAATACCATCGATATGATCCTGTCCAAACGGGTACAGGCGAATATCTGCTATGCCAAAGGTGAGATGGATGCTGCATTGGGGCTCTATAAGGAATTGAACGTCCTCTATGAGAGGCGCATCAAGGAAGAGAACGCGATGCAGTACGAGATCCAAAAGAACGCGGACACTGCCACAAAGGAAGTATCAAAGCTGATGAAGCGGGTTCGCGACAGCGAACAGAGGGCGCAGCGGGATGCTCTTACCGGGTTGATGAACCGTTCGGCTTTGACCAGCGTCGCAGAGACTTTCTTCAATGAGGCCAAGGAGCGTGGAAAATGCCTGGGCGGTATTTTCCTGGATATTGACTACTTCAAGGAGTATAACGACACCTATGGCCACGCGGCAGGGGACGAGGCCATTAAGTATATCGCCAGGCAGTGCATGGAAGAAGAAACTTCCACCGTGAAATTCTTCCGATACGGCGGCGATGAGTATTTCGGATTTATTCTTGGTCATAAGGAAAAAGATCTGCAGGCGCTTGCGCTTCGTATTTCCGAAAAGGTCCGCGCTTCCGCGATTGACCATGTCAAGAATCCCAACGGCCAGCGGATCACTGTGTCCATCGGTATCGTCAATATTGATTTGAAAAAGTCTGATGATTCTGTGCTGGATATTATCAAGTATGCAGACAGAGCTCTTTATCATGCGAAGGATCGGGGTAAGGACGACGTGTTCCAATACTGTGTCCTTGACAATTCTGAGCACGAATTCAGGCGAGTTTGCTCCGATGAGAAGCAAAACAGATAGATTATCTGCCTCAGAGGTACGATTATGGAAAAGCTGTCATTGAGTGATCGGATAAGTCGTGCGATTAAACAATATCCGAATGATCCTTTCCGCCTGGCACAGGAGCTGAAAAAGCTTCTCAGAGTTGCGGAGAGGGAAAAAGACGTCTATAATATCGGAAAGCTCAATTTGAACCTTGCGATCTGCATTGTCCACCAAGGTCGGCGTGACAGTATTATTCCCTATGCCTATAAGGCAGTCAGTATTTTGGAGACACTGAACGATCCGGCGCTGCTTTCACGCAGCTACAACCTGCTTGGCATTGCCTATGCCGGGCAGGGCAATTATCAGCGCGCCCTGGAATCCTACAATAAGGCGCTGAAGGTGATTCGCGGCAGGAAGAAGCCGGGCGTTCGGAAGATCACCCTGCTGAACAATATCGGCGATGCCTATTTCTCAATGGGCGCCTTTGATAAGACGCTCAAAATTTCACAGGACTGCCTTTCCTTCTGCAGAGCGCATTCGCCGGACGACCACACGGCGATCGTCCTGTACGCGGTCAACATTTTTGACAGCTATATCAGCATGAATGATTTCCGGAGAGGGCAGGAGATCCTTGACGAGGTTCAGCAGGATGCCGAATTCCTTCCCGAAAGCATATTGCTGTGCGGGTATTATATCAGAATGTCCTGTGCGCTTTACGCGAACGGCGACCCGATTGGTGGAGCCAAATATGCGGATCTGATGTTAAAGCTGGTCCATGCACATCTGGACACCTATGAGTTCCACTCGGTCACCGTGCGGATCGTTTCCTTCCAGCTCCAAATCGGCGACTTTGAAAGAGCCCGGATCATTTCCGATACCCTGACAGAGTACGCAGAGAAAAGCGGCCACGCCTTGGATCATATCATTGCAAAGCGCGTCCTGGGCAATATTTGCTATGCCAGCGGCGATTATGATCGCGCCCTCTCCCTGTTCAAGGAACTGAACGTGCTCTACGAGGAGTGGATGACGGAGCAGAAGACCATGCAGTATGAGGCGCAAAAGAGTATCGACGCCGCCAACAGAGAGATCTTAAAGCTGATGAATAAGGTACGTGCCAGCGAAGAAAAAGCGGAGCGCGATCCGCTTACAGGCTTGATGAATCGCTCTGCGCTGGTCAATGTTACCACGGAGTTTATTGAAAAGTCCAAGGCGCTGGGCAAGAAGCTGGGCGGTATCTTCCTGGATATCGATTATTTCAAGGAGTATAACGACAGCTACGGCCATGCCGCCGGAGATGAGGCGATCAAGTTTATCGCGAAGATCTGCCTGGATGAGGAATCACAGAACATTAAGTTTTTCCGGTACGGCGGCGATGAGTACTTCGGGGTCATCCTGGGCTTCCGTGACGAGGAATTGCGTAAGCTGGCGTTCCGGATTTCTCAGAAGATAAGGGCCTCCGGCTTTGAACATCTCAAGAATCCCAACGGTCAGCGGCTGACCGTTTCAGTCGGTATCGTCAACGTCGATATGAAGAAATCCGGCTACACGATCCTGGATATCATCAAGTATTCGGATGAGGCGCTTTATCATGCCAAGGATCGCGGCAGGGATGATGTGTTTGAATACTGCTTTTTGCCCGATGCGGAGCATGAATTCAGGCGCCTCGAGAGCAATGCGAAGGCTGAATAGATTATATATTATTGGATTTATGTTAACTCCGGCCTCTTTTCCAGAGGCCGGTGCTTTTTTGAACGAGAAAAAGAGCTAAAAATTTGAATGGACAAACAAAAAATTGAATGAAAATCAAAATATGAATTGATTTTTGTTGATTTGACTGCTATAATCAATTTAGAAATCAAAATGTAAGAGGGTGTAACTATGGAAAGGTCGAAAATAGATGATCGGATCGAACAGATCATGAAAGATCATCGGCGTGATTATCCGCGGCTTGAACGTGAGCTCAAGAAGTGCCTGAAGGAAGCGGAAAAAGACGGTGAGATTATGCTCATCGGCAAAATCAGCCTGTATCTGTCCATGTGCTATTTCGAGATGGGCGACCGGGTTCGCATCCTTTCGCATGCTTTTAAGGCTGTTGGCATTTTTGAAAACTCGGATGATATGACGTTGCTTGCCCGCAGCTATAACCTGCTCGGCATTGGTTACGGTGCCCAGGAGAATTACCAGCTTGCTTTGGCTTCCTACAACAAGGCGCTGGATACGATCCGCGGCCAGAGAAAGCCCGTGTTGAGAAAGGAAATGATTCTCAACAACATTGCCGATTGCTATTATCAGATGGGCGAGTACCAGAAGAGTATCCATCTGATGAAGGGTTGTTTGTCCACCTGCCAGAAGAAGAATCCGGACAATCATGCCTCCATCTCGGTTTACGGTCTGAATCTTTCCGATTGTTACGAAAGCCTCGGGGAGATCCAGCAGGCAAAAGAGATTCTGGACTGCGTTGAGCCCGACGTTAAAACGCTGGGAGAAGATTCTCTGGTCTACGGCTACTACGCCAGACGCTCCGTGATCCACTATCGGCTTGGCGATTTGGAAAAGGGTGCGGAATATGCCGATCTGACCTTGAGTGGGATGAATATTATTCATGACCTTTATGAATTCCACCGGGATTTTGAAAGGATCGCGTCTTTGGAGGTCCAGGCCAACGACTGCGATCGCGCCCAGAAATTTGCGGATATTCTGTCGGAGTATGCCAATTCGAACGGGCATACCTTTGAGCTGATCATTGCCAAGCGTGTCCAGGCGAGTATCTTTGATGCCCGCGGCGATCGGGCCAATGCGCTGGAGCTCTATAAGGAACTCAATGATCTGTATGAAAAGCGCGTGCAGGAACAGAACGCAATGCAGTATGAGAGCCAGAAGAATGCCGAAGCTGCCAGCAGAGAGATCGCAAAGCTGATGAAGAAGATCCGCATCAGTGAGGAGAAAGCCGAACGCGATCCGCTTACAGGGCTGATGAACCGTTCCGCTTTGGTCAGCATCACGAATGAGTTCGTTCAAAGCGCCAAGGAACACAACAAAAAGCTCGGCGGTATTTTCCTGGATATCGACTATTTCAAGGAATATAACGACACCTACGGCCATGCCGCAGGCGACGAGGCAATCAAGTATATTGCCAGTGTTTGCCTGGGTGAGGAGACTTCGTCCATCCGCTTCTTCCGGTATGGCGGCGATGAGTATTTCGGCGTGATCCTGGGCCATAAGGATGAGGACGTGGAAAAGCTCGCCCTACGAATTTCCGAGACGGTCCATTCCTCCGGCTACCAGCATATCAAGAACCCCAACGGTCAGCGGCTGACCGTATCCATTGGTGTGGTCAATGTGGATATGAAGGATTCCGACTATACCATCCTGGATATCATCAAGTACGCGGATAAAGCGCTTTACCACGCAAAGGATCGTGGAAAGGACGTCGTTTTTGCCTATCATGCGTTGGCAAATTCCGAGCATGAATACAGGCGGGTTCGCACTTAAGCGTGAATCATTTGGAGTTTTTCCAAGCTGTGTCTTCAGTTTCCCAGGACGGTCAATCTGAATAGAATGCGGAACGGGAAACAGACCTCTATGCAATCGGAAAAATCAGAATGCAGGTCACTGAATAATAAGCGGTTTTTTGATCCGGTTTGACCGACTTCTCCCTTCGACAGAAGGGAGAAGTTCTTTTTGTTCTTTTTTACAGAAAAACAAAAAAATGGATTGATTATTTTCTTATTAATTGTTATAATTAGAGTGTATAAATTTCCGAAAGGGGGTAAGTGAAGGGAACGGACGACATTAGACGAGCGAATCACGCAGGCCTTCAAAAAATACCGTGGCGACAATAAACACCTGGTTGTGGAATTAAAGAAGTTTCTGAAAGAAGCGGAAGTAGCCGGTGATGTCCAATATATCGGCAAGTTGAATATGCACATCGCGGGCTGCTATTTTGATTTGGGCAACCGGGTCAAGATCCTTCCGTATGCGCTGAAGGCTGTCAACATTTTTGAAAACTCGGATAACCGTTCCTTGCTTGCTCGCAGTTACAACATTCTCGGCATCGCCTACCATGCACAGGATCTGACCTACGAATATGTGATCAACGGAACGGATTCATACGAGGGACATCTTGATTTTGAGAAGATCTCAAAGCAGGAAGTCCGGTTCGGCGAATACGAGCGTGCACAGCGCTTTGCTGATATCCTGATAAAGTATGCAGAAGAGAACGGACATACGCTGGATCAGATCATTTCCAAGCGCGTGCAGGCGAACATTTCTTATGCCGTCGGCGAAGAGAAACGGGCGTTGAACTCTATCGGGAGCTGAACGATCTCTATGAGAAGCGCATGAACGAAGATAATGTGATGCAGTACGAAAGCCAGCGTAATGCGGAGGCCGCGACGCGAGAAATCACAAAGCTGATGAGAAAGATCCGCGACAGTGAGGAGAAGGCCGAAAGGGACGCTCTTACGGGCCTGCTGAACCGCTCGGCCCTTGTGAATATAGCGGAAGAGTTTCTCCGCGATGCCAGGAATAACGGAAAGAAGCTTGGCGGCATTTTTCTTGACATTGACTATTTCAAGGAATACAACGACACCTACGGCCATGCTGAGGGTGACTTGGCTATCAAGTATATTGCAGATGTCTGCAAGGGAGAAGAATCCTCGCAGATGAAGTTTTTCCGATACGGCGGGGACGAATTATTTGGAATTGTCCTGGGATGGGAAGATAAAGACCTGGAAGCCGCGGCCCTTCGGATTTCAGAGGCGATACGCGCATCCGGCATTGCACACGTCAAAAACCCGAACGGGCAGCGCTTGACGGTGTCGATCGGCATTGTCAATGTGGATATGAAGGGCTCCGATGAAACGATCCTGGATATCATCAAGTACACGGATAAAGCGCTGTATCATGCGAAGGATCGCGGCAAGGACGATGTGTTTGCATATCATAATCTGCCCAATGCCGCGCATGAATACGAACGCGTGGAGCGCTGACGGCTTAATACGGCCGGAAATAACGGGATGTTGTGTGCGCTTCTCATGCTTCATCGGGGGAGACGCACGAATATCGGAAGATCCAATCTGCATGATCGCTTCTGCTTGGATGTTTTCCATAGCCGCCTTACATGATTTGATCCTATGCAGGGAGTGAATGATGTGAAACAGCAGTTGTTAAGAGATCGGATCGATCAAGTCGTCCGGGAAAACAAGAATGATCCGTTTCGACGTGAACAAGAACTCAAAAAGCTGCTCAAGGAAGCGGAAAAGAATGCGGAACGGGAATCAGACCTCTATGCGATCGGAAAAATCAGTATGCTGTTGGCAAACAGCATTCTCGGCCAGGGAAAACGCGGAACGATGCTTTCCTATGCTTACAAAGCGGTGAGCATTTTTGAGAAAACAAACGAACGGGCCCTTCTTGCACGCAGTTATAATCTTCTGGGCATCGCGTATTCCGGCCTGGGAAATTATCTTCGCGCTGTTTCGGCATACAACAATGGCCTCCGGATCCTCCGCGGCCGTGATTGCGACTTGATCAAGAAAAACACCCTGCTGAATAACATCAGTGATGCGTATTATCACATGGGTGTCTATGAGAAGAGCTATAGCATTTCTACGGACTGCTATGAGAACTACAGGCATACAGCGCAGGATAATCCGCTCCGGGCGATCGTCTTCGGCTTGAACGTCTGCGACAGCTGCCTTGGCTTGGAAAACTATAAAAGGGCAAAGGAGATCCTTGACGAGATCAAAGGGGAGATCGATAACAGCCCCAAAAGCATTTACGTGTGTGCCTATTATACCAGACTTTCCTATGTGCTGTATGTGACCGGCGACATGGAGGGCGGCGAAAAGTTTACGGACATGGCGTTCGATCTGATCGACCAGAATCTGGACTATTACGACAATCACATCTTTTATACGAAGATTGCCGCGATCCAGATCGATCATGGCGACTATGATCGTGCCCTGCGCTATTATGCCGCCATGGCGAAGTATGCCGAGGAGAACAACCACACCCTGGATCTGATCATGGCCAAAAGTGTTCGGGCCAACATTTGCCGCGCAAGGGGAGAGCAGGATCAAGCCCTCGCGATCTACAAAGAGCTCAGCGCACTGTATGAGACATGGATCAGCCAGCAAAGGGCGATGCAGTACGAGGGGCAAAAGAGCTTGGAGGATGCGAACAAAGAAATCGTAAAGCTCATGAAGAAGATCAAAAGCAGCAATGAGCTGGCGGAGCGCGATCCGCTTACGGATTTGATGAATCGATCCTCCCTGATCAGAGTTTCAAGCAGCTTTCTTCAAACGGCCAAGGAAAAGAAAAGGCATCTCGGCGGGATCTTCTTTGATATTGATTGCTTTAAGGAGTACAACGATCATTACGGTCATGCCGCGGGCGACGAGGCTATAAAGCTTGTTGCGAATGTTTGCAAGAGTGAAGAATCCGCAACGATCAAATTCTTCCGCTACGGCGGCGATGAGTACTTTGGCGTCATTCTTGGTCACAGTGACGAGAGCATCGAAAAGCTTGCGCTTCGGATTTCGGAAAAGGTTCACGATGCCGGGCTTGAGCACGTTTTGAACTCCAACGGCAAACGCTTGACCGTATCCATCGGCATTGTCAACCTGGACATGAGAAAGTCCGACGCGACGATCCTGGACATCATAAAATTCGCAGACAAGGCACTGTACCGTGCGAAGAATTCCGGGAGAGACTGTGTGTACGCGTTCCGATACAGAGCTGATTCGGGGAATGAATATAAGCAGGTGGTTCAATAGTCGTTTTGTGTGTAAGAGGAAGTGGAAATGGACAAATCAGAATTGCTTGCACGCGAGAAACAGATCCTGAGTGATTATAAACGCGGCACCGTACCGCTTTTGAGGGAATTGAAAAAATTCCTGAAGGAAGCGGAAAAAGCTGAGGATCTTGGTTATATCGCCAGGACCAATTTGTCGATCGCCATTTGCTATTTTGAACTCGGCAATCGAATCAATATCCTTCCCTATGCTGTCAAGGCTGCGGAGGTCTTTGAAACCCTGAATGAACAAAACCAGCTTGCGTCCAGCTTTAATATTGTTGGGCTTGCGTACAGAGCCACGGGCAATTACATTCGCGCCGTGGAATACTATGAACGTGCGATAAAAACGATACGCGGTCTGAAAGAACCCTTTGTCCGCAAGGACGTCATTCTCAGCAATATCGCAGAAGCCTACTTTTTGATGGGAGAATATAAGGTCGCTGCCCGTCTGTTAAAGCGCTGTGTTTCCGTGATTCGCACGAAGCATCCGGAAGATCACGTCAGCGCAGTGATTTACGCGATCAATATTTCGGATGCTTACGAGGCGCTTGGAGAGCTGGAGAAAGCGATCAATGCGCTGGATGCTGCCGTAAACGAGGCTGAGCTTTCAGATCGGAAGGTCCTCCTGTGGGGGTATTATGCCAGAAGAAGCTGCGTCCTGTACAAGCTTGGCAGAGTGGATGAGGCGCAACGATATGCCGATCTGACCATCGATTCTGTGCATACCGGGTATGACTCCTATGAATTCCACCGTGATTTTGAGAAAATTGCCAGACTTGAGGTGGAAGCCGGCGATCTGGTCAGAGCGCAGCAATTCGCGGATATCCTGGCAGACTACGCGGAAAAGAACAAAAACACCATCGATCTGATCATTGCAAAACGCGTTGAGGCCAATATCTGCGATTCTCGCGGGGATTGCGACCGGTTGTTTGCCCTCTATAAAGAGCTCAGCGCACTGTATGAGAAGCGAGTCAAAGAACAGAACGCAATCAAGAATGACAGTCAGAAACGAGTTGAGCTTGCAAGCAAAGAGATTGCGAGCTTGATGAAGAAGATCCGCCTCAATGAGGATAAAGCGGAGCGGGATCCGCTTTCCGGCTTGTTGAACCGGGCTGCGCTCGTCAGTATTACAGACGACTTCATACAGAAAGCGAAAACAGCCGGAAAGAAGCTTGGCGGCATCTTTATTGACATCGACTATTTCAAAGAATTCAATGACACCTACGGCCATGCGGCAGGGGATGACGTGATCCGTGTGGTTGCAGGCAACTGCATGGAAGAAGAGAGCGACACAGTGAAATTCTTCCGCTATGGCGGCGATGAGATCTTCGGAATTGTTCTCGACCATAAGGACGCGGAGATTGAAGCGCTTGCGCTGCGGATCGTCGAGCGGGTCCATGCCTCCGGGGTCGAGCACAGAAAAAACCCCAGAGGGCAGAGACTGACGGTGTCCGTTGGCATTGCCAACATCGACATGAATCGGGCAAACAATACGATGCTCGACATCATCAGAAATACGGACAGCGCGCTCTACCGTGCGAAGAATTACGGAAGAGACGCAGTGTTCGCGCTTCATTCTGAGTCAGATTCTGAGCAGGAGTATCGTAGAGTCGTGGCCCAAGCATGAGATACACGGGGTCGGAAAAGCGCACATAAGAGGTTTTGACTATGAAGAAATCAGAATTGGATTTACGGGTCGATCAGATTGTGAAGGATACAAAGAACGCTTACGATCGACGCGAAAAGAAGCTCAAGAAGATATTGAAGGAAGCAGAGAGAGCGGAAGACGTATACGTCATCGGGCGGATCCATCATCTTCTTTCCCTGTGCTATTTCGATCTGGGAAGCAGGAACAAGATCCTTCCCCACGCCGTCAAAGCAGTGGATATCTTTGAAAAGCTGAATGACAAAAGGATGCTGGCCCGCAGCTATAATCTCCTGGGAATTGCCTATCTGGCGCAGGGGAATTATTTGCGTGCCGTTGAGTATTATAACCGTGCGCTGGAGAAGACCTACAGGCAAAAAAAGCCCGGCATTCGCAGGGATGTCATGCAGAATAACATCGCTGAATGCTATTATTTGATGGGCGAGTACAGCACGAGCATTCGACTGATGAAGAAGTGCTTCTCTGTCATCCGTACCAAACGTCCGAACGATCACGTCAATGCGGTGATTTACGCGATCAACCTTTCCGACGACTATGAAGGAATGGAACAATACGAGAACGCGCTGGAGACCCTTGACAGCGTCAAGCCGGACGTGGAGCTTCTTGCCCGTGATGTTCTGCTCTGGGGCTACTATGCCAGACGCTGCTGTGTGTTGTATAAGATCGGAAAGCTGGAGGAAGCGGCATCATATGCCGATCTGACGATTGAGGCGATAAACAACGGGTATGATTCCTATGAGTTCCACCGGGACTTCGAGAAGATCGCAAAGCTTGAGGTGCGTGTCGGTGACTACGAAAGAGCGCAGGGCTTTGCGGACATTCTGACCAGGTATGCGGATACCAACGGCCATACCATTGATAAGATTATCTCCAAACGCGTTCAGGCAAACATCTGTATTGCCCGCGGGGAATCAGACCGTGCCCTTGCGCTCTATAAAGAGCTCAGCAGCCTCTACGAGAAGCGCGTACGGGAGCAAAACGCCATTCAGTACGAGAGTCAGAAAAACGTCGAGGCCGCAAGCAGGGAAATTGCGAATCTGATGAACAAGATCCGGGCCAGCGAAGAGAAAGCGGAGCGAGATCCGCTTTCCGGGCTGTTGAATCGCGGCGCATTGATCAACATTTCCAGCGGCTTCTATCAGAGCGCAATAGAAAAGGGAACGACGCTCGGCGGCGTGTTCCTGGATATTGATTTCTTCAAGGAGTATAATGACACCTACGGTCACGCAGCAGGTGATGATGCGATCCGATCTATCGCAAAGGCTTGCCTGGAAGAGGAAAACGGAAACGTCAGATTTTTCCGCTACGGCGGGGACGAGTTTCTCGGTATTGTTCTCGGCTATCGGGATGGAGACTTGGAAAAGCTTGCACTGCGGCTCTGGGAAAGAGTTCGTACATCGGGTATTGAGCACGTCAAAAACCCAAATGGACAGTGCCTGACGGTATCCGTCGGTATTGTGAATATCAATGTGAAAAACAGTGATGATACGGTACTGGATATTATCAAGTATTCGGATAAGGCGTTGTATCACGCAAAGTCAGCAGGGAAGGACGACGTATACGCGATTTGCACTGCGAAGCAGGGCGAGCTTGAATATCGACGACTCGTGAAGCCCTGATGACATAGCCGGAGCCATCGATCAGCCTGCATGGGAGGTGTGGAAATGGAAAAGCAGCCATTGGATAAACGAATTGATCTTGTGTCGGATAAACATAAGAACGATCCTTATCTTCGTGAAAAGGAATTGAAGCTTTTACTGAAGGAAGCAGAGAAGTGCGCCGATCTCCATGCAATCGGGAAAACCAA
Source organism: Oscillospiraceae bacterium (assembly GCA_016292255.1). Taxonomy (GTDB): domain Bacteria; phylum Bacillota; class Clostridia; order Oscillospirales; family Oscillospiraceae; genus JAFRPC01. The sequence goes on from JAEEZZ010000087.1 coordinate 22,675, forward strand.
TCTGTACATATCGATTAGTATTTTCAATCAGGGGAAACGGGGCAGTATGCTTGGGTACGCCTATAAGGCGGTCAGCGTTTTGGAAAAGCTGAATGACCCGTCCCTTCTTGCACAAAGCTATAATCTGATGGGAATCGCCTATGCGGGCCTTGGCAGCTTTCAGAGCGCGATCACATACTATAATAAGGCACTTCAGCTTGTCCAAGGCAAAAAGAACCCGAGCATCCGAAAGGAAACACTGTTGAACAATATCGGTGATTCCTATTTTCAGATGGGGGCATTTCAGAAAAGCCTTCGGATCTCCTTAGACTGTCTTTCCGGCTGCAGGAAGAAAAACCCGGAGAATCACAGAGCAATGATCCTCTATGGCATCAACTGCTCCGACAGCTTTTGCAGCTTGGGTCAGTTCAGCCAGGCGAAGGAGGCCCTGGACAGCGTTGAACCGGATGCGAAATACATTGAACACCCGATCCTTTTGTGCGGCTATTATACCCGTCGGTCCTATGTTCTCTATGCCATCGGCAATGCAGAAGAGGGCGCAAAGAATGCGGACCTGGTTCTTGAGCTTGCACATTCCAACGGAGATTCCTATGAATTTCACTACTATTTTGAACAGATAGTCGGTTTTCAGATCAAGATCGGCGATCTCGAACGGGCAAAGCGCTTTTCCGATACACTGACGCAATATGCCTCGGTTGGAGGACATACCCTGGATCAGATCACTGCGAAACGTGTGGAGGCCATGCTTTGCATTGTCTGCGGCGACCGTGACCGCGCTTTGGAGCTCTACAAGGAAATCGCGTCGCTTTTCGATGAGCTGCTGAAAGAGAAACGGGAAATTCAGTATGAGAGCCAGAAGAGCGTGGATATCGCCCGTTTGGAGATCAGTAAAATGATGCAGAAGATCCGGATGAACGAGGAAAAAGCGGAACGGGATGCGCTTACCGGCTTGATGAACCGCTCCGCGTTGGTCACTGTCTCCGGCGAATTCATCGAAAACGCAAAAAAGAACAAGAAAAAAATCGGGGGTATTTTCCTCGATATCGACTATTTCAAAGAGTATAACGACACCTACGGCCATGCAGCGGGGGATGAAGCCATCAAGCTGATCGCAAACGTCTGTAAGGCGGAGGTGAATGCTTCGGTGAAATTCTTCCGATACGGCGGCGATGAGTATTTCGGTCTCGTCCTTGGACACAGCAACAAAAAAATGGAGGAGCTTGTCCTGCGTATTTACGATAACGTCCGCAGCTCCGGCGTCAAGCACGTTAAGAATCCAAACGGGCAGCGCCTGACCGTGTCAGTCGGTGTTGTCAATGTGGATTTGCAGAATACGGATATCACCATCCTGGACATTATCAAATACGCCGACCGTGCGTTGTACCATGCAAAGGACCGTGGAAAGGATGACGTTTTCGCCTACATTCCGATGCCTGGTTCTGAGCATGAATATAAACGAATCAGCCCGGATGCATTTCTGGTACAGGAACAGTGAGTTGTTCTTGAATGAATAAAGCGCGTGAATAAAAGCCCAACTCAATCGGATCACTCCGGTTGAGTCGGGCTTTCAGTTATGATTCGATTCCTCGAAAACTTGTCATGCCGCCTCCGGCAGGGCGTAGGTCTGCGTGATCCGGTCGTATTCGGCGATGGCGTTCTCCAACAGATCCCGGAAATCTCGCTCAGCATATAGCCCGTCAGCGTTGGCGGTGATGCCTCGGAAACGCAGGGGAACGATGGCGGGGTGGTTGTCCAGGTCCAGCAGGGAAGCGGTCCGGAGCTGATCGACCGTCTGATAGACCAGATCGATGGTACAGTAGCTGCTGCCGTCCGGGCCTCTCCAGCGACAGAACACCAGCTTGCAGCCGATCGGCGTTTTGGACTCGATCGCGCCGGGCAGCTCGTAGGCCTCGGCCCCGAGTGCGGCAAGCACGCTTCCGACGTTGGAGTCGTGACCGCACAGGAAGCTGAAGGTTCGCCCGTCGGTGGAAAGCTCCTGCTCGATCTCCTGCAAGAGCGGATGGGCCACGTTGGCAGCGACCAGGGGAGCGGTAAAGAGCACGTCGCCGTAGACATCCTTGATCTCGGAGATCTGCTGCCACTGTTCAAAGCTCAATTCGTGGCCGAAGCCCGCCTTGATGGGATCGCTTTCCTCATAATACTGCAAAACCAGCGCGTCGGCGACCGAACAGCCGGTTTTCAGCGAGCCCTTCATTCCGGGCTCCTTGTCCAGCTCCAGAATAAGTTTTGTATCGTCGGTTTGGAATGCCGTTACGGAACCGTCCTTCCAGGCGGCAGACTGCTCCAGATCGATCACGTCGGAAAGTAACTCATAGTTGTCCGACAGACCGTTTACGACGTCAGTGTAGCGTTCCCGGATCTGCGCCTCGGCAGCGGCATTGTAGTCCGGCGAGACAAAGTTCAGCTTCGGCGTAAACACCGGATCCATCTGGTCGAATTCCATGTGATATTCGATCTCGGGATTTGCAGTGGGCAGCAGGCCGGAAACGAAGTATTCCGCGGTCGCGATGGTGCGCTGCTTGGAGTTTGCATAGATGCGGATCTGCCCGTCCTCGGGGTGATAGTTCTCCGGAAACAGGCCCTCGGCTTCCAACCATTTTCGGAAATACTGTCCCATCTCCGTCTCCAGAACGCCGCCCCGGAGGGACAGCTCGCTCGGATTTGAAGACCAGGCGAACCATGCGTGCGGCGTAATCTTGCCCAGCAGCGAGTCACCGCCGGAGAGCGGCGAGCGGATGTTGTGCCTGCTGAGCACAACGACCTGCTCAAGCGTATAGCCCTTACGGGAGAGACTCCCAACCGCTTCCCGGGCGACGGCTTGCGCCGTCTGCGCGCTGCCGAAAACGCCTGCCCAGAATAGGCACTGCACAAGCAGCACACAGACCAGCAGAATGGAAACCACGATCAGAAGCGTGCGGGTCGATAAGGCTTTCTTGTTCATTTCCCGAATTCCTTTCTTATATTGCGGTCGATGAAACGGATAGAAACCGTTTCATCGACCGCGGCCTTGCTGCAGTTTTCAAGTCCATCAGCTTCCACTGTAAAATTCCGTCACAGTGCTATTGGTTTGGATCAGCACCGAGCTTTGGTTGAAGACGCGGATCATGTCCTTTGCCGCCGCGTGTACCGCATCCAAGTTGGTGTCGCTCAGATAGATCACGATGGTGTACTCCTGATAGCGCGTGCCCTCGTACTCCCAGCCGCCGTGGGCCTCCTGGATCGTGTAGCCGCCGAAGTGCTCAATCAGAATGTCTTCCGCTTTGGTTCTGGCTTCATCCGGAGAGAAGACGGGCTCATTTGTATCCTTGTCGTTGGTACCGAGATACAGCACGTACTGCAAGTCCTGCTCATCCTTCACGTCCTCCTGTTTCGGCTGCAAGGTGACAGACAGGGACACGGCCGATACGCAGAGCGCAAGCAGCGCGATCACAAGAACGATGAGATTGACTTTTTTGCACATTATGGGTACCTCCTGCAAATTTGAATTTATAATTGAACTATCTGTGTTTCGTGTGCTTTAGGGTACTATTTCGTACTGTCCCGGTGCAGGAACGTCACGACCTGCGCTCTGGTGCAGGTGTCGTCGGGGCCAAAGGTCGTGGCGGAGGTACCGGCAGTGATCCCATTCTCGGCGGCCCAAAGGACGGCCTTTTCATAGTAGGCGCCGGCCTCCACATCCTCGAAGGGGTTATCGGTGCTTGAGGGCTCGGGATTGCCCTCATAGCGCCAGAGAAAGGTGACGATCTGTGCACGGGTGCAGGTGGCGTCCGGGCTGAACTCGTCGGGAGCGGTACCGGCGGTGATCCCGTTCTCTGCGGCCCAAAGGACGGGCTTCTCGTAGTATGCGCCGTCCTCCACGTCCTTAAAGGGATTGTCTGTTGTGGCGGGCTCCGGGGCGCCGGCAGCTCTCCAAAGGAAGGTCACGACCTGGGCGCGGGTACAGCCCTCGTCGGGGCCGAAGGTCGTCTCGGAGGTACCGGCAGTGATGCCGTGTACCACGGCCCAATCGATCGCGTCGTGTGCCCAGTGATCCTTGGGAGGCATATCAGTAAACCTGCCGCCCGGGCAGCTGTCTCCGCCGTCGCAGGGCAGGCCGTCGTCCATCGGCTCCACCGTCTGCAGCAGATAAAGCTGTCCGCCATAGAAGGGGTTGCAGGTGCCGAGGTAGAGCCCCTCTTCGGTCTCCAGGAAGGCGGAGCAGCCGTAGTTGTATTTGTCCCCGAATCCGTCTCTTGTAATTACCTCAAAGTTTTCACCGTCAGAGGTGCGGAACAGATCAAAGCCCCACTCGTTGTTCTTTACCTGATCGCTGATCCAGAGGTACATACGGACGCCCTCAATGTCGATCATGTCAAAGGCCTCGTTGATCTTGTCCTTCCACTCGTTAAGCACACTCTCCAGATAATTCCGAATAATGATCTTCACGAACTCCCGGTAGTAGGCCTGGGTCTCCTCATCTGCCGCAACGTAGCCTTCGCTGAAGCTCTGCAGCATTTGCAGCACGCTCACCAGCTGTTCGGTGAATTCGTTGGTGAGTTCCTCGGGGATCAAGCCTGCGATGTCGACGCCCTGGAACAGAATGTCCGCCAGATTCAGCGTCCCGTCGATCAGCTGTCCGGCAACGTCCCCGGTCAGCAGTTCGATCGCCAACTCGTCCAGGCTCATGTCGCTGAGCGAGGCCAGGGCGGACATGGCTGCGCTGGAAAGCGCGGCCTGGAAGAGCGTGTAATTTTCCAAAAACTGCGCCAGATTCTCCTCGTCGATATCCATGGTGAGCAGGGTCCTTAATAGGTCGACCCCATCGAGCAGCGCATCCCTGATCTGGTCCAGGTCAAGGATGGAGGCATCGCCGGAGGCAATCAGCAGCTGGAGCAGGTTTCGCAGATATTGAAGCCGCTGCAGGATCTGCTCTGTGTCGGCAGAGAAGAAGCTGCCGTTGGTGAGCTGGGTCAGATAGTTATAGAACACGCCTGCATCCATCGTTGCGATATAAAGGCTGTCGTCGTATTCACCCATGCGCCAGATGTATTCGTTCAAAGTGCCATCGGTCAGCGCGGTAAAGGCCTCGACCTCCTCAAATTTTCCGGTCTCGTCGTCGAGCGCCCAGATCTTCTGCGTGTTTTGCAGGGAATCGTAGAGATAGAAAAGGTACTCGGAGGCCTTGACTTTTTTGCCCGCGAGTTGCTGCAGCGCGCCGACAAAAGCGTTGGCGCAGCCGCCGAAGCAGTGGTCGAAGTTGTAGGCATAGAGCGTGCCATTCCACTCATAGACGGAGCCGACCAGGGAGCGCATGGTATCGGGTTCGCCGCCCTCAACGTCGGAAAGGTCCGGGTTGTTGACGCCGTTGTTCGGCCCTGCCACCTCTTGCCAGACCCAACCGTACGCGTTGGCTTCTTCGTCGTCCTGCGCGGGATGTCCCTTGAAGACCACAAAGCCTGCCGATGACGGCGCTGTGGCGTAGATCTCGTCGTTGTGGACCGCCATTTCCCAGATCGGAGATTCGGCCCAGCTTTCCATGATCGGATCGTAGGGCGCATCGCCGAAGTCCTTGTAGTCCGCGACGCGCTCCCAGACGCTGTCGTCCTCGTTGCTCTTTCGCAGAATTGCCATCTTTGTCGGATTACCGTGGAGGAAAAGGTCGATGATGTCAACCTCCTCGCGGTCGTCCGCCCCGGCAAAGAACAGGTGATCGTCGTACACACAGTTCGCGCGCAGAGAGATCGAGCCCATCGTCTGAAACACTTTCGTGAAGTTGCCGTCCGGGTCGAGCTTCAGAATGTACTGCGGGTTTTCCGGATTTGCGGAATAGGAGCCGAAGTAGACGTCGTCACCAAAGGTGACCGCCATACGAAAATAGTCGCCGGGGTCGGCAGTGTAGAGCACCTGGAACTCGCCGGTCACGCGGTTGTAGCTGATAATGTTCGCGCCTTCATTCTCGTCGTTTCTGAGAATGTCGCCGTTTGTTACCAGATCGATCATGGCCCAGAAGCTGTCCAGGGAGATGCCGGCCTCCGCGAACGCGCTGCCGTACTTGTTGACCAGCGCGCTGGCGATGTTGCGGGCGGTGGCAATATAGATCTCGTCTCCGCGCATGGCAAGCCGCCAGGTGTAGCTGTTCTCACGGTCGCCGCCGGGGATCAGACCGTCAACTTCGCCCTCTCCCGCCGCGGGGTTTGAGAGCTTAGTCACCGTGTAGCCGTCGCCTGCCGCCACAATGCGGCCGATCTGTGCGTCTGCGGAGGCCGGCACGGTAAGCGTGATCAAAAGGGTTAGGCAGATAAAAACGGATAAGATTCGCTTTTTCATCTTCATACCTCCCGTTGATGGTTTTCAAATATTGACGTTTATGGCTTTTGTATCTAAAATCGTTTCAGATATGCTGACTCTTATTCAAATTCAATGTACGTTGGATCGAAGATATTGTCAAATGTCACGGATTTCACGGTAAGTGCGCGGAAATCCTCCTCACCAAAATCATTCAAATCACCAGTTTCTCCGTCCACGTCCAACTTGAAGCTGTAAGGTCCCTTGCTCAAATAGAAGTTCGGGACATCAGAATTGACCTTACTCCAGCCCATATAGCTCCAACCTTCGTCAAGGAGCTCCGCGCCGGTCTTTCCGACGAGCTGGTCGAGCTCCTCCTGGGACGGAATGCCCTCGGTCAGGTTCGTGATCTCAATGACTTTGAGCGACGAAACGAGCGCTTTTTGTTTTTCGTCGCGTTCGGGGTCGTCCCAGTCGAGGGCGTAGAACGCTTCGGAAACGTCGCTCGGCATCTCAGCGACTGCACGGTATGTCATCCTGCCCTGCTCGAAGGCCAGGACGAATGTGTCTCCCATCGCGCCCATCGTACAGTTCTTCATTTCCAGCAGCTCGCCGATCGTCTGAACGGCGTCGAGGTCAGACTTAGGATCGCCCTGTATGCTGTCAGTCTGCTTCTGTGTATTGGATGCTTCCTTTGACGGCTCGCTGACCGGTTTGGTGGACGGTTTATCAGATTGCTCGGTCGACGGTTTGCTGCCGCCCGCGCAGGCCGCCAGCGACAGGACGAGCAGGAGCGCCAAAAGTACGCTTGTAAGTTTCTTTGTCATTTTTCACTCCTCCATTTAACTATTTGATGATTTGATTCGGGATCCCTGCGGAACAGCGCCGCAGATCCCGAAATGGTAGACTGCTGCATCATGCATATACTTCTATTATATATACCAAAGCGTACAGAAGTGGCACTATTTCCGACTTCTGTGCGCTTTGATGAAAAAATATTAAAACGTATCGCCTTAAAAGTGAAATGTCAGCGTTCCTGCGCTCATCTCCGCCCAGGAATACTGCACCATAAACTCGCCCTTGAAGGCGTTGACCGCCTCCATATCACCGTCCAGCATTCGGAAAAAATCGCAGTCCAAAAGTGCGCGGTTGACTGCAAGGCTTGCCCGGTGCCGGATCAACACGTCCTCCATTCCGATGTCTGAGAATGTCTTTCGCAGATCGGCAAGCAGGGTCCGAATGCGATTACCCGTCAACTTCAGGTCTGTCTCGTCCTCCCACAGGGCCGCGGATATTTCCCCATGGGTACACATACCGCCCTCTCGGCTGATCAAATAGGCAAAGAGCTCCTTGGATTGCTGCCGCTGAAAATGCAGCGGCCGGTTATTCCAAAATACCTCGAAGTATCCAAAGCACTGAATCGTGAGCCTTTGCGTCGGCGCAGCAGGCCGTGGGGAGGGAAGTGCATCCAGCTCCTCCCGGATCTTTGCTGCGCTGATGGGCTTGAGCAAATAGCCGCTGACGTGCCGCTGATAGGCGTCCAGGGCGTAGTCGTCATAGCCGGTGACAAACACGATCCGCGTCTCGGCTGACAGCTCTTTCATGCGAACCGCCAGCTCCAGGCCTGTCACACCGGGCATACGGATATCAGAGAACACCACGTCCGGGCGAAGCCCCTCCTGCGCGACGGCGTCCAGCGCTGCCTGCCCGCGCAGAAAGTCTCGGATCTCCGCGCCGGGCGCCGCCTCCGCAATGGCGCTGTGCAGAAATTGCAGCAGCGTTCGCTCGTCATCAATCGCAAAAATCAGCACGGTTTTTCCTCCTGTTCGGTCTTCGGAATTCGGATCGTCACGGTAGTTCCGCTGCCTTGTTTGCTTTCAATGTGCAGTGCGGCTCCGTGCCTTTGCAGGCGATCTCGCACATTTCTCAGACCGATGTGCGGTCTTCCGTCGGTGGGAGGCGTATTCGGGTCAAACCCGGGGCCATCGTCCCGAACGGAGATTACATAGCAATCCGGCAGCTCCGCCGTTTTGATTTCTACGATACCCTTGCCGTCGCTCTTCATACGAACGCCGTGCCGCACAGCGTTCTCCGCCAGTGGCTGCAGTGTCAGCGGCGGCAGGAAAAAATCGGTGCACGTGATGTCATAGACCACCTGCAGATCCTCCTGAAAGCGCATCTGTTCCAGCTCCAGATACAGCCGCGTGTGGGAAAGCTCCTTCTCAAACGGGATCGTGTTTTCCGTGTTGAGCCCCGTCAGATTGCCGCGTAAATAGCCGGAGAATCTGGCAGTTGCCTCCCTGGCCGCCTCCGGGTCGATCAAGCAGAGCGCCTCGATCGTTTCGAGCGTGTTGTAGAGAAAATGCGGCTTGATCTGCGAGAACATGAGCTGTAATTGCTGTTGCTCCCGCATTCCTCGCTCATGCACCTGCACAAGCTGCAAGTGCAGCCACAGATAAAACAGCACCGCAGCGCAGATGATCGCAATCGTCAGAAAGGAAACCGGCTGCGGAGAATCTCCCACTTGATAGTCCAGATACACGGAGAAGAGAATCATCAGCACAATAAACAGCGGAAGTGCAAGATTTTTTCCCGCCTGCCTTCGTACCATACGTATCGTCAGCCAAAGCTGCCACGCCAGCAGGATCAGACTGACGTACAGGCACAAGCGGGAAAGCGGCCCTGCATGATAGTGGTTTCCAGAGTCAATATAGAAAACCTGCTTTGTCAGCGGGGTCGTCAGATACATCACCGCGTTAACGCCCACAAGTACCCAGCCGGGCCGGTACAACCTGGCGTTCTGCGGCTCCACGAGAGAGCAAAACAGCAGCAGGATCAGCGGGCGCACACAGTAACCGTAGACGGAAAACGCCGTCCGTGCGGGAATGTTCCATAGCTCCGTCATCCACATTTCCAGATAGTTCTGTGCAACCAGACTGATCGACAGCGCGATGCTCAGCAGAAATGTCTGCCGCAGCCGCTTGGTGAGATAGCTGTCCGAGAGTACTGCGATGCTTAGACCGATCGGAATGATCAACAGCGGCAGCAGGATCGCAAGCAGATCTGTGTACTCCCGGCTCAGTTCAAAAAGCTCCATCACACGCCTCCCGACTTGTTTCTGGGAAAAGGATCACGAAGAAACGGCTGAAAGCATCCCTATCCGTCAATGCGATCTCCAACAAAAATGCAGGTTGCGTCAAAGCGGATTTTCAAAAGAATGCCAGACAACGCCTCACGCAGCAGCATGAAGTCGGAGGCGTCGTCCGAGAGGACGAGCTCCGCACTCGGTTCCGCCGGCGAATAATGATACGCCGCCCACTCCAGATATTGCTCCGGCGCCTTGGTAATGCCGTCCGGGTAGATCTGGGCAAAGTCGTTTTTCATAGAGATCGGAATAAATCCTTTTGCCCTGTAATCTGCAGACTTTTTTCCCCAATCCTGGGTGCCCCATTCTCTGACGTTGTCGTCCGCGACGACCATATACGCCTGCGCGGGATATGGGTTTCTGCTGTCGATGGTATAATTCATCATGCTGGTGTCGCTGCCGCTGTTCCCGAACGCCAGCACCGGCCTCTGGCCGATCTCTCTTTCCACGTAGATGGACTTGTTGCCGTTGAGGTTTTTCTGGATAAAGCCGCCGGTGAGGACCAGCTCATCGCCGTTTTCATACTTGAAGTCCATGTTCGATGAGACGTCCTCATACCCAGCCTGTTTGACTTCAAAATCCGTGCCGATCACGTGGTTCGGCGTGACGTAATCTCTGTACGGAGAGTTCGCGATCACGGCCCGGGTGGTAGTGCGCTCTGTGCCGCTGATCACGTAGATCGTAAAGCCGTTTTCATACAGATACCGGACTAACTCCACCATCGGAAGATAGGCGTTGTCAATGTACCGCATATTTTGGAAGCTGTCGGTGTACTTTTTCCCGAATTCCACCGCGTATGCGGAGAATTCCTCCATCGTCATTCCGGCGTAGGCCTTGGCGAAGTTTCTTGCCAGATTTTCGTCCGCCGTATAACCGGGCCGGATAGAAGCGGCGACCTGCTTCAGCTCTTCTGAGACCCGTTCCGGATGATCGACCAGGCAGTATTCAATAAACATCATCGTGTCGTAATAGGTATAGTACGTTTCGCAGGCCAGTGTGCCGTCCATATCAAAGACCGCGATCCGATCCTTCTCGGGAATGAAGTCGGCTTTGTTCTCGGGATCCGTTACTTTGGCGACGTAGTCCCTCAGGCTTTGCGCCGCAGGAGAATCCGACGTCCAGTAGGCCGTCAAAGGCGTGGCCGCCGTTTCCGTCTTTTGACCGGCGACGACCAGACACACGATCACCGCGATCACGGCCAACAGCACCAATCCGACGATCACATATAATCGTTTGTTCTGTTGCATTTCCATTACACAAGCCCCCATTTCATCAGTTTTTCCGGCAGAATCATCTATTATTGTGCAACCATCCGGATGCAGCTGCCGTCTTTGCAGTCATTATAACAAATTATTAGAAAGGAAGCAAGCCTGCAAACGTGATCTTGTCCCCGTAGTCAGAAACGGTTTCTTTCGGTTCGTCTTTTGCCAGTTTCGCTTCTCAGACGTACTGTTCCGCACGACCTCGCGGTATCGTTAAGCATAATTGCGCGGGTGGTGTTGTCGGGTAGCTACATGACCACAGAAGCAAAATAGCAACTTGACGTTACAGGCACACTCATCCAGTGGAGCTTTTTGGATATTTCTTCTTTTCACAGGTAGGATTATCTTGATTTTGAACTGTTTTATGGATATAGTAAAATCCTGAGAGAACGGGGGCGCTATGTCATGCGAATAATGGAATCAAAAAAGAATCACCTTCTTTTCATCGGCTTGTTGTTGCTGGCCGGTGTTCTTCATGTGGTCGAGGATTGGCTTCATAACGTGACGCAGCCGAATTACGCGCTTGTCACGCTGTGCTTCTGCCTTGTTTTTGCAATCTATGCTGCCCTGCTTCTTGTTTGGATACGTTCCGTCCATTCTCGCCTCTTACCCATAAGGCCACGTACTTATCTGATCGCAATGGCGCTGCTGATGCTTCTTTACCTCTCTCTGCGGGTCTATCGATATCGCGTTGCCGTAAGTGCTGCCGCGCTGCGGCTGACCTGGTACGCTTTCTATCTGCCGATGACCACGATTCCGGCCCTGTTCTGGATGGTGTGCGTTCGAATTGGCAGAGGGGAAACTCGCAAGGGCTGGGACGAGCGCCTGCTGCTGATCCCTGCGGCTTTTCTTTCCGCGCTGATTCTGACCAACGACCTGCATCATCTGGTTTTCGCGCCGAAGCCGGGAATAGAAACTCTGATCGGCACAAGCGGAACCTATCGCTACCGCCTGCCGTTTTATTTGACCTATGCCTGGATGATCCTGGCGGTTGCCGCCGGACTGCTTCTGCTGATTCACACCTGCGGGCGCAGAAAAAACAAAAGGACGATCGCGTTGTTTGTGGGGATACTTCTGCTCTGGTTCGCTCTGATCGAGCTGCACAGTCTCAAGAGGATCATTGCATTCATTCCGCCCTATGAATCGCCGGAGATCCACGTTTTTTCCATGCTCGCCATTTGTGAGATCTGCATTCAAAAAAGGTTGATCCCGCATAACGCAAACTACGCCGGTTTCTTTTCAGAGCTTCCCATGCCCGTTCTGATTACGGACCTGGAGCTCCGCGCAAGTTATCGATCTGCAGCCAGGATCCACGCAAAGCGCAGCCAGCTTGCAGCGGCGCTGGAATCTCCGTTCCAGCTTACGTCGGATCAAAAGCTGTACGGCAAGCGAATCAGCGGCGGCTATGCATTCTGGATCGAGGATGAAGGCGCGGTTCGCAAGGCGAACGAGGCGCTTGCAGAGGCGAACGAACTGCTGGAGGGCGAAAACACCCTCATCGAATATGAAAACCGGCAAAAAGAGCAAAACGCATTTCTCCGTTCCCGGCATCACATTTACCATGAAATTGCTGAGAAAATGTATCCGTGGCAAAAACGGATCGAGGGACTTCTGCGCGAAACCAATTCCGAGTCTCCGAGTTTTCGCAGCGACGTTGCGCGTGTTTCCGTATTGAATGCATTTGTTAAGCGCAAAACCAATCTGTTGCTGACGGTATCCGAGCGGGAGACCCTCCCTATGCGCGAGCTCCTGCTGGCGGTTTCCGAGTCCGGACGGTATCTCTCCTATGCAGGCCTCAAAACGTCTGTAGATGAGAGCGGCTTTTTGGAAGAGCGGAAGCCGGAGATGGGAGAGGCGCTGCTGCCGTCCGGCACGATTATTGCTTTGTATGATGCCTTTGAGATCCTGGCAGAGCGGCTGCTTGGCTGCGCTTCTCTGCTGATGGTTTCCTATTCCAATGGCGACCTTCGGCTGGCATCCAACCCTGCGGCCGGGATCGCAATTGCCGATACGCCGCTGCCGGTCCTTTCTGAGGAACACGAAGGGATCCTGTATCTGACTGTCCGCGCGCGGGAAGGCGGTGATTTGACATGACGATCTGGCAGGCTGCTGAAACGCCCCTTCGCGGGTTATTGATCGTGGCGGTGCTATTACTGCTGTTTTGGAATGGCTATCTTTGTCTGCTGTTGACCCGCGTCAAGGAAGAACGCACGCATATTTTTCCTGTAGTCCTCTCTCTGCTTACGCTTTTTGCGCTGTTCTTTCTTTTGCTGGACGGTATGTTTCACTACGGAGAATCGGAATACCCGAGAAGCTGGCCGGCTGTGACCGCCTCCTTCTGCGCGCTGCCGGTGTTCGTTCCGGTCTTGGTGGAGCTTCTTGCTGCATTCTGGCTGTATGCGGTTTCACACAAGCTGATACTTCTGCGAAGAGCTCACCCTACGCCGGACTCCATCAAGGAAACCCTGGATCTTCTCCCCGCAGGGATCGCCTTTGCCGCGAAGGACGGGCAGACCGTGTTTACCAATTTGACCATGGACGCGGTTTCCCGCGCTCTGACCGGGAAAGCGTTGACGGATCTGCGTCCTTTGCTGGATCTGGCCGAGGCGGATGACGGCACGGAAGCCACGGCGCCTCACGACGTGGTTTCCGACGGTAAACAGGTATGGAAGCTCTCTGCCGGCAGGATCACGCAGGATAAAATCGCATACTACCAGCTAACTGCAACGGACGTTACCGCCCTGGCCCAAATCAACAACGAGCTGCGAAGTAAAAACGAAAAGCTCCGGGAGCTGCATCAACGCCTGGAGAACTACAATCGCGAGGTAGAGCGGATCGTCATATCCCAGGAGCTTCTGAACGCCAGAATGCAGGTCCATAACGAGACCGGCCACGTTCTCCTGATCAGCCGTCGTTACATGGATGACCCCGCAGCGATCGACGCGACTGCACTGCTTCGGACGCTGACCATTACTAATACACAGCTTTTGAAGGAATTTGAAGAGGATGATACCCAGCGCGATGCGCTGGACGAGGCGATCCGGGGAGCCGGAGCCATTGGCGTCACGGTACTGCTGTGCGGCGCGATTCCGGAAAGCGGAACCCCCCGAAGCGTTCTGGCCGCAGCCATTCAGGAATGTGCATCCAACCTTCGCAAGCATTCGGATGGGGATCGGCTTGAAGTCAATACGGAAGATGGATGCGGCAAATTCCGCTTCACGCTGACCGGGAACGGCCGCGTCCCTGACAAGCCGCTTTCCGAAACCGGCGGCTTGTCATCACTTCGCACTCTGGTGGAAAACGCCGGTGGAACGATGTCTGCATTGACCCGGCCTTCGGTCACGATCGTGATCCATCTTCCGGGATAAAATGGTTCTCGCGGACGATGTAAAACGGCTTCACATTCTGTATAATTCTTTCAACGGACGAAATATGTCCCAAAACAGAAAAGGAGATAAAACGTAATGAAAAAAACCGCGTGGATTGTAACAGAGGCGCATAAGGAAGTATTTCCTTGTAGGAATGGTGCAGTCCCTTTTTGGGGGCTGCACTGTTTCATTTCCGTGGGTTTTCAGTTGAGCTTCGTTCTTTAATTGCTGTTACGATTGGCTACGATACTGCGACTTTAGACCGTTCTTTCTCAGCGTGCTCCTCTTCGTATTCCGTAATCAGCTTTTCCATGTCTTTCTCCGTAGGAAGGTTGATTATTCCGATGGCGGTAAAGTAGATATCGACCTTTACTCGAATCTTTCCGCCGGAACGGTCGCTGTTATGGACCTCGATGCGCTGGATCAGGGTATTGACCAGCTCAGGTGTCAGTTTCTTCAGTTCTGTGAACTCTCTGAGACCTTTCAGCAGCATCCGCAGATCAACGCTGGCCTTGTCTGCGTCTCGGAGCTTCTGCTCAATCATGGAGACCTCCGCATCCAGAGTCTTTTGCTCCGCCTCGTAAGTCGCAGACATCTTGGAAAAGCGTTCGTCCGAAATCTTCCCCAGGATATTGTCCTCGTACAGTCTGGAAATAACCCGGTCA
>JAEEZZ010000088.1 GCA_016292255.1 Oscillospiraceae bacterium
AGAAGGCGTTGTACATGGCCGGGAACTTGGCCTTCACGTCCTCCTCGCCCAGGCGGACGAACTCAAAGGCCTTGATCATGATCTCCGGGTCGTGGTTCCGGACTGCGCCGGAGGACAGCTCCACGCCGTTGCAGACGATGTCGTACTGCTGGGCCAGGATGCTCAGGGGATCGATCTCTCCCCGCTCCGCTTTCAGCAGAGTCTCCAGGCCGCCCTCGGGCATGGAGAAGGGGTTGTGGCAGAACTCCAGCTCGCCGCTCTCCTCGCCGATCTCGTACATGGGGAAGTCCACGATCCAGCAGAACTCGTAGCGCTCCTTGTCGAAGTGGCCGGGGCAGGCAGCGCCGAAGGTCTTGATCATCACGCCGATGTTCTTGGTCTCCGTGGCCAGCAGCACCAGGGTGTTGGGCTTCAGCTCCAGCAGGGCCTTGGCCTTCTCCCCGTCCACGAACTTGGCCACGCCGCCGGCGATGGCGCCGGTCTCGTCGGTCTTGAACCAGTAGCCCTTGCTGCCGCTCTGGACTTCACAGTCGGAGAGCAGCTTTTCGATCTGCTTCCGGGTCAGGGCGCAGTCGCTGATGGGCACAGCCCGGACGGTCTGGCCCTGGAAGGGGGCGAACTCCGTGCCCTCGAACAGAGCGGTGACGTTCTTCGCCGTCAGGTCGATGCGCAGATCCGGCTTATCGGAGCCGTAGGTCTCCAGGGCTTCCAGATAGGGGATGCGCTTGAAGGGGGGCTTGCTGGCCACGTTGTACTTGCCGTACTTGGCAAAGATGGGAGGCAGGACCTCCTCCAGCACCGCGAACACGTCCTCCTGGGTGGCGAAGGCCATCTCCATATCCATCTGGTAGAACTCGCCGGGGCTGCGGTCGCCCCGGGCGTCCTCGTCACGGAAGCAGGGGGCGATCTGGAAGTAGCGGTCGAAGCCGGAGGTCATCAGCAGCTGCTTGAACTGCTGGGGAGCCTGGGGCAGGGCGTAGAACTTGCCGGGGTGCTTCCGGGCGGGCACCAGGTAGTCCCGGGCGCCCTCGGGAGAGGACACCGTCAGAATGGGGGTGGTGATCTCCAGGAAGCCCCGCTCCAGCATGGCCTGCCGCAGGGCGGCAATGACGTTGCAGCGGAGGATGATGTTCTCCTTCACCGCGGGGTTCCGCAGATCCAGATAGCGGTACTTCAGGCGGGCGGTCTCGTCGGCCTCCCGGCTGCGGTTGATCTCAAAGGGCAGCTCGTTGTAGCGGCAGCGGCCCAGGATCTCGATCTTGGTGGGGACGATTTCGATCTCGCCGGTGGGCTGCTTGGGGTTCTTGGCGTCCCGCTCCCGGACCGTGCCCTCCACGGCGATGGTGCTCTCCTTGTTGATGGACTTGACGACGTTCATCATGTCCTCGGTCTCAACGACGACCTGGGTGGTGCCGTAGAAGTCCCGGACCACCACGAAAGCGAAATTGGCGCCGACTACCCGGACGTTCTCCATCCAGCCGACGATGCGGACGGTTTTTCCCGCGTCAGAGAGCCGCAGCTCCCCGCAGGTATGGGTTCTGTTTTGAGTCATATTCGTCTTACCTCTGTTTTCCTCTGTATGTAGTGCCGGCGATCTGCCGGCAGAAATCACGATGAAATGCCTTCCCCCTGGGGGGAAGGTGGACTCCGGCGTCTCACGGAAGCCGGAGGACGGATGAGGGGGTGTCTCGACGAGCGTGTGCCTTCGACGAACCGCTCAAAAACAAGTACCCCACCTCATCCGCCCCAGTGTGCGCACTGGGGCACCTTCCCCTCAAGGGGAAGGCTTTTTCTCAGCCCTTGATCAGCTTGCCGTTGTTGCGGACCCGCATGTCCTCCAGGATCACGTTCGCGGCGTCCACAAGGCTCAGGAGCTGCTGCTCGCCGGTCTTCATGTTCTTGAGGGAGATCTTGTTCTGGGCGGCCTCGTCCTCCCCCAGGAAGGCCACGAAGGGGATGCCCAGCTTGTCGGCGTAGCCCATCTTGGCCTTGAACTTCTTCTGCTCGGTGTAGAGCTGGGTGCGGATCTCGCAGCCCCGGAAGAAGGTGGCGGCCTGGCCCGCGGCAGTCAGATCCTCGGTCATGGGCAGGATCAGCACCTCGGCGGGGGCGGTGTTCAGCTCCCCGTTCAGCATCCCCTGCTCCTGGAGCACGTAGAACAGCCGGGTAGCGCCGATGGAAATGCCCACGCCGGGCAGCTGCCGCTCGGTGTAGTACTCCGCCAGATTGTCGTAGCGGCCGCCGGAGCAGATGGAGCCGATCTCGGGGTGATCCAGCATGAGGGTCTCGTAGACCGTGCCGGTGTAGTAATCCAGGCCCCGGGCGATGGTGAGATCCACGGCGAAGTGGGTCTCCGGCACGCCGAAGGCCGCCAGGTACTTGGTGACGGTTTTCAGCTCCGACAGGCCGGTGTCAAAGAGCTCGTTTTGGCCTGCGTAGCCCTCCAGAGCGGCCAGGACCTCGGCGTTGCTGCCCCGGATGGCGATAAATTTCATGATCTCGTCGGCCTGGGCCTCGGTGAGGGCCGCATCGTCCATCAGCAGGGCCTTGACCTTCTCGGGGCCGATCTTGTCCAGCTTGTCCACGGTACGCATGATGTCGCCGGATTTTTCCGACAGGCCCTGCAGAGCGTAGAAGCCGTTGAGGATCTTCCGGTTGTTGACCCGGATCTGGAAGCGCTCCAGGCCCAGGCGGGTGAAGGTGGCATAGATGACGGCGGGGATCTCCGCCTCGTTGGCCACGTCCAGCTTGCCGTCGCCGATGATGTCGATGTCGGCCTGGTAGAACTCCCGGAAGCGGCCCCGCTGGGCCCGCTCGCCCCGGTAGACCTTGCCGATCTGGTAGCGGCGGAAGGGGAAGCTCAGCTCCCCTGCGTGCAGGGCCACGTATTTGGCCAGGGGGACGGTCAGATCAAAGCGCAGGGCCAGATCCGCGTCGCCCTTGGAGAAGCGGTAGATCTGCTTTTCGGTCTCGCCGCCGCCCTTGGCCAGCAGGATCTCGGCGGACTCGACCAGGGGGGTGTCCAGCGGCGTGAAGCCGTAGAGGGCGTAGGTCTCCCGGAGCGTGTTCAGAAAGCGCTCCATCTGCTGCTGGGGCCCGGGCAGCAGCTCCATAAAACCGGACAGCGTCCGGGGGGTGATGACAGGCATGTGGTAACCTCCTCTGTAGCGCGGGCTATTAGCCCGCCGTTCCTTTCGTCTGTAGCGCGGGCTATTAGCCCGCCGTTCCTTTCGTCTGTAGCGCGGGCTATCAGCCCGCCGTTTATCATATTGCGCAGGGGGTATTGCGGGCTGATAGCCCGCGCCACGGGTGGGTGCGGGTTGGCGGGCTGCGACGCGAAGCCGGGGCCCGCGCCACGGGTGGGTGCGGCAACGCTTACGTTTCCCGGTAGTATTTATCCAGCGCCCATTTTAAGGGGTTGTTGTCGATATAGGTCCATATTTCCCGGTAATCCGCTTCCTCGCGGATGATATGGTCGTGGAACCCCAATTGCCAAATGCTCTTTCCCAGCTCGACGGACACGGCGCGTTTGAATTGCCGCACGATCGTGGGTATGCTCGATTTATGGTCCGGGTCGTCAGTGATCGCAACGATAAGGTGGACGTGATTCGGCATCACCACGTATTTGTCCAAGGCCGCGCCGGGGTAATGGGCAGGAATTGCAAGAATTGCACGTTCCACCGTCCGCCCTGTTTCGTTCAGGACCATTTCGGCGGAAACGGTGACGTCCTCCCGCGCACAGATCCGGCCCAAAAGCAGATCGTGGTTTTCCGTGCAGACCGTAATGAAATAATAACCGGGTGCGGAATAGTCGTGACCGGCCAGACGGTTGGGTTTTCGGCGGTGCGGTCCGGGTGGTTTTGTCGGTTGGTCGTTTGTTTTCATGTTCGCAAAGAGTGGGCGGGCTAATAGCCCGCGCTACGGGGTGGGTACGGGTGGGCACGGGTTGGCGGGCTGATAGCCCGCGCTACGGCGTCGCGGGGTGGGATTCTTCTATATTGGGAAGGGAGAGGAAAAATTCGTAATAGGGCAGCAGGAAGTCGAAGCCGTCCCGGAGGAAGGGGAAAAGGCGGTCGGAGAGGGACAGCTCGTCGTGGGGGGCCTGGTGCTCCAGGCCCAGCCATTTCTTATCCACCCAGGGTTGGAGGGTGGGGGTGGTCTCCAGCTTATGCTTCTTGTAGCTCTCGCCGGTCAGGGTGAAGACGTCCTGCTGCGCCAGACGGCGGGCCAGGGCTTCAACAGGGGCAGGGTCCCGGCGCACCTGGGCGCGAAGACGCTCCAGGGATGTGTTGCCGCTGGGCCAGAGGCCCATGCCGCAGTCCCAGCCCTCGGGGGTGAAGCTGAACCAGTAGGCCGGGCCGCCTCCCTCCTCCTTATCGGCATAGATCGTGAACCAGAGGTGATCGTTCATGGGCCCGCGGCCGAAAAGCCGACGGGCGTCCCGGTAGATCCGGGAAATATGCAGGTTCCAGTCGTGCCGGGGGGCCTTGTCCCGCAGGTGCTCAAACAGGGCGTTGGCCAGATCCTTGGTGGGTTGGAGCATCAGCGCCTCATATTCGGCCTTGTGTTCCTGGAACCACTCCCGGGAGTTGTTCAAGCGTAATGCCCACAAAAAGTCAACCGTTTGTTCGGAATAGTGCGTCATCGTTATCTCCCTCTGCGGACGGCAGGGTGCCGTCCCTACGCGCCCCCCGTCTCCTATTGCCTATTGCCTGGGCGCTATTGCCTACCGTTTGTTATGCACCAGCTCGCGCCAATCCAGGTCGCCCCGCTGGAGGCCCAGGATCAGCATTTCCGCCGTGGCCAGGTTCGTCGCCACAGGGACGTTATGGGCGTCGCAGAGCAGGAGCGTCCGCAGGGCGTAGCGGTTGTCCCAGGGGTCGGCGCTGTTGGGGTCGGTGAACATCAGCACCATGTCGATCTCATTGTAGGCGATCCGAGCGTCCACCTGCTGGTGGCCGCCCTGGTTATGGGCCAGGAACAGGGAGATGGGCAGACCCGTGGCCTCCGCCACCAGTCGCCCCGTGGTCGCCGTGGCCGAAAGGGTATGCTTGGCCAGGACGCTCTTATAGGCCGTGCAGAACTGAACCATGAGTTCTTTTTTCTTGTCGTGCGCCATGATCGTAATGTTCATATTGGCAGCTCCTTCATTCCTTCATCAGTTGGGGCGGGGCGCGGGGCGTCGAGGGCGCCGCCCCCTACAGTAGGGTGCGTCCGGGCGGGGGGCAGGGCGTCGAGGGCGCCGCCCCCTACAGTAGGGTGCGTCCGGGCGGGGCGCGGGGCGTCGAGGGCGCCGCCCCCTACAGTAGGGTGCGTCCGGGCGGGGGGCAGGGCCGGCTGATAGCCGGCGCTACAGTAGGGTGCGCCCGGGTGGGGGGGGCAGGGCCGATGTGGGCATCGGCCCCTACGGATCGTCAAATCCGCAGCAGGGGGACGCGGCGGCCCTGGAGGCGGCGGGCGATGTGGAGGTAGGCCAGGGCAGCGCCCCGGTCGGTGCGGCTGATCAGCGGCTGATTGGCAGCCGCGGCCAGCACCACGCTCTCATCCTCGGGAACCAGGCCCAGCAGCGGGACGCCCACCTCGTCCATCATATCGTCCACCGTCCAGCGGAGGCGGCGGAACAGGGCGTGGGTGACCCGGTTGACCACCAGGCGGATCCGTTCGCTCCCCATGCCGATCAGCTGATCCGCCGTCCGGGCGGCGTCCCGCAGGGAGGCCGGATCCGGCGTAGCCACCAGGATCACCTCGTCGGCATAGCGGGTGGCAAAGCGGAAGCCGTTCCCGATCCCGGCCGGGGAATCGATCAGGCAGTATTCATAGCGCTTGCGTACGTCCTGGAGCATGGCGTCAAAATCCTGGAAGCGGATGCGGTCGCCCATATCCACCACGGGAGAGGTCAGCAGAAAGAGCCCCGGGATCTCCGGGTGGGGCGCGGCGTCCCGCAGCTCATACCGGCCGGCGATCACGTCGGCAAAGGAAATGGGCGCCTGCTCCGCCATCCCCAGAGAGATATCCAGATTCCGCAGCCCCAGATCCACGTCGATGCACAGGACGCTGTGTCCCTCCGCGGCCAGACAGGTCGCCACGGCCGCGCAGAGCGTGGTCTTCCCGGTGCCGCCCTTGCCGGAGGTAACGGCGATGACCTGGCTCATGGCTCCACTCCTTCCGCAGCCGGACACAACCAGCCATTTTATTCGTTTTATTATACTTCACCGGCGAAAAAATTTCAATCCTTTTTTTCATGTTCGGGGGCTTCGGCGCATATACTCCACCATGCAAGAAAAGGAGGCGAGGATATGGCTGCGGAAATCAAGCCGGAGGCCTTCGCGGACGAGCGGATCAGCCTGGAGGGGCGGCGCTTCCTGCGGGCCACGGGGGTCAGGGAGATCCTTCGCTTTGAGGAGACCCTGGTGGTGCTGCGGATGGCGGAGCGGCTGCTGGTCGTCCGGGGGACGGGGCTGGCCCTGCGGAGTCTGGCCCCCGAGGACGGACGCGTGGAGCTCCGGGGCGGGATCGAGGGCCTGAGCTACGAGCAGGGCGGACAGGAAAAGGGCCTGCTCCGCCGTCTCTTCGGCTGATGGAGCTGCCGGTCAGTCTCCAGCTCCGGGAGCTCCTTCTTGCGCTGGCCCTGGGCCTCGGCTTCGGCGCAGTCTACGATCTGGGCCGCCCCCTGCGGCGGGGCCGCGTGCTGACCGCCGCGGCGGACGGGCTCTACGTTCTGAGCGTGCTGGTCTGCCTGCTCGCCTTCGCCCTCTACGCCGGACGGGGCCGTCTGCGGCTGTTCGCCCTGGCTGCAGCGGCGTTTTCCGGGAGTATGTGGCTCTGGCTCAGCCATAGCCTGCGAAAAAAATGGAAAAAATGGCAAAAGCCGGCAAAAAGACAGAAAAAATAGGAAAATAATTGTTGCAATTACAGGAAAATCTGTTAAAATAGTATGAAAGACTGCAGGTTATGCTTTGGAAACTGTATTCGGAAAGGAGGAAGCCCATGCGTCTGAAGAAATCATCCCTCGGCATCAAGATTTTACTGCTGGTCGTTTCGATCCCTGCCGTGATCTCGCTGGTCAACCTCCAGGACGATGTCAAGGAGGCAAACGCAGAGGTGGCCGCGCTGGAGCAGCGGGTCCTCTACGCAGAGCAGGAGCAGGCTCTGATGGAGCAGTCGCTCCGGGAGCTCGGCACCGACAAGAGCATCATGAAGATCGCCCGCACCCGGCTCGGCATGGTGGAGTCCGGCGAGATCGTCTTCTACGACGCCGACGTGCAGTAAGCACTCAAACGGGAAAGGAATCACATCATACATGGAATTCACACCGGGCACCATCCTGGAAGGAACCGTCCGTTCCATCGCGGCTTTTGGCGCGTTTATCAATCTTCCCGAAGGAAAAACCGGGCTTGTTCATATCTCCGAGGTTTCCTCCTCCTATGTGACCGACATCCGTCAGCACCTGACAGAGGGGCAGGCCGTGAAGGTCAAGCTTCTGAACACCGACGACCGCGGCCGTCTGAGTCTGTCCATCAAGCAGGCGGAGGAGCGCCCTGCCCCGCCCCGCCGCAGTGCGGAGGAGCGTCCCGCCCGGCCCCAGAGCTTCCAGCCCGTCCGCACGGAGCCCGAGAGCTTTGAAGAAAAGCTGAAGCAGTTCATGGCCGACTCCAACAGCAAGATCTCCGGCGTCCGGCAGTATGAGCACAAGACCCGGAGCAGGAAAAGATAAGCAACAACACAAATGCAAGGGGCCTGGGGGCCCCTTTTTGTATGAAGTATCCGCTGGCGCGGATATGAAGTACGGCTTCGCCGCATGAAGATGCTTCGCTTATGATGTATGGCTGCGCCATATTTGACGCAACGGGAAATCTTCCGCGTTTTTCAAATCATTCCTTTTCATCTGTTTATTCGCAGAATAAACAGATACCGCAATATGTGCGAAGCACATACTTCATATCTCCAAGGGAGATACTTCATATTCCGCAAGGAATACTTCATATTGGCGCAAGCCGATACTTCATTCAAGCAACAGGAGGCAATATGCAGCAGGTATTAGTCACCGGCGGGTCTCGGGGGATCGGGGCCGCTGCGGTGCGGGCTTTCGTCCGCGCCGGGTACGCCGTGAGCTTTTTCTATGAAAAAAACGCCGAGGCCGCCGAGGCCCTGGCCGCCGAGACCGGCGCTGCCGCCATCCGCTGCGACGTAGCGGACACCCAGGCCGTAGCCCGGGCGGTAGCCTCCCTGCCCCCGGTGGACGTGCTGGTGAACAACGCCGGGATCTCCCATGTGGGGCTGATCTCCCAGATCAGCCCGGAGGAGTGGGATCGGCTCTTCGCCGTCAACGTCAAGGGCATCTACAACACCGTTCGGGCCGTGCTGCCCGCCATGCTGCAAAGGCAGGCGGGAGCCATCGTCAATCTCAGCTCCATGTGGGGCCAGGCGGGCGCCAGCTGCGAGGCGGCCTACTCCGCCACCAAGGGGGCGGTCATTGCCCTGACCCAAGCCCTGGCCCGGGAGCTGGGCCCCTCCGGGATCCGGGTGAACGCCGTCTCCCCCGGGGTCATCGACACGGAAATGAACGCCCACCTCTCCCCCGCTGACAAGGCTGCCCTGGCCGCCGAGACCCCGTTGGAGCGGGTCGGCAGCCCGGAGGAGGTGGCCGAGGCCATCCTCTATCTGGCCCGGGCGCAGTTCGTCACCGGGCAGAACCTGCCGGTCAACGGCGGATTCCTCTGATCCGCTTATCCGACGGAGCCTTTTCCCAAAAGATCGCGAGGCAAACAGGAAGCTTCCGCTTTCCTGCTTGCCTCTTAATTTTATTCGTATATTCGACATATTTTGACAACTTTCGACAAAAATCGACATTTTTTGACAGAGAAATCTTGCATTCCGGCGGAATCTATATTATGATAGCGTAAATGAAACAGGCGGATCTGTACATACTACGGAAAAAGGAGGCGGTCAGATGGAGTTTTCCACAATCAAGGCTCTGCTGGAGCTGGCAGGCGGCCCGGCGTTTGCCCTGGAAAACGGCGTGATCTGCTTCTCCGATCCCGAGGCTGCCGCCCTGGGGCTGATCGCGGGCACGGCCCTCGCTGAGATCCTGCCCGACGCGCCCCTGCCCCCCGCCGGAGCATCCGCAGAGGCTCCCGTCGTCCTGGCCGGACGGAGCTGGACGCTCCGGGCCTATGACGCGGGAGAGATGACCGCCTGTTTCCTGCGGCCCCTGCGCAGTCTGATCCCCGCGCCCAACGAAAACACCCTGCTCCACACGGCGGGAAGCATCCGGCTGGCTCTGCAGGATCTGCTTACCGCGCTGGACGCCGCGGCTGACACGGCGGCCGATGCCGACGCTGCCCGCCGGCTCGCTCCGGCCCTGCGGAGCGTCTACCAGCTGCGGCGCACCGCCGGAGATCTGGAGCTGCTGGCCGCCCTCTGTGCCGGAAGCTTCCGCCTCTGCCGCAAGAGCTGCCATCCGGTGGCCGCCACAGCCGCCCTCTGCGCGGAGCTGGCGGAGCTGCTGGGCCCCGCGGGCCGAAGCCTGCGCTGGAAGCTGCCCGCCCGGGAGATCCCCTGCTGCATGGATTGGGCGCTGACCGCCGCCCTGCTGCGGGAGCTGATCGCCAACGCGGCCGCCGACACGGCGGACGGCAGCATCCTTCTGACTCTGACCCAGAGCGGAAAGGATCAGCTCTGCTTCGCGGTGCGGAACAGCCCGGGGACAGCCCTGCCGGAGGCCCCCTTCCACCGGCACGCGGCGGAGCGCTCCGACCTCAAGGGCGGGGCCGGGCTGGGGCTCAGCCTGGTCAGCGCCGGGGCGGAGTGCCACGGAGGCCGGCTGCTGCTGTCCACGGACGCGGAAGGCGCCGTCACCGCCCTGCTGACGCTGCGCGCCTCGGAGCGGGCGGACGAGACCGTCCGCAGCGCCGTACAGCTTCCCCAGGATCCCGACCTCAATCTGGTGGCGCTGTCCCAGATCCTGCCTGCGGACTGCTACCGCCCGGAGGATCTGCTGTAATTAGAAGCGACAGGCTTGGCCTGGCGCTTCTTTTTGTGCGGCAAAGCAGGAATGCATAATGCATAGTGCATAATGCATAATTAAGGCAACCGGGAACAGGGAACAGAAAACGAAACATGAGGTAGCGGCGCACAGTGTGCGCCGCGGGACGTGCCGTCTATTTTCCCCGCCTGTCATTCTGAGCAAAGCGAAGAATCCGTACCCCCCACGGCCAGGGGAAAGGAATGAATAATGAATGCTGAAGGCTTAAGAATGAATCATAAATGTGTTTTTCAAATCGCGATTTGAAAAACTCCGACATTATTCATTAGACGGTTATTCAGTATTCATTATTCATTTAAACCCTCATCGTGCGTGGTAACGGGCGGGCTAATAGCCCGCGCTACAGTAGGGTGCGTCCGTGCGGGGGAAAAGGAGCGATGTTGGCATCGCTCCCTACGGACTCTGAACTACGGGCGTGGTACGCGCCTGCGGCCCGGTCGGAACGGGGGACGGGGCGTCGAGGGCGCCGCCCCCTACAGACGGTGCTTGTTGCCTGCTCTCTGTTCCCTCGTCCCTATTGACATTTCCTGTCGAAACGGGTACGATAGGGGGAGTACGCAAGGAGGAAACTCTGAATGAAGCCACAAAACGGATCTTCCGTCGGGGCCGCGCAGGCTCTGAAGCTGCCTGTGGGGCTGCCGGAGCATTACATAGCCACCGCTGAGACGGGGCTCAGCGCCGCCGAGGCCGCCGCACGGCTCCAGGCCGGGCAGGCCAACCGGCAGACCGCCCAGCCCGGCAAAAGCGTTCCCCAGATCATCGGTGAAAACCTGTTCACCCTCTTTAATCTGCTGAACTTCGCCCTGGCCCTCTGCCTGGCCCTGGTAGGCTCCTGGCGGAACATGATGTTCCTGGGGGTCGTCTTTTCCAACACTCTGATCGGCACGGGGCAGTCCCTCCGGGCCCGGGCCATGCTGAACAAGCTCCGCCTGCTCCAGGAGAAGCCCTGCCACCCCATCCGGGACGGGGCGGAGACAGACTGTCCCCCCGCCGATCTGGTGCTGGGGGATCTGGCGGTGTTCCGGGCGGGAGATCAGCTCCCGGCGGACGCCATCATCCACTCGGGCAGCTGCGCCGCAGACGAATCCCTGCTCACCGGGGAGAGCGACCCCGTCCAGCGGGGGCCCGGAGACTGGCTCATGTCCGGCTCCTTCCTCACAGAGGGCAAGGTCACGGCCCAGCTGGCAGCCGTGGGCGACGAGAGCTACGCCGCCCGGCTCATGGGCGACGCCAAGCGCATCCGCTCCCCCAAGTCGGAGCTGATGACGGATCTGAACCGCCTGGTGTCCTGGATCAGCCGGATCCTGGTGCCCCTGGGCCTGTTGCTCTTCCTGCGGGAGTATCTGACCCGCCACGCCCCCCTGGAGGAGGCTGTGCCCTCCACGGTGGCGGCCATGATCGGCATGATCCCCGAGGGGCTGATCCTGCTGACCTCCGTGGCGCTGATGGCCGGTGTGGTGAAGCTGGGTCGCCGGAAGACCCTGGTGCAGGAGCTCTTCGGCATCGAGACCCTGGCCCGGACGGACGTGCTCTGCCTGGACAAGACCGGCACCCTCACCACCGGGGAAATGACCCTGGATCAAGCCGTCCCCGTGGACGCAGACGAGGCGGAGCTGCGGGCTGCGGCCTCCCGCTTCCTGGGGGCCTTCGAGGCCCGCTCCGGGACCCTCCGGGCCCTGGCCGCGGCCTTCCCCGTGGGGGGCGAGGCCCCCACGGACACCCTGCCCTTCTCCTCCGCCCGGAAAAAATCCGCCGCCGCCTTCGCAGACGGGACGGTGCTGATCCTGGGGGCGCCATCCTTTGTGCTGGAGGAGGTTCCCGCCCAGGTGGAGGAATGGGCGGAGCAGGGCTTCCGGGTGCTGGCGCTGGCGGAGGCGGGTGGCGCAGGTGGCGCACAGTGTGCGCCGCTACAGGGCGTTTTCCGGAACGGGGAGTTGCCGGCGGTGGAACGCTGCCTGGGCTTCTTCCTGCTGCGGGACACCCTGCGGCCTGCGGCTGCGGACACCCTGCGCTGGTTCCGGGAGCAGGGCGTCAGCGTCAGGATCATGTCCGGCGACGATCCCCGCACCGTGGCCGCCGTGGCCCGCCGCCTGGGGCTGGCGGACGCGGACAAGGCTGTGGACTGCGGGAAGCTGAACGATGAAGAACTGTTCGCCGCCCGGGATTCCGTGATCTTCGGGCGGCTGACCCCGGATCGCAAGCGGCTGCTGGTGGGGGCCTTCCAGGCCGACGGCCACACCGTGGCCATGACCGGCGACGGGGTGAACGACATCCCCGCCCTCAAGGCCTCGGACTGCTCCATCGCCATGGCGGGGGGCGCGGAGGCCACGGAGCACGCGGCCCAGCTGGTGCTGATGGATGGGGACTTCAACTCCCTGCCCGCCGTGGTGGCGGAGGGCCGCCGGGTCATCGGCAACATCACCCGGACGGCCAGCCTGTTCCTGGTGAAGACCCTGTACTCCGCGATTTTGGCCATTCTGCTGCTGATTTTGCCCCTGCGCTATCCCTTCCAGCCCATCCAGCTCACCCTGATCTCCGCCCTGTCCATCGGGGTGCCCTCCTTCTTCCTGGCTCTGGAGCCCTCCAGTGAACGGGCAACACGGCATTTCCTGCGGCGGGTGATCCTGCGGGCCGCCCCCGGAGCTCTGGCCGTGGTGGTCTGCGCCCTTGTGTCCATGATCCCCCGGCGCGGCGTCGCCTCCTATGAAGTCTCCTCCACCCTGGCCGCCCTGTCGGCGGGCCTCATCGGCCTGGCCAACCTGGCCCTGGTCTGCCGCCCCTTTACCCGGCTCCGGGCCCTGCTGTGCGGGGCCATGCCGGCGGCCTTCATCGGCGCGGTGGCCCTGTTCCCCAAGGTCTTTTTCCTGCACATCCACACTCTGACCGGCGGGGATTGGCTGTTCTTCGCCGCGGTCACCGTCTGCGGCGTGGGGATCCTGCTGGCAGGGAAACAGATCGCAGAGCGAAACGAGAAACGCAGAACGTAAAACGAAAAACTGAGGTGTTTTCAAATTGTCATTTGAAAACGAGAAACCGGGCCTTTCCCTGTGGGAAAGGCCCGGTCATTTTCTTTAGGTTCCGAAGAAGGAATAGTGCATATAATCCTTGTACCCGCTGTGCCAGTAGATGCCTCTTGTGAAGCCGTACCTGGCGAAGATCTGGTCGATGCTGCCGCCTACGGGAATGGAATAGGGATCCTCGCCGGGGCGGAAGTAGCTGCCGGTCAGAGCGTTGCCGTCGGGGTCGCAGTAGTAGTTCTCGTTGGGGTTGATATCGATGGCCAGGCCCACGCTGTGCTCCGAAAGGCCCGCCCAGCGGTAGCCGCCCAGGGAGTGGATCGGAGGCTGCTCCGGCAGGGCGTAGATCTCGTCAAAGATCGCCTCCACCGTGGCCGCGATGTTCTCGTGGACGTTCAGCGTCCAGGTGCGGGTGTATTTCTCGCCGCTGCTGTTGATGTCCCAGGTCTTGACCGTCACGCTGGTCATGTGCTCCTGCGCCTCGTAGGAGTTGGAATAGACCTCCCGGGGATCGTCGATATCAGCCGTGCCGAAGATGAACCGAAGCTTCTCGCTTCTGGTCATATCGCCGTTTGCCAGATTCTGGTTGCCGCCCCCCGTGCTGTCCTGCACGGCCACCAGATCGGAGCGGACGTAGCCGTCGATGCTGTTGTAGCTGACCTGATACCAATTCTGGGCGACGCTCCGGATGGTGCAGGTCTCCCCCGCTCTCGCGCAGGTCAGAATGTCGTAGCCGGTGCCGGGGCCGCTGCGGACGTTGGTGTTGTACAGGAAGCAGGCGCTCTTCCCGCTTGCGTTGTCCTCCTCGTGGTAGGTGTTGCCCTGGCTGCCGTAGTTGGAGTACGGGATCTCCAGCATGGTCACCAGATCCGAGCGGACGTAGGCCGACTCGATGCCCCGATAGCTGATCTTGAACCAGCCGTGATCGAAGCCCTCGATCACGCAGGTATCTCCGCTGGGGGCGCAGGCCAGGATCCGCTGCTCCGTGCCGGGGCCCTGGCGGATGTTGGTGCCGTACTCAAAGCGGGCATAGCCGATCTTGATCTGCTTGACCTCCTCCAGGGTCAGATAGTCCCCGTGCATATAGCCGGTCTGCAGGTTGTAGATCACCTTGTACCAATCTCCCTCAGCGCCGATGACCAGGACCGCGTCGCCTCGCGGCGCCACATCCACAATGTCGTAGGACGTGCTCGGGCCCTTTCGCAGACGCAGGGCGCTGGCTGTGACGGTGCCGATGGCCGTCTTCATCTCCGAGGCGGAAGCCGCCGGGGAAAGGGAAGGCAGCAGGGCGAAGATCAGAACAATCGCGATCAGCAGGGATACGATTCGATTTCCGGTTCGCTTCATAATTGTCACCTCATTCAGTTTTGTGCGTCTGTTCTTGTAACTAAATTGTAACCGATTGAAATTGTTTTGTCAATCCCCCAAAGCGCCGGAAATGGGGAATTCCTGCAATTTTTCCGTGGAGAAGCACTGATTTTGCTGTTGACTATGGTGAAAACCACGAGTATAATAAAGGGTGGAACGGACGGAATTGGGTCTGATCCCCAAGGAAATCCACTGAATACATCATGTACTGTATGAACAGTTTGAAAGGAGATTCCTATGCAAGTCTTGATGGATGCCATCGTAAAACCCATTGCGGGCCCCGGCCTGGAGCTTCGCAAAGTCCCTGTTCCCGAACCCAAAGCGGGTGAAGTCCTCATCAAAATCCACAAAACTGCCATCTGCGGCACCGACGTACACATCTTCAACTGGGATCCCTGGGCTGCGGAGCACATCAAGCATCCTCCCATGACCATCGGCCACGAGTATGTGGGCGAGATCGCCAGACTCGGTGAGGGCGTCACCGGCCTCAAGATCGGCCAGCGCGTCTCCGGCGAGGGCCACATCACCTGCCATCGCTGCCGCAACTGCCACACCGGCAACATTCAGTGGTGCAAGGACACCGTCTCCGTGGGCGTGGATCGCGACGGCGCGTTCGCAGAATACGTCTGCATCCCCGCCACCAACGTCATTCCCATTGACCCCTCCCTGCCCGAGGACGTGGTTGCCTTCTTTGACGCCTTCGGCAACGCCACCCACACCGCTCTGATGTTCCCCCTGGTGGGCGAGGACGTGCTGATCACCGGCGCGGGCCCCATCGGCATCATTGCCGCCGGGATCTGCAAGTACGCCGGCGCCCGCCGCGTCGTCATCACCGACATCAACGACGACCGTCTGACCCTGGCCCGCAAGATGAATGTGGACGCCGCGGTGAACACCATGCACGAGGACCTCAAGGAGGTCATGAAGAAGCAGAACATCGCCGAGGGCTTTGACGTGGGTCTGGAAATGTCCGGCTCCGAGATCGCCTTCAAGCAGATGATCTCCTGCATGCGTAACGGCGGCAAGATCTCCCTGCTGGGCATCGGCAACAAGCCCTTCACTCTGAACATGAACGACATCATCGGCAAGGGTCTGACCCTCCAGGGCATCTACGGCCGCAAGATGGACAACTGGCACCAGATGTCCTACATGGTCCAGGGTGGCCTGGATCTGAGCCCCGTCATCACCCACCGCTTCCACTACACCGACTTTGAGAAGGGCTTCGCCGCCATGAACTCCGGCAAGTCCGGCAAGGTCATCCTGGATTGGACCACGAAAAAGTAAGAAATCGCACCCGTAGGGGCCGGCGTCCTCGACGGCCCGAGCCTATCCGATACCGAAGCGTTCGGGGCGTCGAGGACGCCGCCCCCTACGCCAAATCAACGAAAGAGTGAGGTAACAACATGAAAACCGCTTACCAAGCATTTGAAGCCGAACTGAACGCCATCCGGGAGGCCGGTACCTGGCGCGACGAGCGCATCATCACCACCCCGCAGTATTCCCGCATCGACACCACCAAGGCCAAGGGCGTGGTCAACTTCTGCGCCAACAACTACCTGGGCCTGTCCACCCGCCCCGAGCTGATCGAGGCTGCCAAGAAGAGCTATGACCGCTGGGGCTTCGGCCTGAGCTCCGTCCGCTTCATCTGCGGCACCCAGGAGATCCACAAGGAGCTGGAGCGCCGGATCGCCAAGTTCGTGGGCACCGAGGACGCCATCCTCTACTCCTCCTGCTTCGACGCCAACGGCGGCCTGTTCGAGACCCTGCTGGGCAAGGAAGACGCCATCATCTCCGACGAGCTGAACCACGCCTCCATCATCGACGGCGTCCGCCTCTGCAAGGCCATGCGCTATCGCTACAAGAACAACAACATGGAAGACCTCCGCGCCAAGCTGGTGGAGGCCCGGGAAGCCGGCGCCCAGAAGATCATGATCGCCACCGACGGCGTGTTCTCCATGGACGGCTACATCGCCAACCTGCCCGCCATCTGCGACCTGGCCGACGAGTTCGACGCCCTGGTCATGGTGGACGACTCCCACGCCGTGGGCTTCATGGGTGAGCACGGCCGCGGCACCGCCGAGTACTGCGGCGTCATGGGCCGGGTGGACATCATCACCGGCACCTTCGGCAAGGCCCTGGGCGGCGCTTCCGGCGGCTACACTGCTGCCCGCCAGCCCATCGTGGACCTGCTCCGCCAGAAGAGCCGTCCCTACCTGTTCTCCAACACTGTGGCCCCCGCCATCTGCGCCGCCACCATCGCCACCCTGGATCTGCTGGAGAACTCCACCGCCCTGCGGGACAAGGTGCATGAGAATGCCCGCTACTTACGCGCCGAGATGGAGCAGCTGGGCTTCGAGCTGCTGCCCGGCGAGCACCCCATCGTCCCCGTTATGCTCTACGATCCTAAAGTCGCCCACGAGTTCTCCCGCAGGATGCTGGAGAAGGGCGTCTACGTGGTGGCCTTCTGCTACCCCGTTGTGCCCAAGGGCAAGGACCGCATCCGCACCCAGCTCTCCGCCGGCCACACCAAGGAGGACATCGACTTCGTGGTCAAGTGCTTCGGCGAGGTCAAGAAGGAAATGGGTCT
>JAEEZZ010000089.1 GCA_016292255.1 Oscillospiraceae bacterium
AGCAGCCGCCCTCGAAGTTGAACACGCCGTTGTCGTCCCAGCCGAGCTCGTCGTCGCCGATCAGCAGACGCTTGGGGTCGGTGGAGGGGGTGGTCTTGCCGGTGCCGGACAGGCCGAAGAAGATGGCGGTGTTCTCGCCGTTCATGTCGGTGTTGGCCGAGCAGTGCATGGCGGCAATGCCCTTCAGGGGCAGGTAGTAGTTCATCATGGAGAACATACCCTTCTTCATCTCGCCGCCGTACCAGGTGTTGATGATGCACTGCTCGCGGCTGGTGACGTTGAAGGCCACCACCGTATCGGAACGCAGGCCCAGCTGGGCGTAGTTCTCGCACTTGGCCAGGGAGGCGTTGTACACCACGAAGTCGGGCTCAAAATGCTCCAGCTCCTCAGCGGTGGGCTGGATGAACATATTCTTGATGAAGTGGGCCTGCCAGGCCACCTCCATAATGAAGCGGATGGCCATGCGGGTGTCCTTGTTGGCGCCGCAGAAGCAGTCCATCACGTAGAGCTTCTTGCCGGACAGCTCGTCCTTGGCCAGCTTTTTGATCTCCTGCCAGACCTCCGGGGTCATGGGATGGTTGTCGTTCTTGTAGCCCTCGGTGGTCCACCAGACGGTGTCCTTGGAGGTCTCGTCCATCACGATGTACTTGTCCTTGGGGGAGCGGCCGGTGAAGATGCCGGTCATGACGTTCACAGCGTTCAGCTCGGTGAGCACGCCCTTTTCGTAGCCGGTGAGGGTGGGATCCATCTCTGCCTCAAAGAGCGCCTCGTAGGAGGGGTTGTGGATAATCTCAGTAGTTCCGGTAATACCGTACTTGGTCAGATCAAGCTTTGCCATAACATTGACTTCCTTTCCGCCGGGTGTTCATGACCCCGTCAATAAATTATTATATACGCTGCCGCGTGATTTTTCAACCGGTTTTTTTGTCGCTTTCGCCTCCTGCGGGAGGATTTTTGCCGTCGGCCTCGTCCCGCTTGAAGATCACCAGCTTGCTGAACACGTAATTCAGCACCACCACCACGAAGGAGAGGGCCACCTTGGCGATCAGGATCCCGCCGATTCCCAGGATCTCGTAGCGGCCTGCGTGGAGCAGATCCTTGCTGACCCACAGTCCCGCCTCCTCCAGCAGGAAGGAGAAGACCCGGGCCCCGAAGAAGGCGGGGATCTCCCGGCGCAGGATCTCCCAGCGCCAGCTTTTGCTCTCAAAGACGAAGAGCTTGTTGGTCACGTAGGCGAAGCTGGCAGCGATGAGAAAGCAGAAACCGTTGATCAGCAGGGTGTAGGCATCCCCGAAGAGCTTGATGCCCCACCAGAAAAAGAAGTGGTTGACCAAGGTTGTCAGCACGCCGAAGATCAGATAGGTGACGGTTTCACGGTTCAGTATCTTTTTCATGAATGCTCCAAATCCGGCCAGGGGCCGTAAACCACAGTAATCATTCCAGAGGATTATACCACAGCTTTCCCCCCCGGTCAAGGAAATTCGCCGCAAAGCGCCTGCCCCACCGGGGTTCGGTAGCGGCGCACAGTGTGCGCCACGGAACCGGCTTTTTGTCTGTTCCGAACCAAAATCCCTGCAAAAATAAATGTGTTTTTTGTGGAAAAAACAGTGGAAATTTGAAAACACTTGTGCTATAATGATATGCAGGGAAATTTGGAAAAGCGGCGGGCGTTCCGCCGCGAGCTTCCTAATATAGATCCGGAGGTAACTTCAATGGGTAAGAATATTCGCATCACCGAGACAGTCCTGCGCGACGCGAACCAGTCTCTGATGGCCACCCGCCTGCCCTATTCCGATTTCGAGGACATCCTGGAGACCATGGACAAGGCCGGGTACTATTCCGTGGAGTGCTGGGGCGGCGCCACCTTCGACTCCTGCCTGCGCTATCTGGGGGAGGATCCCTGGGAGCGTCTTCGCAAGATCCGCAAGCATATGCCCAACACCAAGCTCCAGATGCTGCTCCGCGGCCAGAACCTGCTGGGCTACAAGCACTACCACGACGACGTGGTGGAGAAGTTCGTGGAGCTGGCCATCAAGAACGGCATCGACATCATCCGTATTTTCGACGCGCTGAACGACTTCCGCAACATCGAGACCGCCCTCAAGGCTGTCAAGACCTACTCCAAGAAATACAACCGCCATGTGATCGCCTCCGGCTGCATCTCCTACACCCAGAGCCCGGTCCATACGGTGGAGAAGTATGTGGAGATGTGCAAGCAGCTGGAAAAGATGGGCTTTGAGACCATCTGTCTGAAGGATATGGCCGGCACCATGAGCCCCTACGAGGCCGAGCACCTTATCAAGGGCATCAAAGAGGCCCTGCCCAAGATGCCCATTATCCTCCACACCCACTGCACCACCGGTATGGCCTACATGACCATCACCAAGGCAATCGAGAACGGCGTGGACGTCATCGACTGCGCCACCTCCTGCTTCTCCAACGGCACCTCTCAGCCCGCCACCGAGTCCATGTTCTACGCCCTGCAGCAGTACGGCATCGACTCCGGCCTGAACGAGAAGGTCATCAACCAGGTCAACGACTACTTCAAGCCCATCAAGCAGAAGTACATCGACAAGGGGACGATTTCTCCCAAGTCCATGGGCACCGACGCCCAGGCCCTGGTCTACAAGGTCCCCGGCGGTATGCTCTCCAACATGA
>JAEEZZ010000090.1 GCA_016292255.1 Oscillospiraceae bacterium
CGATAATACAAAGGCTTCAAAAATAAATATGAAATCCCTGCAAACAGCAAAATGACAGCAAGAATGACTGTTATGATTTTGGTTGCTTTTTTGACAGCGCTCATAATGATCCTCCCCGACTGACTATGTCAATTCTTGATTTGAGCCTACGGTGCGAACCCTGGTATCCACTTCTGTAAAAATAAATTATAGGAATCGTCGTCCAGATAGCGGTTACACATTTGTCCTATCTCGTCATCCTGTGTATCATATGTTCTTTCGCAATTTCTGGAGATCAGGCAATAACTTCCGTCCTGATAAGAAATACGAATACTTGTTCCATATCCATAATCATTTGGGTCATTTCTTGAATAGCATGGAACAGATCGAAGGTCAGCTAAGATTTGCTTATAGTCGGAAACATCTGGTTCCGATATGATTTCTATAACTCTAACTCTATGTGCTGTTCTGCTCAGGGGAATGAATCCTTGCTATTGCTCTTGATTATTATCTATCTGCAAACAGAAAAGCCAGCCGCAATGCAACTGGCTTTTCTGTTGCTCTGGATCAGTCCAGGCCGATGGTGCGCCCGAGGGGACTCGAACCCCTACGCCAAGGCAATGGCTCCTAAGACCATCGTGTCTACCAATTCCACCACAGGCGCATATTCACTCTTTCAAGGGGAATGGTGGAATAGAGAAAGGAAAAACCTTCCCGGAGGTGACACAACCTAAATCCAGCGTGTCTGCCAATTCCACCACGCCCGCGTATTCAATTTTGATGGATCCCTTGCCGCGCCGTGAAGCAAATCCTTTCGGATGCCGACAAGGACAGGCGGGAATGCCGCCGGGGACATATCATACCACAGCGGGGGATATTTGTCAATTCAGGAAGGCAAAGGCCGCCTGGAATTTTTCCGCGGCGAAGGCGTTCAGCTCCCGGCAGTAGGCGTCGTAGGCGGCCAGCAGCTGCTCCGCCTCGGGGGTCAGGGTGGCGCCGCCGCCGTTTTTGCCGCCGGTGGCAGTGCTGAGCAGCTTGCAGTCCAGGCTTTCCTCCGCGTTTTTGACGATCTTCCAGGCCTTGGAATAGGCCATCTCCATATCCAGCGCGGCAGCCCGCAGGGAGTGGGTCTCTCTGACCCGGCGGAGCAGCTCCGCCACCCCGGGGCCGAAGGCCTTCCGATCCGTGAACAGGCGGATGGTCAGGCCCACGTGCAGATCGTTTTTCATTGCTCCACCTCAATGCAGAAAGATTCGTTTGCCGCCCCGGTATTCACGGACGGCGCCGATCCGCTGGGCCGCGGGAACGGCGTCCCTTGGCAGATCCCTTGGCGCGGCCAAAATATTCAACGCCAGCCGGGGCTCGTTTGCGTTTGGTGCAGGCGGGCCCCGGCTGCTCGCCGGTCAGTTTTGAATCAGCGTGACGGTATAGCCCGCGTCCCGGAGGGCCTGGACAAGGCCGCCGTCGCCCAGCAGGTGTGCAAGGCCTACGGCAAAGAAAACCGTCTCGCCGCTCTCCAGATACCCCTCGGCCACGGCCAGCATATCCGTGTTCCGGCTGGTCTCCATGGCGCTGTGGTATTCCTCGTACAGCTCCCGTTCTTCTTCGCTGAGCTCGGACAGTTCCTCTTCGTCGGCAGCTGCCAGTTCTTCAATCAGGGCCGCTTCATCACCGGAGCACCAGAGCTCATAGAGCTCATTGACGCCGTCCAGGTATTCCCTGCGGGTCGTTCCCAACGCTTCCTCCAGCAGCAGCTGCTGGAGCTTGTCGGAATAACCGGCCATCATGCTCAGCTGGGCCTCGCCGGATTCCACGTCACGGATCTCCTTTTCCTGCTCCCTGGCCCGGGCCATGAGCCGGTGATCCACACCCTTGGAGGAGGAAAGCCTCCGCCCTTGGGAGAGATAGAAGTTTTCAATCGCGTTGCCCCAGACAAAGGGCCGCATCATTTCCGCCTGATCGTTGTACTGGCCGGTGATCTTCAGATACCGGACGGCGGTCTCGTAGACATCCTCCTCCAGATGATCCTTGATGGAGGACTGATCGGTGTAATAATAGGCCCCCGCTACCTTCTCCAGCAGCTCGGGATCGTTTTTGATCTCTTCCTCGAAGGCGTCGTCGTCAAACTCCACCGCCAGGGCGTCCGCAGCGTCAAAGGCGTCGTAAATTGCCTGGGGCAAGAAGCCGGTCCGGACGTCGCCCACGTGGATCGTGCCGAACAGGTACAGCTTCTCTCCGTTTTCACCCGTGACCTCGTAGAAGACCGGGTTTGCCTTTTCCTCCGGCTCCGTCTCCGGCAGGAGTTCGTCGGTGATCTCCTCGTAGGTATCCGGGTCGCCGATGCTGAGGCCGATCCGTTTCTCCATGCCAATGATATAGGGATAGCCCTCGATGGTATGTGCAGCCTTATAGGAGACGCCCACGACAGTGGGAAGCCAGCTGTGCTTTTCCACCGCCACGTAGCCCTCCAGCGTGTCCAGCAGATAGCTGTCCGCCATGTCCATCAGCAAAGTCTCCTCAGAGAACATATCGTGGTTCGCCACTTTGTCGACGGTTCTGCCGAAGCTCTCGCCGCAGGAGTATTCCACTAAGAGATAATCCCCCATGTCGTAGACCGCCGCGGAGACAAGCTCCTTCGGGGCGGGAATGATATCCGCGACCTCGTCCCGCCTGGTCATCAGGTAACTGGTCGCCAGCTGGACACTTGCCGCGAGCCCGAAGCTCTGTTCCTCCGGCTCCTCGTCGTCGACCTGGTATCTGTACGTCTTCCCGATCAGGCTCTGTTTCAACTGAACGTCCTCCTGTTCATTTCCGCTCAGATCGTAGACCTTGCTCGAAAAATCATCGGAAAGGATCATGTCCTGATCCTGCCCATAGAAATGGGCCTCCTCCTGCTGCATCATAACGCAGTCGGCAGCCTGGGAGACATCCGTGCCGTTGATGTCGAAGCTGATCGTATGAAGATGATCCATCGTGTTCTCCGCCCGCAGCAGGAGCAGCAGGGCCTCGGTGCTCTCCAGCTCCACGGCATCCTCGTCCTCGGCGGGGATCCGGGCTGCGAGGTCTTCCTCCGTCCCCGGACGCAGGGTGGACGCGTAGCTCCGGGCAATATCGCTCCCACCATAGCGGAAGCTGATCTCATAGCGCTGGGCGGTCAGCGCACCGTCTTTCAGGGTGGCGGAGCCCTCCGCGCTGATCAGCTCCGCACCCTCGGGCAGGGCCCATTTCTCCCCGGCCAGCGCGCCGGTGAAGCGGATCTGCTCGCCCTCCAGGGCGACGGACTCGTAGTTGGCCGGGTTCAGCAGGGCCAGCGGCGTCTGGGTGGTGAGGTAGTATTCCCCGTCCTCCGGCGCGTGGAAACGGCTCTCGCCCATCTGACTGTAGAGGTTCCCGGCGGAATAGACCTGCTTCAGCTCATAGCTGCCGACGTCCAGCTTCAAAGTCCGGTCGGAGGCCACAATCAGGTCTTCCCCGCCCAGGTTTTGATATTGAACCTTCTCGGTCTGGGTCTCGGTGATCGTCTCGGCCATGACCGTGACGGTCTGGCTCAGCTCCGTGACGATGGTGATGGCACTCTCCGCCTCCAGAACGGCCCGGGCCGCCAGATAGTCGGCGGCGTAGTCTGCCGGGGCCTCCGTGGTGGTCGGGACGGGTTCCGTGGTGGTGACCGGGACGGTCACCGGCTCGGACGCGGTGGAATGGGGGGCGGTGCCCTCCGTTTCCTGCTTCTGGGGGTCGTTCCCGCAGCCGGACAGCAATCCGGCCAGCAGGCTGAGGCAAAGCAGCAGCGCTGCAAGGCGTCTGAATGTGTTCATTGTTTCGTTCTCCATTTCTCTTCTGATTGGGGCTCTGCTGTTATAAACGCGTTTCCTGTCTAACGATTGATATATTGGAATATCTCAACGCAGAAAGATTCGTTTGCCGCCCCGGTATTCACGGACGGCGCCGATCCGCTGGGCCGCTGGAACGGCGTCCTGCAGCTCCGCCAGCAGGGCCTCCGCATCCGCCGGGTGGACGGCCATCAGCAGGCCGCCGGAGGTCTGGGGGTCGTAGAGCAGATCCTGGAGCTCCAGGGGCACGCTGCCCGGATCCACATGGGGCTCGGCAAAGCTGCGGTTGCGGTACATCCCCTCCGGCAAAACGCCCATCCGGGCAAATTCCAGGGCCTCGGGGATCACGGCGATCCCCGCCGTGTCGATCTGCAGCTCCACGCCGCTGCCCTGGGACATCTCAGCCCCGTGGCCCATGAGGCCGAAGCCCGTCACGTCGGTGCAGGCATGGACGCGGTACTTTACCATGGCGTCCCGGGCGGCCTTGTTCAGGGTCGTCATGAGCCGATTGGCATAGGTCAGGGTCTCCGGGGTCAGCAGGCCCGCCTTATTGGCGGTGGTCAGCACGCCGATGCCCAGAGGCTTGGTGAGCAGCAGCACGTCCCCGGGTCGGGCGC
Organism: Oscillospiraceae bacterium; assembly: GCA_016292255.1. Lineage (GTDB taxonomy): Bacteria > Bacillota > Clostridia > Oscillospirales > Oscillospiraceae > JAFRPC01. The sequence continues at coordinate 4,427 of JAEEZZ010000090.1, forward strand.
CGCTGTTGGTCAGAACCCTCTGCGGGTGGACGAAGCCCGTCACTGCCAGGCCGTATTTGGGCTCCGGATCCAGGATGGAATGGCCGCCGGTGATGATGACCCCGGCCTCGTAGGCCTTCTCGTAGCCGCCCCGCAGGATCTCATGGACGGCCTCCTTGGGCAGATCCTTGGGAACGGCCATGATATTCAGCGCCAGCCGGGGCTCGCCCCCCATGGCGTAGACGTCAGACAGGGCGTTGGTGGCGGCGATGGCCCCGAAGGTGTAGGGATCGTCGGCAATGGGCGGGAAAAAGTCCACGGTCTGCACCAGGGCCAGGTCCTCGGTCAGCTGGTAGACGCTGGCGTCGTCGCTCTTATCGAAGCCCACCAGGAGCTTCGGATCCCGGAGCACCTGCAGGTCGCCCAGCAGCTGGGCCAGCACCCCCGCGCCCACCTTGGCGCCGCAGCCGGCACAGGAGGCCAGCTTGGTCAGTTTGATGTCGTTTTCCATGGGTGCCTCCTATTCATGGCCGGCAGATTGCCGGCGCTACAGATTGCGTTGTACTGAGCCCATACAATGCAGGATCGCTTCCAGGACGCCGCCGCCGATGGCAAGGGCTTTGTCGGAGGCGGTGCGGCAGTAGGCGGGGTCATTGCGGGGATCCACGTCCCCGGCCTTCATGCCCTGATGCACCGGGACGCCGGAGGCCAGCAGGCCCCGCAGGACGCCGTCGATGGTGCAGACCATGGGGCTCTCCCCCACCCAGCCGGCCACGTCCCCGGCCTTCACCCGGTCGCCGATGCGGAGCGCTTCCCGGAAGATGCCGTCGGCGGGGGCGCGGAGCACCCGCTCCCCCGCGAAGCCGCCGATCAGACCGGGGAGATTCGTGTTGGGCAGGGGGCTGCCCCGGTAGAGCACCCGGCCCAGGGTGTGGCCCCGCATGGTCTCCACGGCAGCGTGGCAATCCAGGCCCGCAGTGAAGCCGGGGCCCACGCCGATCACGATGGGTGCGTCGGTGATGGCCGTGCCCAGGTTGCGTTTGGCCAGGATGGAGTCCACCAGCGCTAAGGGGCGCAGGGCGGCCCGGCAGCGGCAGTCCGGATCCGTCAGCACGGGCAAAAAGCCCTGTTCCAGCAGGGACAGGGCCTCATGGGCATCGGCAGCCCGGCGGGCGGTCACCCCCTCCACCACGGTTTCCCCGGCGGTGACAGCCTCGGAAAAGGCCACAGTGCGGCGGATGGTGGTAGGCCGGGGCAGCTCCGTCATGACCACCCGGAAGCCGCTGCACCAAAGCCGCAGAGCGACCCCGGAGGCCAGATCCCCGGCACCTTTGATTAGAATCAAGTCACGGTCAAACATAACGTACTCCGTTCGGTTCGTGAAATGAAGTATCGCCTGGCGGCGATATGAAGTATTCCTTGCGGAATATGAAGTATCTCCTTCGGAGATATGAAGTATGTGCTTCGCACATATTGCGGTATCTGTTTATTCTGCGAATAAACAGATGAAAAAATTATTGATTTCAAAAGTGGGGAAAACTACCCGTTGCATCAAATATGGCGCAGCCATACTTCATAAGCGAAGCGTCTTCATGCGGCGAAGCCGTACTTCATATCCGCGTCAGCGGATACTTCATTGGAATCACCCCAACGCTCGAAACAGCCACCTCCGCAGGCTTCCTGCCACTACGGGCTGGGGCAGCAGCGACGCCAGGGTCTCGGCGGCGGCCCATTGGTCGGGGGTTTCGCACTTGTTTACATAAATCATATTCCCGTAACCCTCCGATTGGATCACTCTCGCCCAAAGGGCGGGGGTCAGGAGGGCGTCCGGGCCGGTTCCGGCCCGCTGGGCGAAAAGCTCCGGCCGGTGGCAGACCCGGGCGATGGGCTGCCCGAAGGCATCGGCCCCCAGCACCAGGATCACCCGCTCCGCCTCCGCCGGGATCGGCGGCTCGTGGGGGGCGTGGGCCTTGGCGGGCAGGCCCTTGGAGCCGTCCGCCTCCACCAGAACGTAGTCCGCAGCCCGAACCAGCGCCCCAAAGGGCAGGGTCGGAGCGGCCAGCTTGCCCTCGGGCCGGGGGCTCCCCAGGCAGAGGGGGGAGGCAGCCTGCAGAGCCGCCTGCAGCGCCTCCGGGGTGGCCGGATCGGCCACGGGCAAATGCTCCGGGCGGCGGATCTTGGCGGAGGTGGTGACGATCACGGAGCCTCTGTTTTTCAGAGTCTCCGCCAGGGCGTAGAGCAGAGTGGTCTTCCCGCCCCCGCCGATGATGGCGGTGAGTCCGGGGCGAATATTCAATGGCTCGATCAGTCGTTCCGCGTGCATGGGACAGTGCTCCCTTTCCATTCGATTCAGCCCAGGCCGCCCAGGAAGATCTTGAAGCCGATGCCGATCAGAATGATCCCGCCCAGGATGGAGGCGTAGTTGGAAAGCTTGGTGCCCAGGCGCTTGCCGATCACCAGGGCGGCCATGCACAGGGCGAAGGTCACGCCGCCGATCAGCAGGGAGGCCACGTTGGCCGTGGCAAAGTTATACTGCTCGATGGTGAAGCCCACGGAGAGGGCGTCGATGGAGGTGGCAATGCCCTGCATCAGCAGATCCCGGGGGGTCAAACTGCGATCCGTGGGGGCCCCGTCCGGGTCGCTGTGCTCCCGGAGCCCCTCCCAGAGCATCTTGCCGCCGATCCAGCCCAGGAGGGCAAAGGCGATCCAGGGGATGATCTTCTCCAGGGAGGAAAACAGGTTCACCACGGTGTGGACACAGACCCAGCCCAGCATGGGCATGAGGTATTGGAAGCCGCCGTAGACGCCGGCGATCTTCGCCATGCGGCCCCGGCCCATTTGGGGCTCCCGGAGGCCGTTTGCCAGGGAAACGGAAAAGGCGTCCATGGCCAGACCCACGCCCAGCAGCGCATTTTGCAGAAAAAAGGATACGTCCATGCAGTCGTTCTTCTCTCTTTATTTGATTTGTACAGATTATTACGATTATACCACTGTACACGGGGTTCGTCAACGAGAAAAACGGGGGCGGGAAAGCCGCCCCCTTGGAGTTGAAAGTTGAAAATTGGGAGTTCCGTCGTTTCAACCGTCATTTTGCAGATGGCAATCTGCAAAATACCACAATTTTGCATTTTGCGTTTTGCATTTTGCATTCCGCGTTCGGGCGGGGTACGGATTCTTCGCTTCGCTCAGAATGACAGGCGGGTTACCCGCGGCGGCCGGGGCCGCCGCCCATGCCGCCGCCCATACCGCCGAACTGGTTGGTGATCTGGTCGGTCTCGGTGCCGTTGACGATGATGGTGCCGCCGGTGTGGGTGAGGGTGCCGTCGTAGTCGAAGGGGCTCTGGGCGTTGACGCGGATCGTGCCGCCGGTGATGGTCAGGTTGCCGTTGGAGTCGATGCCGTCGGTGTCCCCCTGGCCCATGGTGATGCTCAGCCCGCCTCCGTTGATCTCTACGCAGGTGGTGTAGGCGGAGGACTTCCGGGCGCCGTTGATGCCGTCGTCGCTGGCGCTGATGGTGATGTCGCCGTCGTTGATCTGGACCCAGGTGCCCTCGATGCCCTCGGCAGCGGTGATGCTGATGCTGCCGCCGTCGATCTGGACGATGCTGACCGCGTGGAGGCCGTCGTCCGCCACGGTGACATTCAGCGTGCCGCCGCAGATGTAGATCCAGCCCTCCCGGCTGTCGTCCTCGTTCTCCGCGTGGAGGCCGTCCTTCTGGCGGCTGGTGACGGTGACGGTGCCGTCGGACAGGGCGATGCCATCGTTGGCCTCGATGCCGTGATCCACGGCGCTGACGGTTAGGACGCCGCCGGTGATCTTGATCTTGTCCTTGCCGCTGATGCCGTTATCAGTGGAGCTAATCGTCAGACTGCCCAGGCCGTTGAGGATCAGATCGTCCCGGCTGAAAATGACCGCGTCGGTGTTCGTGGAGCCGTCGGCGGTGAAGGTCCCGGTGACGGAGAGGCTGTTCTCGCTGGCCTCGGCCGTCGTGACGAAGACCTTGTCGGCGTTCTTGACGTAGATCACGGGGCTGTCGTCGTTGGTGACGCTCAGACCGTCCAGCACCAGCTGGACCTTGTCCTCGTCGCCCGCGTCTACCACGACGGTGACGTTCTTCGCGCTGCCCGAGAGCACGTAGACCCCCTCGGCAGTGACAGTGATATCCTTGCCGTCGGAGACGGAATAGGCGACGGCCTCGCTCAGATCGGCGCTCTGGGTCAGATCCCGCTTGGAGAAGAGCTCGGAGGCGTCCATGGCGCCGCCTGCGGTGACGGCCGCGGTGCTCTGAACGGCAGCGCTCTGGGAAGTGCTGCTCTGAGCGGCAGCGCTCTGGGTGGTGGAAGTGTTCGTGGAAGTGTCGTCACTCTGCGCGGCTGGGGTGCTCTGGGAAACGCTGCCGCTCCGGGATGCGGTGCTTTGGGAAGTGCTGCCGCTCTGGGATGCGGTGCTTTGGGCGTTGGCGTCCACGGCGCAGGCCGTCAGGGTAAAGGCCAGCAGCAGGGCCAGGATCAGGGCTCCGCGCTTTTTCAGTTCGTTTCGTTTCATGATGGTCGCTCCTTTCTTCGGGGAGGCTCATTGGCCTCAGTGTTTGCTTCTGGGGCCAGTATAGAGGCGGAGTCTTAGTTGAAACTTAAGCAAATATGAAGTTTTTGAAAACTTGAAAAAAACGGGAACCAATCCAGGCGTTCGCCGTCTAAGGAGGTGATCACGGTTGGAGCCGCCCCGACGGCCCCGCAGTCATTCCAAAATACAAGGAGGAACCCCCCATGCGTAAATCGAAATGCACCCTGATCGTCTGCCTGCTGCTGATTGCAGCCCTGGCACTGAACATGACCGCCTGCGTGTCAAAGGTCCACGCCGCCGATCTGATGGACGGCGTCAATCCCACCGCAGCGAACGCCGCACCCACGAACCCAACCGCCGACCAGCAGGCCGCCGCCGCAGACTTTGCCCTGCGCCTGTTCCGGGCCAGCAACGAGTCCGGCAGAAACACCCTGATCTCCCCCCTGTCCGTGTCCATCGCCCTGTCCATGACCGCCAACGGCGCCAGGGGCGAGACCCTGGCCCAGATGGAGCAGACCCTGGGCATGAGCCTGGACGAGCTGAACGCCTATTACCTGGCCTACCGGCAGGAGCTGGAAAACAGCGAGGTCCTGCGCCTGGCCAACTCCATCTGGTTTACCAACCGGGATCACTTCACCGTCAACCGGGATTTCCTGCAAACCAACGCCGATTACTACGGCGCCGACGCTTACCAGGCCCCCTTTGACGAGGCCACGCTGAAGGATATCAACAACTGGGTCAAGGACAAAACCAAGGGGATGATCCCGGAAATTCTGGATCGCATTCCCGAGGACGCGGTGATGTACCTGGTGAACGCCCTGGCCTTCGAATGCAAGTGGGCGGAGGAGTACGAGGAAGACCAGATCTACAGCGGCGAATTCACCTGCGCCGACGGCAGCACGCGAACCGTGGACTTCCTGCACTCCGAGGAGTCTGAATATCTGGAAACGGAGCAGGCCACCGGCTTCATCAAGCCCTATAAGGACAGCCGCTACGCCTTCGCCGCCCTGCTGCCCAAGGAGGGCGTCAGCCTGGAGCAGCTTCTGGACGGGCTGGACGGCGCGGCCCTGCGGAATCTGCTGCAAAACCCGGTGCAGGAGGATGTATCCGTTTCCATCCCCAAGTTTGAGACCAGCTATGACACCGAGCTTTCCAAGGCGCTGACCGATATGGGCATGGAGCTGCCCTTCCAGGATGGGGCGGACTTCACCGGCCTGGGGAAAGCAGACGACGGCATCTGCATCAGCCGCATTCTGCACAAGACCTTCCTCTCCGTGGACGAAACCGGCACCAAGGCCGCCGCAGCTACCGTGGTGGAGATGACGAAGAGCGCCGTTGAGGACATAATCTTCCATTCTGTATATCTGAACCGGCCCTTCGTCTACATGGTGATCGACCGGGAGACCAATCTGCCCCTGTTCATCGGCACCATGCTGGACCCGGCGAAATAAGCGTTGATAATTGAAGGTGGAAAGTTGAAAGTTGGCGATCAACGTCGTTTTCAGCTTTCCACTTTCCTTTTCCCATTGGCGTAAGTTTCAACCTTCCATTGGTGTTAGTTTCGATTCGAGGACCCGGCACAGTCACCAGTCACCGCTTGTAGGGACAAGCACTGCTTGTCCGCCTGCCCCTCCGTTCGTTGCAGCTTGCGGGGCAAGCCACAGCTTCGTGTCACAGTCTGCCGTCAGAGCGCCTGTGCTGCAAAATGGTGCGTCCCGTGACGCTGTTTCAGTGCGCCGCAGCGGGGTATGCAGGGCGTAGGGGCTGGCGTCCTCGACAGCCCGACCGTATCGAAACG
>JAEEZZ010000091.1 GCA_016292255.1 Oscillospiraceae bacterium
AAAGGCAGGTTGCTCACGCGTTACTCACCCGTTCGCCACTAACTAGGGGAGCAAGCTCCCTTCGTCCGTTCGACTTGCATGTGTTAGGCACGCCGCCAGCGTTCGTCCTGAGCCAGGATCAAACTCTCTATAAAATGGTATATTGAATGGTCGATTTGAAATCGGCCATACCAACATCACTTTACTTGAATTCGCTCTCAGCTACTCAAGAAATTACGTTGACTTTTTGCAACGTTCGTGGGCGATTTTGAATCGCTCACTTTTGTTTGACATGGTGTTTGTTCATGTTTTTCGTTGTTTAATTTTCAAGGTACAACCGCGCTGTGTTCCGGTGTTTCGCTTCCCCTTCTCGCGAGCGCTTCGATATAATAGCACGCTCCCTCTCAAATGTCAAGCACTTTTTTCGGTATTTTTCAACTTTTTTCTGTTTCTCTTTTTTGGTCGAAAAGGGCCGATGAAGGCATCGGCCCCTACGGAGATGGCTCACGTAATATAAGAAGGGCCGATGAAGGCATCGGCCCCTACGGGGACGGCCGGCTGCGGTCAGCGGCCCATAGACGGATATGTATTACAAAAACAGTTTGCGCTCGAAGTAGGCGCGCCAGGGGGGGATCACGCCGCACAGGAACACGAACAGGCCCATGATGGAAAACGCGCAGACCGGATAGAGGGACCAGGCAAACATCCGGCCGCCGAAGGTGATATGCTGGAACAGCTCCGCCAGCATGGTGGAGCAGCCGATGGCGATCAGCAGGATGCCGGTCTTCGCCAGACGGCGGCGTCTGCTGAGCCGGAAGATGGCCACGGCGGCCGTGGTCAGGATCCCCACCAGCATGGTCAGCGGGAAGGCAAAGCTGAGGAACCAGCGCCCGCCGGTGTAAAGGCAGATATAGAGCAGGTATCCGCTGGTCAGCACAAAGGCCAGGGGCACGAAGATCAGCGGCTCCCGGCGCTCAAACCAGAAGGGAAAGACGACGGAGAAGTAGAACAGGGCGCAGCCCAGCATCACATAGCCGGACCAGTAGACCCCGTGGAGATTCGTCAGGCAGTAGATCAGCGGCGACAGGCTGGCCGCGATAAGAAAAGCGGTCAGAAAGGCCAGGATGGGATAGCGTCGGCTCTTGGGCGGGACAGGATAGCGGTCGGAGAAGGTGGGGGCAGCAGACGCAGACCCCTCCGGGTTCCACACCGGCGTCTCGCACAGCGGACAGCGCTCCGTCCCCTCCTGCAGCCGCACGCCGCATTTGACACAGTACATGGCTCCTCCTTACAGTCGGAAATGCAAGATGCAAAATGCAAAATGCAGAATTGTTCATTCCGGGATCACTCATTATGCATTATGCATTATGCACTATGCATTCAAGTTTTCTTGTTTGTCTCAATCAGCACAGGAACCCCCAGCTCCACCAGCCGGGAGAAGAACCGGCGCTCCAGCTCGGGCTCCCGGATATTGCGGATCATGTTCACGTAGGTCTCGCCGCCGAAGCTGGCCACGGAGCAGTTGTTGGGATAGGTGCGCTGGGGGCCGATGATGAACTCCATCCGGCGCACGTAGGGGCTCATGGCCTCCGGCAGCTTGACCGGGCCCAGGTTGGAGAGGTTGATGCAGCCCTTGGTCTCCCCCCGCTGGGTGTAGATGATGCCCATGATGATGTTTTTCAGCCACAGAGGCACCGCCCGGATCAGGGCGATCTGCTGGGGGGTGACGTTGGCGGCAATGCGCCCCGCCATCTGCTGGGGCGTGCCCTCGGCAGCCAGCTGGGCCGACATGATCTTGCAGAGCTCCTCCAGGCTGTAGTCCCCCATCCGGGGATCCACCCCGGGGTTCAGGGTCAGCACGAAGTTCCGCAGGGTCTTGCTGCCGTAGAGCCTGCGAAGGTTGATGGGAATGGTCACCTTGACGGGCTTGCGCTTTTTGCGGTTGGGGCAGCGCTGGGCCTGGTATTCCAGGATGGACTCCTCCATCACGGCGGCCAGGAAGACGGTGACGGTGCTCTTGTAGCGGTGGGCTGCCTCCAGCAGGGCCTGGGTGGGAATGACGCCGGTGGTGAGGTGGAGGAAATCCCACTCCCGGGTGCCCCGCATCCGCAGGGCGTCCGGCTCGTGGTCGTTGAGCACCACGCCGTTGGTGTTGCGGACGAAGCTGTCCTCCAGCTCCTCGGGTCTGGGGGCCTCCCGCCAGTCCAGCACCCCGGCCTCCGGGGGAATCTCCGCCCCGTACTTCCGGGTGAGGTAGCAGGCCGTGAGGGTCTTGAGGTAGATCATGCCGCCGGTGCCGTCGGTGAGGGAATGGAAGCACTCCACGGCGATTCGGTTGCGGAAATACATGACCCGCAGGCAGCAGCTGCGAAGCTCCTTATCCTGCATCAGGGTCAGGGGGTAGGCAAAGTCCTCCCGCACCTTGGGGGGCGCGTCCAGCTCCTCCAGGTAGTACCAGAACACGCCGGTGCGGAGCCGGACGTACATGGAGGGAAAGCGGGGCATCAGCTCCTCCACCGCCTGCTGGAGCAGCTCCGGATCCACCGGCTCGGAGAGGGTGGCGGAGACTCGGAAGGCATTGGCCCAACGGCGGCGACGGACGGCGGGAAAGATCAAGGCGGCATTGTCCAGCCGCATCCATTTCTTACTCATAGCTGAAAACTCAATCGTTTTTGACGTGTACATTCAGATGGGGGTAGGTCATTTCGATTCCACTGTTTCGGAAGGCCTCCCAGATATGGGTTCGCAGTTCAAAGCGCGTGGAGATAACGCGCGCAGAAGGGATCCAGAAATGGAGATGATAGGCGATTGCGGAGTCGCCGAAGTCCTCAATGGCGACGCAGATCTCCTCCCCTTTCAGGGGCTCGCAGCATTCGATCGCGCTGCGCAGCGCCTGCATGACGCGCTCGGGATCGGCGTCATAGGAGGCGGAGACCGTCAGATCCAGGCGGCGCTTGGGGTAGGAGGAATAGTTCTCCACCGTAGCGGAGGAAACCTTGGAATTCGGGATCAGAACGGAACGGTTGTCGACAGTGTGGAGCCGGGTGTAGACCATGGTAATCTCGTCCACCACACCGGTCATCCCGTCGATGGAAACATAGTCGCCCTTTTTAAAGGGCTTGGTACCCATCACCATCAAGCCGCCCGCCACGTTGGACAGGGCGTTCTGCACAGACAGAGACACCGCCAGAGTCAGAACGCTGAGCAGCGCTACAAGTGCGGTCACGTCGACGCCCAGATAGGAAGCGATCACGAGCAGGGCGACAAAATAGAGCAGAAAGCGAAGGATGGTCTTGATCAGACGGTGTACGCTCTCATCCAGCTTGGTGCGTTTCAGCGCGCGGCCGACCAGCATTGTCACGACCCGCACGATCGCAATGGAGGCGGCAAGCATGGCAACGGCAATCAGAACCTGTTTGAGCGTCAGGCCTTCCAGGGATGCCTTGACGTTTGCCAGATCCTCCGTTTTTACGCCTGCATATCGAAGCATGAAATCACCTCCGTTCTGGTTTTTGCCTGCTCATTTTACCACAGGGCGACAGAAAAAGCAAGAGCTTCCACGCGGGAAGCTCTTGCTCTTGCGAGGAGAACGGCGGGCAGCGACGCGAAGCTATGGCCCGCGCTACGGGCCGTAGGGGACGGGTTTTCCCTGATCTCTGCCAGCCTCACGGAAAGCAGCCCGTTATTGAGAAGCCACCTCATCCGTCATCGGGCTTCCGTGAGACGCCCGATGCCACCAGCGCTGAAGGATGCCAGTTGCGTCAGCATAGCTGCCGCACTGGCGATAAAATCCACAGCAGTCCCCCGGACTGTTGTGTCCCCTCAAGGGGAAGGCTTTTCCCCTGATCCTTGATCCTATTCGGCCTCGGCCACGAAGGTGAAGCCGTTCGCGTCCGCGTAGCTCTGGGCGGCAGAGCCGGACACGCCGTGGATGGTGAAGCCGGGAACCACACCGTTCTGATGCCGATAGCTGTAACCGAACGCTTCCTCGCCAATCTCGGTCACGCTCGCCGGGATCGTCACGTTGACCAGCGCGTCACATTTGTCAAAGGCGTTCCTGCCGATGCGCTGCAAGCTGCTGCCGAGCTTCAGCTCGCTCAGCGCCGCACATTCCTCAAACGCACGGTCTCCGATCTCGATCACGCTGTCCGGGATCGTGACCTCCGACAGGTTGGAGTCCCAGAAGAACACACCGTAGCCGATATACCGCAAGCCGTCTGGAAGCTTCACGCTCGTCAGGGTAAACTTGATGTTGCCGCTGCATGAACAGTCTGCGAGACCGATGGTTCCTGCCCGGATTTCCACGGTCTGGACTGCCCTGTCCTTGACACAGAGCAGCCAGTTATCGAGGTAGAGCCCGTCCTTGTACCAGTTCGACTGCACGTCCTCGTAGCGGGTTCCGGTCATCACGTCCCAGCCGATGCTGGTCACGCTGTCCGGCAGATTCAGGCTCTCGAGATTCTCGCAGTAAGCGAACGCATATTCGCCGATGCGGGTCAGACCATCCGGCAGGGTCAGGCTCTTCAATCCGTTACAGGAGTAGAACGCCCGATAACCGATCTTCTGCACGCCGTTCGGCACCGCGTAAGACGCGTCGGCCTTGGCGCAGGGGTAGCGAAGCAGGGTCCCGTCCCGGCTGAACAGCACGCCGTCCACGCTGAAATAGGTCGCGTTGGCCGGATCCACGTTGATCTCCTCCAACGACTCACCGTATTCAAACGGCGTGATCTCTCCAAACGGCGTCACCACGTCGTCGCTGCGTTCGCCGAGATTCCGCACAGCGGCCGGGATCGTAATGCTGCGCATCGGGCAACTGTCAAACGCGCCCTCTTCGAGGTGCGTCAGGCTCTCCGGGAGCTTTACGCTTTGCAGCCTGCTGCCCGAGAACGCGCCGCTTCCGAGCTGCGTCAAGCCCTCCGGGAGCGTCACGCTTTGCAGGCTGCTGCCGGAGAACGCAGCATTTCCGATGCGCGTCACAGTGGACGGGATCCGCACGCTCTTGATCTGGCAGCCCTGAAACGCGCAGGTGCCGACGTAGGTCATGCCCTCCGGCAGCGTGAGCGCCGTAATTTGCTCGCGGTACTCCTCCCAGGGGGTCGGAGCGCGGTGACCGTCATCGTAGTTGTGCATGGCGCCGCTGCCCACGAGGGTCAGGCAGCCGGATTCGGCGTCGAAGTACCAGGTAAGATTATCGCCGCAGGAGCCAGTCGGCCAGCTCGGATCGGGAACGAATTCGCCGGTCTCCTCCGCTTCGGTCTCTTCCGGCTCGGTTTCCTTCGGCTCCGTGGCAACCGGTTCAGTCTCCTTCGGCTCCGTGACGACCGGCTCGGTGACGGAGTTGACCGTCGCGTCGGTGGGAGCCACGACCGCCTCCGTCTCAGGCACGACGGTCTCCGTCAGCTCCTCGGGGGTCTCGACCCCGGCCATGCGCTCGTCCGTTACGGAGGTCGTGGGCTGGTAGGGCGCGTCCGTGTTGCTCGATTTCAGCAGCTTCGCGCCGCCCCAGATGCCGCCGCCGATCAAAGCCACGGCCAGAATGCCCGCCGCCAGCCGCCCGGCCAGCACGTGGCCGAAGGTTGAAGCTGTCACCTGGACTGCCGTCACAGTGGCGGCCGCCGCGGCGGTCTTCGCACCGGCTGCGATCCCGGCCTTTGCCAGCGTCTTTGCCAGAACGGCCTCGCCTGCCTGCGCCGTGGGCGCCTGCCGCTTCATCAGCGCGACCAGGAAGCCGATGGGAGACAGGCCGTAGAGCTTGACGCCCTTCTTTTCCAGCGCGCGCACGGCCTCCTCGATCTTCTTGCGCCCCTTGGCAAGCTGGTTCTTTACCGTGCTGGACGAGACGCCGAGGGACGCGGCGATCTCGTTCACGGACATCTGCTCGTAGTAGTACATGGCGACCGCGGCGCGCTGGCCGTCGGAAAGGCCGCTCAGGATCTCGCTGACGAGCTCCGCGGTCTCCTTCCGCTCTAAGCTCAGCTCGGGGGAAGCATCAAGAGAAAGGTCGGCCTGCTCGGGCAAGCCCTCGCCCTCGTCGTTTTCGAGCTCCGTGAAGAGCACGGGCGTGTTCTTGCGCAGAACGGACTTGGCGCGGTTGACCGCGATGGTTCTCAGCCAGGGGCGAAGCTTCTCGGGCTCGCTGAGCTGATCCAGGTGCTGATAGGCGTAGACGAAGGTATCCTGCTGGACGTCGAGGGCTTCGTCCTCGTTGCGCAGCACGGCGCGGGCGCTACGGTAGACCTCCTGGCTCGTCCGCTCGTAGAGCTCGGTAAAGGCGTCCTGATCCCCGCCGCGAATGGCGGCAACCAGTTCGGTCATCGTTCTTTCGGGTTTCATAGGTGCTTCCTCCTGTTATTCTTTCTTCTCTTTTTCCGGGTTGTCGGTTTCGCTGATCCGTCGAAGGATCCCGGCGAGCTGCCGTTTGGATTCCTCCGGCGTCTGGCGATAGTGGGCGATCAGCTTCTTGTAGCAGATCGCAAATTCCCGATCCTCCACGCGGCTCACCTCCGTTTCGCGGGTGTCGGTCAGCCCTTTTGCATTT
>JAEEZZ010000092.1 GCA_016292255.1 Oscillospiraceae bacterium
AACGATAATCTCGTTCTGGCTGCTGCTTAATTAGCGGCCCATCCGCCCCGGAAGGACCACGAGCCGGGCTCGGGTGTGATTTGAGTGGTGACCGTGCGTGCGGTAAGCTTTGCCCGCACCATGCATCATGAAGCTACCAAGGCGGTAAGGGTGTTTGTTCCCGTGCCGCCGAGGGAATGGAAATAACAAACTGCGCCCGGAGAAGTTCCCGTCAAGTTATTTTCGGACAGGGGTTCAACTCCCCTCAGCTCCACCAAAAAGAAAAGGTCGCGTCAGCGGCTTTTTCTTTTTGTACTTTCCTCAGCTTTGCTCTGCAAATCATTGACTTTATTACGTATTCTTGTTATGATTCTAATATTGGAGGTGAATGTTATGATCATGGAAGGCTATATTTCCTACCTCGATTACAAGACCTATTACCGCATTATCGGGCCGTTGGATGCCCGCAAGCCGCCTCTGCTGCTGCTCCACGGCGGGCCGGGGTCTACCCACAACTATTTCGAGATGCTGGATCGTCTGGCTGAGGAAGACGGGCGTCAGCTCATCAGCTACGATCAGCTCGGCTGCGGAAATTCCTATCTGGACGGCCACCCGGAGCTGTGGAACATGGAGACCTGGATCAACGAGCTGAAAACCGTCCGCAAGGCGCTGAACCTCCGGGAGGTCTATTTGCTGGGGCAGTCCTGGGGCGGTATGCTGCTGCTGGAATATATGTGCCGCCACGAGCACCCGGGCGTCAAGGGCATCGTGCTCTCCAGCACCCTTCCCTCCTCCCGCCTCTGGGGTGAGGAGCAGGCCCGGATGATCCGGCAGCTTCCCGCAGACGTACAGGCGGTGATCCGGGACGCCACGGCCCGGAACGATTATTCGTCCGAGGCGTACAAGCAGGCGGAGGCGCTGTATATGGAGCTCCACGCAGGCGGCCAGCCCGGCCCGGACGCGCCGGAGTGCCTGACCCGTCCCAAGCGAGGCGGCCGGGAAAGCTACCTGGTGGGCTGGGGCCCCAATGAGTTCACGCCCATGGGCACGCTGAAGGACTATGACGTGACGGATCTGCTGCATACCATCGACATGCCCGCCCTGGTGATCAGCGGCGGCAACGACCTCTGCACGCCGTACATCGCCAAGACCATGTACGACCGGATCCCCAACGCCCAGTGGGAGCTGTTCCGGGACTGCCGCCATGCCTGCTTCGTGGAGGACACGGATCGCTATATCCGGCTTTTGAAGGAATGGTTGAACAGATAAGGGCTGATTTTCTGTCTCTGGGCGGGCAAATCACAGCACAGAAAAAATTTTTCAAGAAATTGAAAAAAATGCTTGCATTTTCGAATGAGATGTGCTATTATAATGCCCGCAAGAGATCCGGGTGTGGCGAAGTTTGGTATCGCGCTTGAATGGGGTTCAAGAGGCCGCTGGTTCGAATCCAGTCACTCGGACCAAGAGAGACAATCCTTTGCGGTTGTCTCTCTTTTCTTTCCGTATGATCATGAATACGGAAGACTAAAAATTTAGAATGAAACATACAAAGCAAAAATCCTGCCGCCGGTGCGACAGGATTTTTGCTTTGGTGGAGACTGCTGGACTCGAACCAGTGACCTCCTGCGTGTGAAGCAGGCGCTCTAACCAGCTGAGCTAAGCCTCCGTTGCGTGAAATATTATATCACATAATTCTGAAAAATCAAGAAAAACTTTTCCGAATTTCAAATTATATGAAAAACAGCTTCCGGCGCTTCGATTTTTGTTGACTTCTTGGCTTAGAGTGTGTAAAATTTGACTCGGAATATGACCGGTTGGAAGGGAGGAACGCGTATGACCTGGCATCTCGTATCCGATTCAAGCTGCGATCTGTTTGAACTTGAGGGAGCAGGGGAGGACTTCGATTTTTCCACCGTCCCCTTTAATATCCAGATCGGTGGCCATGAGTACCTGGACGAAGGCGACATGGACATCGACGCAATGCTGCACGAAAACGAAACCAGCTCCGAGCTGGCGCACACGGCTTGCCCCTCGCTGCAGACCTGGCTGGACAAATTCTCCAAGCCCGGCCCCGTCCTGGCGTTTACCATCTCCAGCGCCCTTTCGGGCAGCTATAACAGCGCAATGGCTGCAAAGCAGCTTCTGCTGGAAACGGAACCGGACAAGCAGATCGAGATCATCGACAGCCGGGCTACCGGCCCGGAAACGGCGCTGCTGATCCGTCTGGCCCGTTCGCTGATTGAGAAGCGCACCGCATTTGAAAACGTCGTACAGCGGGTGCAGGAGGCTGCAGACCGCACCCATATCATCTTTGCCCTGAAATCCTACCACAATCTGATCAAGAACGGCCGGGTCAGCAAGCTCAAGGCGCTGGTGGCCGGTCATCTGGGCTTTTGGGGCATCGGCGTGGGGGACGAGGCAGGGGAGATCGCCATGCGGGGCAAGGCCCGGGGCGTGAAGCACATGATCCGCTTTCTGCTCAATGAGATCAAGCAGACCGGCCTGGCCGGGAAGAACGTCATCATTAGCCACTGCTTCAACGAAGAAGCCGCCAAGGAGCTGAAATCCGGCCTGCAGGAGCTGTTCTCCGGGGTCAGCGTGGATATTCTCCCCACCCGGGGCCTGGACAGCTTCTACGCCGAACGGGGCGGGCTGATCATCGGGTTCTGATCGAAATAAACAAAGGCGTTGCCTCCGACCGGCGGAAAGAGCCGAACGGGGGGAACGCCTTTTTCGTATTCGAATGCGATCTGCGAGTTGCTGTTCCGCGCTTATTCTTCGTTCATATTCTTTTTCACCGTCTTGCAGGAAGCCACCAACATCACGCGTATTGAGGCGCACTGTTTGTCCAGCGTTTGATATAATGCGTCGTCGATATAGCCTGTCCGGTGCAGCAATTCCAGCCAATAGCCGGTCTCGCTGGCTTCTTTCAATGCGATCTCAAGCTTGGAAATAAAGTCCTTTTTCCCTTGTGCATAGTTGGCTTCGTAAATATTTGCTCCGATTGATGTGCCGGATCGCCCGATCTGATTTGAGATCACGGTTTCGTGATTTGCTTTGAGGTGTTTCACAAGGTTGATGATCTGAACGGAGAAATCCATGGATAAATCACGCATTTTTGATTCGGACATTTTCCCCACCCCTGTAAAGTGATGTTTGCACGAAAGCGTAAGTGATGTTAATGCCGTTGCCGGATAAAGTGATGTTTGCGCTGAAGCGCAAGTGATGATTTTGCCGCGAGCGGCAAAAGTGATGATGCGCCCTGCGGCCGCAGTGATGAGATGTGTTCCGCTTTCCACGCGCGAAGCGCACATCACTTGCGAAGCATACATCACGCCCGAAGGGCACATCACGTTACGCGACAGCGGAACACATCGTTCAAAAAAGCCCTTTTTGTCTTTCGACAAAAAAGGCTTTTTTGATGGCGGAGTGGGAGGGATTTGAACCCTCGCGCGCTTTTTAGACGCCTACTCCCTTAGCAGGGGAGCCCCTTCGGCCTCTTGGGTACCACTCCAAATCCGATGTATGAGGAAAATATTCTGTTCTCGGAAAGTATATGGCGGAGAGAGTGGGATTCGAACCCACGGCCCGTTGCCGGGTCACCGGTTTTCAAGACCGGCTCCTTAAACCGCTCGGACATCTCTCCGAATTTCGCCCCAATAAAATATCATATTTTCCGTCATTTGTCAATATGGAATTTGTCGGACGCTCCGATCAGCTCCAGATAACGCTGATCCGCCAGGGCGATATCCTCCGCGGTGACGGTGTGGAAGGCGTCCTGGATCGGGCCGATGATGTCAAAGCTGAACAGCCAGGTGGGGCGGCACTGGAAAGCCAGACAGAGCCGGCCAAGCTCGGGAAGGATGGTGGAATAGCAGAAAAAGCGCATGGCCACCAGCGTATCGACCTCCTCCGGCAGCGTACGCAGCAGGGAAGTCAACACCGCCAGGGATCCTTCCTCGTCGCACTGCACATGGACAGAGTGGGACACCGGAATGCTGCGATCCCGGCAGAATCCCCGGCAGCAGCTCTCCTGCATCTCGGCTGTCATGATGGGCGGGACTCCGCGCCCCTCCCGCACGTAGAGCACGGCGAGCTTCGGTCTTCTCGGCGGCGTAACGAACACGTGGATCACCTCGCAGTTTCTGCCTCAATTATACCAGAGGAAAGATCGGAATGCAAGGAATGATTTCCCGAGCCGATCCATAGGATAAACGGAAAGGAGATGGGGCATATGAATCATTCCAAGCCATGGTTCCCCAAACGGGGAAGCAGGGGAGGCGGCAGCGGCCTGCTGCCCGGGATCCTCACGTCGCTGGCCATCCTTCTGGCCGCGATCACCGCCGTTACACTGCTGATTTCCAACAACACGCTTGCCCTGGAACAGAGCGAACGACTCTCCGGGATCGTCTATGCCGTCGCAGTGGCCGCAGGCTGCTTTCTGACGGCCCGGCGCGCCGGAAAACGGAAGCTGATCTGCGCGGCTGTCACAGCGGTGGTGATCCTCGCCCTGCTTGTCGGGATCCATTTCGCGGCCCGGAATGCGGAGCCGGTCTCCGGAGGACGGATGCTGTTCATCACCGCCTGCGCCTGGCTGGCGGGCGGCTTTCTCGGCAACAAAAAGAAACGAACAGGTTACGCATAATCGGATTTGTGCTTATTGACAATGGCGGATCGGAAAACGATCGCGAAAAGAATTCAATATGTAGGGGGGAGGCCGGGGGAGCGACCACTATCACTTGTTTGAGTTCTTTAGTTAACATAATATAATTAACATAATATCTGTAAATAATTCACAAAAAACGCCGGTTTGGAGAAAAAAGCTTGAAAAAACATCATTTTTCGAGTATATTAACAGAGCATTATGATATAGGCCACTTGGTGGAAATAACTCGATTGCACAAATTGTGCTCTGCTGATGCTCCAAACACAATATCTTGTTTGTGAGGGTTTCATGGCACATTTTATGCACCTGACGTCGCCCTTCCGCGCTGTTCGCAGGGATTGTTCGCTGCTGTTGACTCTGCTGATGATCGGCTCTCTGGCCGGGGCGCTGCTTGCCAAGCTGCAGGATCCTGCGCTTTCGGTGCCGGAGCATTCTGTGCAGTCGTCATGGGTTTCGATCTGGCTTCGCGTATCGTTGTTTCCCTGCCTGCTGGCCGTGTCTTTTCTTTTGCGCCGCAGAGCCTTGTGCTTTCTCCTGTTTTTTCTGAAGGGCTTTGCCGTTTCCCTGACCCTCTGCGTCTTTGGCCGCTGCGGCATGGAACAGCTTGTGGGGATCCTTCCCACCGTGCTCCTTTCTGTGCTGCTTCTGCCTGTGCAGTTCTTCCTGGGGCTCTATTGGCTGCAGGACGACGGACAGTCTGGGAAGGGGATCCTGCTCCTTGTGCCGATGCTGCTGCTGTCGCTGCTGGGGGCGCTGCTTCAAACTTACCTGGTTTCGTGAGTATTCTTTACGAAAGAACGAATGATTATGACGGATTATATCAACCTGTATGAGCGCTATTTGCTGGAGACCAAGCACTCCTCCGTGAATACAGTCGCTTCCTACATACGGGATCTGAGACAATTTGATAAGTACGTCAGTGAGAATCTCGACTGCTCTTTGGATGAAGTCACGCCGGAGCAGGCGACGGTTTATTTTGCCTGGCAGACCAACGCCGGAAAGTCCTCTGCCACCGTGACCCGCAGCCTGGCTTCCATCAAGGGCTTTTACAGTTATCTTGTTTCCACGGGAGTCACGGAGTCCAACCCTGTCCGCTCCATTCACCTGGCCAAGGTGGAGAAAAAGCTTCCCCAGATCCTCACCGGTACCGAGGTGGAGCTGCTGCTGGCCCAGCCCAAGTGCACGGATCCCAAGGGCTACCGGGATAAGGCCATGCTGGAGCTGCTCTATGCCACCGGCATTCGGGTAAGCGAGCTGATCGCCCTGGACGTAGACTGCGTGAACATCCCGGCGGGCTTTATCCGCTGCACCGGAGGCGGGAAGACCAGAATGATCCCCCTGTATCCTGCCGCAGTCCGGGCCATCCAGACCTACATGACCCAGATCAGACCCAGCATGATTGCCGACCCCGGCGAGACGGCGCTGTTTGTGAACCTCAGCGGGGAGCGGATGTCCCGACAGGGCTTCTGGAAGATCATCAAACACTATCAGCAGACTGCCAATATCCAAAAGGAGATCACGCCCCACACCCTGCGGCACAGCTTCGCGGCCCATCTGCTGGAAAACGGTGCGGATCTCAAATCCATTCAGGAAATGCTGGGCCACAGCGATATTTCCTCCACCCAGATCTACGCCCAGATCGTCAAGCAGAATCTGAAATCTGTCTACAATAAATTCCATCCGAAAGCGTAGGATGCTTCCTTTCGCCCGGCGGTTGAGCAGAAAAGTCTCGGCCGCCGGGCGAATGTTTTTCTCTTGGGCTGCATACACTATGCTCGGGTGATAGAAATTGAAACGGAAACGAATCTTGACCTATGTATTTTGGATCGCAGTCACAGAGGCGGTAGGTGCGCTGGCGGGCTTCCTGACCCGAGACGGCATGGAGCTCTATAAGACCCAGGTGATCAAGCCGCCGCTTTCGCCGCCGGCCCTGGTGTTTCCCATCGTTTGGGCCATCCTCTACGCCCTTATGGGCATCGGGATCGCCCGGGTCGTTCTGTCCGCCAGGAGCGAGGAGCGTTCCGACGCCATCCAGGTCTATCTGCTGCAGCTGGCGATCAACTTTACCTGGAGCATCTTTTTCTTCCATCTCCGCAGCTATGGCGGCGCCCTGCTGGTGCTGCTGTTCCTGCTGGCGCTGATCATCTGGATGATCCTGCGCTTCCGGCGGGTGGATCGGCCCGCGGCCCGGCTGCAGATCCCCTACGTGGTGTGGGTGAGCTTTGCCGCCTATCTGAACGCCGGCGTATGGCTGCTGAACAGATAACAGCCTGGATTTCGCCGGTTTTTCCCCGATTTTTCCCCGCACAGCCCGGAGCAGAACAAGCGCTGCTCCGGGTATTGTGTAATTATAATGAAGTTATACGAAGAATATGTGAAAACTATTTACATTAATTCAAGTGCATGCTATTATGCTCGAGGAATGGAACACTGAATTTCTATTCATAAACCGTTACGCAGCTTTCTGGATCAAAAATTGAGTGGAGGGTAAAGATGAGCCGCAGAGAGTTTTTCGATTTGCTGAAGCAAGAGGGAATCGACCCGGAAACGGTTGCATTTGACAGCACCATCAGTTCAGGCTACAACATTCGGAAGAACTGCTCCCGCTGGGAGGCGTTCTACCGGGTGAAGGGAAAAGAGTATGACTGTGTTGGCTTCTACCGGGAAAGCGACGCGCTGCAGTTTATGTATCGTATGCTGGTAGCGAACAACAAACGGATGCAGGGCAAAAACCGGAGCGTTTGCGCCGTTTGATAATCCTTTCGGTTTTCGTGTATTTCTTTGGCAGTTCCCCGTATTTTGACAAACAATCGGTACGGCAGAGCAGGGGCGACCCTGCTCTGCCGCTTTTTCGCTGTTTGGCCTACCCGGATTCAGCTGATGTCAAAGCTGGGATTCATGGCGTACACGTTTTTCTCGTTCAACCGCTCCCGCAGGCGCTGGATGGCCTCGCCGAAGCGCTGGAAGTGGACGACCTCCCGCTCCCGCAGGAATTTGATCACGTCGTTCACGTCCGGGTCGTCGGAGAGACGGAGAATGTTGTCGTAGGTCACCCGGGCCTTCTGCTCTGCCGCCAGATCCTCGGTGAGATCGGCGATGGGATCCCCCTTGACAGCCATGGAGGCCGCCGTCCAGGGGAAGCCGGAGGCTGCCGTGGGGTAGACCCCCGCCGTGTGATCCACGAAGTAGGGGGCGAAGCCGGCGGAACGGATCTGTTCCTCGCTCAGCGACCGGGTCAGCTGGTGGACGATGGCGCCGATCATTTCCAGGTGGCCCAGCTCCTCTGTGCCGATGTCAGTCAGCAGGCCCCGGAGCTCCGGGTAGGGCATGGAGTAGCGCTGGCTCAGATAGCGCAGGGAAGCGCCCAGCTCTCCGTCCGGGCCGCCGTATTGACTGATAATGACCGAGGCCAGCTTGGGGTTCGGCTTGTCGATCTTCACCGGGTATTGCAGCTTCTTTTCATACAAAAACATACTCAGCCCTCCTGATTGGCCCGATACTCCCAGGGCCAGGGTGTTTCGTTCCAGGTGTATCTGCCGTCCCGGACGGCCTGCTTCTGGAACATGGGGCCGCAGTCCCGGTCGAATTGCGCCACGGCAGCCTCATAGAGCTCCGTGTACTGCCGAAAGAGCTCCACGGCCTCGGCGTCGTCGGGGTGGGTGTCCAGATATTCTCCCAGCTCCTGGACGGCGAAGCCCAGGGCCTGGAGCTGGTGCATCATGGTGTCGGATTTCTCCTCCGTGTTGACCATGCCCAGGAAGGGCAGATCCAGGCAGGGGAACAGGGTGCCCCGGATCAGACCGGTTTTCGCCCCGTATTGGGGCTGGCCGTTGGGCTGCCAGGGGACGTAGGGGTTGGCAAGAGGCGCGTTGGCGGGCAAAACGCCGCAGCAGCCGTGGGTCATGGTGTCATCCATGTGGATTCCTCCCGGTTTCGTGATTGAACCCGTCAAATTTTGACGTTTTCAAACTTATTCTATGCAAATCCGGGGAAATGTGATATAATTTATTTTGAGGCAATAGGGGAGACGGAGGCAATAGGCAATAGGCATCAGGGATCAGGCATCAGGGGACGAGGGATGCGTAGGGGCGTACATTATGTACAGAGTCACCAGGGGACAGGGCCGTAGGGGCGGCCATTGGCCGCCAGCAAGGGGCAGAGGCTCCCCCGCCTGTCATTCTGAGCAAAGCGAAGAATCCGTACCCCCGCGGCCAGGGGGAAATAATGAATACTGAAGACTTAAGAATGAATAATAGAATGTGTTTTTCAAATCGCGATTTGAAAAACTCCGACATTATTCATTAACCGGTTATTCATTATTCATCATTCATTTTTTCAACTTTCCACTCTTTCGATTCATCCCTTTCCCATTCCGCGCATACCCTTTCACGAGGTGGTAGTATGCGTGCGATCTATAAAATGCTTCCGGTCTACGGGATTGCCGTTTGTCTGATCCTGTTCTGTTCTCTGTTTGCATCCCAAAGTGTTACGGTCCTGGCCGGAGCCTTTGAGGATATCGAATCCCCCGGGCTGCCTGTGATCGTCCTGGATCCCGGGCATGGGGGCGAGGACGGCGGGGCAGTTTCGGCCAATGGGGTACGGGAAAGCGGGCTGAATCTGGAGATCAGCCTCCGCACCCGGGATCTGCTGCGCTTCCTGGGGATACCGGTGGTCATGACCCGGGAGACGGACCTGTCCATCCACAGCCCGGAGGCGGTGACGGTCTCCGAAAAGAAGATCTCCGATCTGAAAAACCGCGTGGCCCTTGTTTCCGACACCGAAAATCCCATCCTGGTGAGCATCCACCAGAATATGTTCGCGGAATCCAAGTATTACGGCACCCAGCTGTTCTACGCCGACAGCGACCCCAGCCGCCAGCTGGCGGAGGAGCTGCAGGCCCTGTTTGCGGCGGAGCTGGATCCCAGCAATCACCGCCGGGCAAAGCCCTGTGAAAACGTCTATCTGCTCAGCAAGATCAGCTGCCCCGGCGTTTTGGTGGAGTGCGGCTTCCTGTCCAACCCGAAGGAAGAAGCCCTGCTGCAAAGCGCGGAGTACCAGAAAAAGCTGGCCGCAGTCCTGGCCGCCGGACTGTTTATATACCGGCAAAAGTAGGGACGGCACTCTGCCGTCCGCATTCCCGACAGCAACAGTAGGGACGGCACTCTGCCGTCCGCATTCCCGGCAGCGCCACGGAACCGCTATAAGATAAGGAAAAAGATATGAAACCAAAAACCATCTACTACTGCACCAACTGCGGCAACGAGACGGCCCAATGGCTGGGCAAATGTCCCGCCTGCGGGGCCTGGAACACGCTGACGGAGCACATCGAGGCCCCGGCAAAGCCCCAGCGCCAGGCTGCTGCCCCGGTGCGGGGCGAACGGCGGCCCAAGCCCCTGTCTCAGATCGTCAGCGGGGCCGAGCAGCGCTTTTTCACCGGCCTGGGGGAGTTTGACCGGGTGCTGGGCGGAGGCGCTGTGAAGGGCTCTCTCGTGCTTGTGGGCGGTGCTCCCGGCATCGGCAAGTCCACGCTGCTGCTGCAGATCTGCCGGGTGCTGTGCCGCAGCCAGAAGGTGCTGTACGTCTCCGGCGAGGAGAGCGAAAGCCAGCTGAAAATGCGGGCCGAGCGCCTGGGCGTGGACCAGGACGCGCTGCTGATCTACGCCCAGACCGAAATGGACGAGATCCTGCGGGCGGCGGCTGAGGTACAGCCCGACACCCTGATCGTGGACTCCATCCAGACCATGTACGCCGCCGAAAACGCCACCTCCCCCGGCGGGATCTCCCAGGTGAAGGACTGCACCATGGCCCTGCTGCAGCTCTCCAAGCAGAGCGGCATCACGGTATTCGTGGTGGGCCATGTGAACAAGGAGGGCTCCATCGCAGGCCCCAAGGTGCTGGAGCATATGGTGGACTGCGTGCTCTACTTCGAGGGAGAGCGCAACGGCCCCTACCGGCTGCTGCGGGCGGCCAAGAACCGCTTCGGCTCCACCAACGAGATCGGCGTGTTTGAGATGATCGACACCGGCCTGCGGGAGATCCCCAACCCCTCGGAGGTCTTGCTGGCCGGACGGCCCAAGGGGGCCGCGGGAACCTGCGTGGCCTGCGCCATGGAGGGCAGCCGCCCTGTGCTGGCGGAGGTGCAGGCCCTGGTCACCAGAAGCTTCCTCAACGTGCCCCGCAGGACCACCGACGGCTTCGACTATAACCGGGCGGCCCTGCTGGTGGCGGTGCTGGAAAAGCGGGGCGGCCTGCGGCTCTCGGACTGCGACCTGTTTCTGAACGTGATCGGGGGCCTGCGGATCGATGAGCCGGGCTCCGATCTGCCTGTGGCCATCGCCATCGCCTCCAGCTTCCGGGACGTGCCGGTGTCCGACCAGCTTACCGCCATCGGGGAGCTGGGTTTGACCGGGGAGACCCGGGTGGTCTCCAACCTGGAGCTGCGCCTGGGGGAGATCGCCCGCCTGGGCTTTACCAAGTGCATCATCCCCCGGCACGGCACGGAGGCCCTCGTCGCCCCCCAGGGCCTGCAGCTCCTCCGGGTACGCAACATCCGGGAAGCCATCGAAATCGCGCTGGAACCGTAAACATACAAACGAATAAGGAGTAGGGACGGCACTCTGCCGTCCGCGTACCCCGCCTGTACAGCTTATCTGTAGCGCGGGCTATACTCCGTGACTCTTGCGAGTTCAGCCCGCCAAATCATGCAAAGGAGATAATAAAATGGAACGCACCTTTACTTTTGAAAAACTCCCCACAACCATCGCGGAGCTCCAAACGCTGCCGGAGTACGCCATGTCCGATCCTTTTATGACGGCGGCGCTGACCGTGGCGATCCTCTGCCGCTACGAGGCGGATCCCCAGGCCACGGCGGAGATGCTGAACGCCATCAAGGGCCCCAGGCCCCTGTCGCCCTTTGAGATCCAATTCCTGCGGGATCGGCTGGCAGGGAAGGGCTACAAGCCGTATTCCTACTTCCGTGGCGCGACTCCTGCCAACAACTACACCCCGGACCGGCCCTACACCATCACCGTCCGGGACGACCCCTACAGCTACCAGAACGAGGGCTACGCCCGGCTGCAGATGCACTCCTTCGGCGCGGACACCGACCGGCCCATCACCCTGCGGAAAAAGGGCGACCAGTGGCTGCTGTGGGAGCAGATGCTCCTGTCCGATATCCGCACCCCCGCCAAGGACGACGAATGGGCGTGAGGGAAGTTTGATAATTGAGAGTTGAGAGTTGAGAGTTGAAAGTTGAGAATTATCAGGCGGACTGCAGCGCGGGCCATAGCTTCACGTCGCAGCCCGCCATTTTCCCGTTTGCTTCCTCCGGGGGACGGGGCGTCGTGGGCGCCGCCCCCTACAGGCGGTGCCTGATGACTGGTGACTGGTGACTCTGTGCGAACGG
Source organism: Oscillospiraceae bacterium (assembly GCA_016292255.1). Classification (GTDB taxonomy): domain Bacteria; phylum Bacillota; class Clostridia; order Oscillospirales; family Oscillospiraceae; genus JAFRPC01. Next base: position 12,051 of record JAEEZZ010000092.1, read on the forward strand.
GGGACAGGCGGACAAGCACTGCTTGTCCCTACAGGCGTGGTGCGCGCCTATTGCCTATTGCCTAATCCCTATTGCCTAATTCTCCTCTTTTCAAGACACAATCCCTTGACTTTTCCTCCAAAATGTGGTATAATTAGGATACAAAAGATTATGCCGCATCTTTGGAGGATATTTTTATGGAATCTGAAATCAAGCTGCTGGCTTCGGAGGAGGCGCGGCGGAAGCAGTATTGGGAGCGCGATCTGATCACGGATCGCAACGGAGCCGTGGTCAACAGCTTCCACAACCTCAAGCTGATCCTGGACTGCGATGAGCTGCTGCAGCCTATCTGCTTCAACCAGCTCTCCGGGGCCGTGGAGCTCACGGGAGATCTGCCCTGGCGCAGCCTTCAGCAGGGCGGGAAAAGCTGGCGGGAGGCCGACGAGGCCCATCTGATGGACTACGTGGAGAATTGGTTCGGCTGCTTCTCCATGAGCTTCTATCCCGCTGCTGTGCTGGCCGCCGCGGATCACCGGGCCTTCCATCCGGTGGTGGACTACATCAAGGCCCTGCCGGATTGGGACGGAGTGCCCCGGGTGGAGAAACTGCTGGTGGACTACCTGGGTGCCGCGGACACGCCCTACGTCCGGGCAGTCACCGTCAAGACCCTCTGCGCCGCCATCTGGCGGGCCTGGTCGCCGGGGAAGAAGTTCGACAATATCCTGGTGCTCTCCGGGCCCCAGGGCATCGGCAAAAGCACCCTGATCTCCCGCCTGGGCGGGCCCTGGTATTCGGACAGTCTTTCCCTCTCGGACATGAACGACAAGACCGCCGCCGAGAAGCTCACCGGGGTCTGGCTCATGGAGATCGGGGAGATGGCGGGCATGAAAAAGGCGGAGATCGAAAAGGTCAAGGCCTTTCTCTCCCGGCAGGAGGATCGCTACCGTCCGGCCTACGCCCGAAACGTGGTGAACACGCCCCGGCGCTGCGTCTTTTTCGGCACCACCAACAGCGCCGAGGGCTATCTCCGGGACGTCACCGGCAACCGGCGCTTCTGGACGGTGGAGTGCACCGGCCAGGGGACACGGAAGCCCTGGGAGCTGGACGAGGCCACCGTGGGGCAGATCTGGAAGGAGACCCTGGCCTACATCGACCGGGAGCCTCTGATCCTGCCGCCGGAGCTGGAGACTGTGGCCGCAGAGCACCAGCGGGAGGCCCTGGAGGAGGACGACTACCAGGGCATTGTGGAGGGCTATCTGAACATCCCTCTGCCGGAGAATTGGCTGATGGCCAACTTCGGAGAACGGGTCTGCTACTACCAGACGCCGGAATACACCAAGTTAGGGCCGGGCTTCTATCCCCGGGAAACGGTGTGCAACCTGGAGATCTGGTGCGAATGCCTGGGCCGCCCCCGGGATCAGATGACCCGCAAGGACAGCGCCCGGATCTCCATGATCATGGCCCGGATCAAGGGCTGGAGCAAAAAAGGAGAGTATCAGTTCCATCCGGTGTATGGGAAGCAGAGAATCTACCGGAAGGATCCGGAAACGGCGAAAAGCGCCCAATAATCGCCCGTTCTGGTTATCGGCTTTACTCAGCCGCAGTTTCGTAGGGGCGGCACTTATCCGCCGCAAGGCGGATGAGCCGCCCGGTTTGCGGAGCAAACAATCGCCCGAAGGGCGATCCAGCCAGGTATATTGTCTGGAAACGCATCGAATATTCAGAACTGCTCTGGTTTCGGAAGCTTGCTGGATTTGCCTTCGGCAAATTGCATTCGTTCCGAATGCCGGGCGGCTCACCCTGCGGGTAAGAGCCGCCCCTACGGCGTTGTTGCTGAGTTAAACCGATAACCAGATCGCCCGTTTGTTCTGTTGTTCCGACTTTGTTCAAAACCTTGTTCCGGCCGGGAACCCTTATAATATCTAACGATACTCCCCTTATGGAACAAGAGAACAAAGGGAAAGGGAAAAAGACCTTGGGAATATCCGTAATAGTTTGAAAACGTCGTTGTTCTTTGTTCTTGTTCCGGGGAGAATCTTCGGGAAGGCTATGGATAATAAGACGTATCAGCATAAGACGTATGAGCAACAGATGGTAATACGAAGCCGGAGTATCTCAAACAATTCTGAGATACTCCGGACGGGTGGTTGAGCCGGCAGATTGCCGGCGCTACAGTGTTTTTTCGGGAAACATTAACCGTACAGCGCGGTCACCAGGGCGTGCAGGAAGACTGCCATCTGGGCGCGGGTGCAGGGCTGGGCGGGGGCGAAATGGGTCTCGTCCACGCCGTAGGTGACGCCCTTCTCCACGGCCCAAAGCACCGGCTTGTAGAAGTAGTCCGCCTCGCTCACGTCCTCAAAGGGGTTCTCCGTGATGGCAGGCTCCGGGCTGCCGGCATAGGCCCAGAGGAAGGTGACGATCTGGGCCCGCAGACAGGGCTCCGTGGGGGAGAAGGTGGTGGGGGTGGTGCCGTAGGTGATGCCTTTGGCCACGGCCCAGAGCACGGGCGCGCAGAAGTAATCCGCCTCCGTCACGTCGGTGAAGGGGTTCTCCGCCTCCACCTGCGGCCTGCCCCGGAGGGCCCAGAGGAAGGTCAAGGCCTGCGCCCGGTCAAGGGTCCCGTCGGGGGAGAAGGTGGTGGGAGTGGTGCCGCTGGTCAGACCGCTGAAATAGAGCCAATCAATGGCGTTATGGGCCCAATGGTCCTCCTCCGGCATATCCGTGAAGACCTCCGAAGCGCAGAGGCGGGCCTCCTTGGACTGCCAGCAGCGGAAGCAGACGAATTTCCCGGTGTAGTCATGCAGGGTCTCGCCCTCCGTCAGAGTCTGCTGGAAGCTCCAGCAGTGGCCCAGGGCCGGGATCGCCCAACGGATCTCCGACCCGCAGACGGTACAGGACAGGGCGTAAACGCCCTCCTCTGTGCAGCCGGGGGCCCGGAGCTGCCTGCCCTCGTCCCAGCTGTGGGCGCCGGTGGCAGGGATGGCTTCGGTTTTCCGGGCGCCGCAGACGCTGCAGCTGTAGACCTTCTCTCCGTTGGCCCCACAGCTGGGGGCCGTCAGCACTGTACTGCTGTTCCAGCTGTGGTTGGCGTTGGGGTCGCCCTGGGCCAGGGCGGTCTGGATCACGGTGTTGAGGTAGTGATAGCCGGAGGTGGTCAAATGGATCCCTCCGCCGGAGTCGTAGCGATCCAGCAGCACGCCGTAGGCGTTGGAGAAGGGCGTATGGAGATCCATGATCCGGGCGTCGTAGCCCTGGGCCGCGTACTCCTGCTGCACCTCCGCCACCGCGGCGTTGATCTTGTCCACGTTTTCCAGGGTGATGGCGTTGTAGTAGGGGCCGCCGTAGTTGTATGGGTTGATGGGGAGGATCTTGCAGCAATAGATCACTGCGTTGGGGTTCTTGCCGTAGAGACGGTCCAGCAGCTTTTTGTAGTTGGACTTGTAGGCGGGAATGGACGAACCCAGGTTGTTGGTGCCCATGTTGATGATCACGGTGTCGAAGCTGGAGCCGTCCAGCGCGTTCACCAGCTGACAGATGCCGTAGTTGTACCCGTCCGCGTAATAGCTGTAGTTTTCAACGGCCTCCTGGATCGTGGCGCTGACCCGGGCGTAGATCCGGGCAGCCTGGATATCCGGGTTGTTCTTTTTGAGAAAGACGGTGTTGGAGTCGCCGATGATGACCAGAGAGCTGTCCACTGTCAGGCAGGACACCGTTTCCGTGGCCGTGACCGGCGGCAGCACCGACAAAAGCAGCAGCAGCGCCAGGCAGATGGATAAAAGTCGTTTCATGGGATCGTTCCTCTCTTTCCGCCCGGGAGACGCAAATGCGACAGCCTGCGGGCAGGAATGGGAGTATTATACCACATATTACGTATTTTTCAAGAGTCGGAATGCGGACGGCTGGGTGCAGGGGATGCAGACGGCAGGGTGCAGGGAATGCGGACGGCAGGGTGCCGTCCCTACGATTGGGGGAACGAACCGCACCAACTGTCAGTTATTCCGCTGCTTCGCAGTTGGAGAAGGCCTTCAGGAAGGTCACCATCTGGGCGCGGGTGCAGGCCTGGGCGGGGGCAAAGTGGGTGGCGTCCACGCCCCGGGTGATGCCGTTTTCCACAGCCCAGAGCACCGGCTTATAGAAATAGTCCGTCTCGGTCACGTCCTCGAAGGGATTCTCCGTTCCTTCCGGCTCCGGGTGCCCTGCGGCGGCCCAGAGGAAGGTGACGATCTGGGCCCGGACGCAGCTGTCCACAGGGGCGAAGTGGGTCTCGTCCATGCCCCGGGTGATGCCGTTTGCCACGGCCCAAAGCACGGGCTTGTAGTAATAATCCGTTTCGCTCACGTCCTGGAAGGGGTTCTCCGCCTCCGTCTCGGGCTTGCCCCGGAAGGCATAGAGGAAGGTCACTACCTGGCCCCGGGTGAGGGTCGCGTCGGGGGAGAAGGTGGTAGCGGAGGTGCCGCTGGTGTAGCCGTTGAAATAGGCCCAGTCGATGGCGTTGTGGGCCCAATGGCCCTCCTCCGGCATATCCGTGAAGACCTCGGCGGCGCAGAGCGGCGCTTCCTTGGTCTGCTGGCAGCGGGAGCAGGTGTAGAGTCCGGTGCAGGCGTGGGGGGTGTCGCCTTCCGTCAGGACCTCGCTCAAAGACCATGCGTGACCAAGCGCGGGAATAGACTCGTCCTTCGTTGCAGTGTTGCAGACGGTGCAGGTGTAGCGCAGCACGCCCTGATCCACGCAAGTGGGCTCAGTAACGACCACGCCCGCATTCCAGGTGTGGATTCCGGTGGCGTAGACCGTTTCGAATTTCTGCTGGCCGCAGGTTTTGCAGGTGTAAATGCGAACGCCGTCAGAAACGCAGGTAACGCCCTGAACAACGCCGTTGTCCCAGGTATGCGCGCCGGTGGCGGGGATGGCTTCGGTCTCGGTATAGCCGCAGACGTAGCAGGTATGAGAGAGAACGCCGTCTTGACCGCAGGTTGGCTGCTGGGTGACAGAGTCTCGAATGGTGTGAAGATACATGCAGGACAAGTAGCCGGTGAGACCCAGATCTGCAAGCGTGTAACCTCCGACGTCCAGTACCCCACGTGTAAACTCTACTACAAAGGGAAGAAATTCGCTGATTGTCTCAAGCATATTAGACTTCAGGCTTGTATTACCGGAGAAAGAGCTGAAGCTCGAAAAGGCTCCGCCGTTATAGCCGGAACCCAGACTCACGGTTCCCTTTGTATTCTGATTATCGTACACCCAGATGAAGGCTTCGTAGGGTTGCGACGGATTGCTGGTAATTCGCCAGGTGATTTCCAGCGTGTCGACGTATAGCAAGGTGAGTTCGATATTTTGACTGTATTCCGAGTAGTAGATTCCATAGTATAATTCGTTGGAGCTGTCAACCTTTACCCTGTTATACCACCAGTGCGAGTCTGAATTGTATTCTCCTTCCATTGCGATGCTCTTCAGATAATTGTAGGCGTCCTTTGCGTTGGCCGCGCTGGCCGGAACGGTCAGAAGGCTGACCGTCAGCAGTACAGCAAGAATCAGAGAGATTGCGCGTTTTTTCATGTCTCGTTTCCTTTCAGTCTGTTTTATTGGCTCGTGCAATCGGCACGAGAGTTACTATATCATATTTGATACGAAAAGTACAGCTTTTTTATACAGCGGGAATTATTAATTCGGTCGGTTTTTCGGGTTCTGTCGGGTCGGCAGGATCCTCCGGGTCAATCGGATCGGTGGGATCGGTTGGCTCCGGATCCTCGGGCTTCTCCATCACCGCGGCGGACGCAGCCTTCAGGAAGGTCACCATCTGAGCGCGGGTGCAGCTGACCGTGGGGCCGAAGTGGGTGGCGTCAACGCCGCTGGTGATACCATTTTCCGCAGCCCAGAGCACAGCCTTATAGAAGTAATCTTCTTCGCTCACGTCCTCAAACGCGCATTCCGTGTTTTCCGGCTCCTGGCGTCCCGCGGAAGCCCAAAGGAAGGTGACGATCTGCGCACGGGTGCAGGGATCGTTGGGGGAGAAGCTTGTCGCAGATGTGCCGCTGGTGACGTTGTTTTCCACCGCCCAGAGGACGGGGGTGTAATAATAATCGCTTTCCGATACGTCGGTAAAGGGATTGCTAACAGAAACCTCCGGGCGGCCGTAGAAGGCATAGAGGAAGGTCGCAACCTGCCCACGCGTGAGCACGTTATCGGGGGAGAAGGTTGTGGCGGAGGTACCGCTGGTCAGACCGTTGAAGTAGGCCCAGTCAATGGCGTTATGCGCCCAATGATCCTCCGCAGGCATATCGGTGAAGACCTCCGCGGCGCAGAGGGGAGCTTCCTTGGTCTGCTGGCAGCGGGAGCAGGTGTAGAGTCCGGTGCAGGCGTGGGGCGTGTCTCCTTCCGTCAGAACCTCGGTCAAAAACCATGCGTGACCAAGCGGGGGCAAATCGACGTTCTCCATCGTATCGCAAGCAGAACACTTATTCACGATCCACCCCGGCTCTTCACAAGTTTGTTCCCGAACCACAGCATAGAAGACAAAATTGTGTTTTCCGGTCGGAGAAATCAGTTCGGTTTTTATCGCATCCCCGCAAATCCCACAGTAGATTGTCATCTCTCCGTAATTGGAGCAGGTTGGCGGTACAGTCACAACCGAGCTTCCTTCAACATGGTGAACGTGATAGGTAAAACTGTTAAAGCCAAGATCCTTTAGCGAGTATTCTCCGCCTTCCAGGTACAGAACGACGTTTGTCATCTCAACGGCAGTGACCATCATTCCGTTAAAGGAATCCTGTCCCGGAAGAAGTTCGCTGTTTTCCGTGAAGTCAGCCGGGTAGAGCGTGGCAGATTTACTTGACATGGGAGTATGACTGTATGGCATGAAGTTCACAAAGCTCGCCTGATACGGTGTGCTCAAATTCCTGGTGAGCTCCAGATACGCTGCATGGCCGTTAAGGTCGGCTGTAAATTCGGAGCCTATAATAATTTTGTCGTTCGTCGAGTCATACTTGACGAGATGGTAATAGTTCGAGTTGAGTTCGGTCCAATGAGAAAAAGATTTGTCTGCTTCGTTATAATAGCCTTTTTTTGCAAAGGAAACGAGGCAATCAAATGCTTTTGTATTCGCTGCGTAACCTTGCAGTGCGAGCAGAGCGAACAGCAGAATCGCTATCAGTGCAAGGGTAAAGATGCGTTTTTTATTCATGTGATTCTCCTTTATTTTTGTTCTGTATGTCTCAGAGATAGTGTGAGCTTTGCAGGCTGCACGCGACGTCTTCAAGGGGAAATATCCTCCGCACTTGCGTCGGTGTTCGGTCCCACACTGGCGTGGACCTCCCAGACTTTCTCCGTCTTCCCGAGAAACGTCATATAAATATGTGCGTCTCCCGTTCCGATTATTTTCGCCTCAATCGAGAAATTATAGGTCGGCGTCCAGAGCCCGGGCCAGGTGGGAGAGTAGCGGTATAAATAACCAAGCTCCACAACAGAAGGATTGTCTGTCGTAAATACCGGGGATGACGCTCCATGCACGTCCGCCGATAGGTTGAAGATACTGCCGACAAAACAGGAATCCAGTGTGACGTCAGTGTATCTGCCGGAATCACTCACCGTATCCCACACACGGATCACTTGATCCGGATAGTCGGGGACAGTAACGTGCGTCAACTCGGTGACAATACCGTTCAAACGGCAGAAAATGTGCGAGGTTCCATTCCGCATGGGAACGATGACCCAACAGTATTTATCCGTGTTTCCTTCCCGATGGAAGCCTGAACCATTATAGGTTAACGTGACAAGATCCGGCTGATCCGTGTACAGCTCCGGAATCGCTGCGCTGCTCCCGGTTACAGACACGATCAGGTTCCTGCTTTCACTTTTGGCTCCGTTTGAAAGCTCGGTGAACCAAGGGTCCGTTGATCCATCTTCCCAAGCACAGCTTACCGATATTTCAACGGATCCCGTGGCTTGCGTTTCAGCGGAGGCGGGCTCTTCGCCTTCGGAGGAGCTTGGCACAGACGGACTTGCAGGCGCCGCAGGCCTCAGTTCAGCGATATCCTGCCCGGAGTCGCCTTGCATAGGGAGAGCCTCCGTGGTTTCTGGCTCAGCGCTTGCGACTGCTTCTTCGGTTTCCGGCTCGGTGGGCAGATCCTCCGGAGTTACGGCCCAGAGGGTCTCCGTTGACTCCGTGGGCTCTGTGCTGAGATCCTCTGCGGTTTCCACGCCTGCGGGAGGTCTCACGTCGCCGTAGTCGTGGCTGCTTCGGAGCAGCCTGTACCCAAAGATCCCACCGCAGAGCACCCCGGCCGCAAGTACGCCCAGGACGACCTTGCCTGCCACTGTCTCGAAAAACGGCCTGCCAAGCTGCAGGGCAACGGTTTCGGCGGCTGCTCTGCTTTGGGAGAGCGCCCCTTCCAGCACGGCCTTCTCCGTGGATTCAGCAGGGGAAAGCCGCTGGATCATAGCGAACAGGAACGGCAGGGGAGACAGGCCGTAGAGCTTGACGCCCTTTTTTTCCAGACGCAGGACAGCCGCTTCGATCTTCTTCCTTGTGCGGGAGAGCTGGGATTTCACAGTGCCCAGATTGAGGGAAAGCTCCCGGGCGATCTCCCGCATGGGCCGCTGATCGTAGTAATACATACCCACCAGCATCCGCTGGCCGGGGGTCAGCTCATCCAGAACCTCCTGCACGTAGGCGGCGCATTCCTTCCGCTCCATGTGCAGCTCCGGGGAGGCCTCGGGACGCAGATCGGCGATCTCCGCCAGCTGGGAGCCCTCCTCCTCGTCCTCGGCGCTCAGCTCCGAGAACAGCACCGGCGTCTGCTTCCGCAGGGCAAGCCGGGTCTGATTGACCGCGATGGATCGCATCCAGGGGCGAAAGCGCTCCGGTGCGGTAAGCTGCTCCAGATGGGTAAAGGCCTGCACATAGGCGTCCTGCTGGATGTCCAGCGCCTGATCCTCCGTGCGTACCATGGCCCGGATCGTGCGGAAGATCTCCTTGTGGGTGGCCTCGTACAGGGCGGTAAACGCTGCCTTGTCGCCGGCCCTTGCGCCTTTGACCAGGGCGGCATAATCCACCGTCTGAGGGCTGCCCGATGCTTGATCCGTCATGTGTCCTTCCTCCTGTCTGTGAGCTGGGACCTGCCGCCGGGATCTCCGGGCGGGCCTCTGCGCGCCGTTTGCATGACACGGCGCAGGATCTCCGAGAGCTGACGCGCAGAGCGCTCCGGCGTAACGTCGCTGGAATCGATCACGCTCCGATAGCGCAGCAGAAAGCCTTGCGTGGGATCCATGCCATTCACCTGCCTCTTTGGATTGCCTTCTGATGGTTAGATACATACAGCGGCAAAAAGGTTGCAGGTTTTTGAAAAAAAGGTTAAAATTTTGGGCCCGAGGGGCTCGGACCCAAATCCGTTGGCGTTAAAGTACGATATTCTGCTGTCTGCCGTCCATCCAGGCTTGCAGATTTTCAAAGACGATCTCCGCCCGCAGGGACATGGATTCCCGGGTGGCGAAGGCCACATGGGGCGTCAGCAGGGTATGGGGGGCAGCCAGAACAGGGGAGAGGGGCTCCAGAGGCGGCTCCTTGGGGAAAACGTCCAGGCAGGCGCCCGCAATAGAGCCAAGGCTCAGCGCCTCTGTCAGGGCCTTCTCGTCCACCACAGGGCCGCGGGCCACGTTGACCAGCAGGGAAGTGGGCTTCATCAGCGAAAGCCGCCGGGCGTCGATCAGATTCCGGGTGGAGTCGTTCAGCGGGCAGTGCAGCACCACGATATCAGCCCGGCGGAGCAGATCCTCCAGATCCGTCTGCTCCACGTAGTCCGGGGCGTCCGGATGCACCGTGCGGCTGCTGGCCAGCAGCTTCGCCCCGAAGGCGTGGAAAAGCTCTGCGGATCTCGTCCCGATCTTGCCCAGGCCCACGATGCCAACGGTCTTGCCCTTAAGCTCCCAGCCCACCAGGCCGTCCTTGGTGCCGCCGCTGCGGCAACGATCCTCCACGGCCCGCAGATTCCGGGCCATGGACAGCACCATGCCCAGCACCAGCTCCGCCACGGCCTCGTTGGAGTAGCCGGAGGCGTTGCTGACGGCGATCTTCCGCTCCCGGGCCGCCTCCAGGCCTACGTGATCCACGCCGGTGAAGGCCACGTCGATAAAGCGCAGCTTCGGGCAGGCCCGGATCACATCGGCGGGCATGGGCATATTGGCCAGGATCATGGCGTCGGCGTCCTGGGCCTGGGCGATCAGCTGGGCGGGGTCGGTGCTGCGGGGGTAGTCCGCAAAGACCACGCCCCGGGCCTCAAAGGGGGCTTTTCGGGCAGCCAGCTCCGCAGCGCTGATGCCGAGAGATTCCATAATTGCGACTTTCATGTTGGTTCCTCCTGTTATATAGTTCGTTGTAGTGGCCGATGCCCACATCGGCCATCGGTTATTCGTCCAGCTTCAATTTGGAGATCGGGTTCGCCTCGGAGGCGATTTTCAGCTCTGTGTTCTCAATGTGGGTGTAGATCTGGGTGGTATTCAGATTTTCGTGGCCCAGGACCTCCTGGACGGTCTTCACGTCCACGCCGTTTTGCAGCATCAGCGTAGCCGCCGTGTGGCGCAGCTTGTGGGCGGAGAGCTTGTTGGGATCCAGCCCGGCCTCTAAAACGTGCTTTTTCACCAGCCGATGGACGGCGGAAACCGAAATGCGGTTGTGATCCCGGGAGCCGAACAGGGCCCGATTGTCCGTTAAAACAATTTGATTGCGCTCAATTAAATAGGCGTCAATGGCCGCCTTGCAGCTGGAGCCCATATAGACGATGCGCTCCTTGTTGCCCTTGCCGACAACCCGGATCCGGTCGTCGTACACGTCGCTGAGGTTGAGATTCACCAGCTCGGAGCGGCGGATCCCGCAGTTGAGAAAGATCATCAGAATGGCAAAATCCCGGGCCTTATTGGGGCCGTCCACAGAGCGCAGCAGCGCCTTGGATTGCTCCAGAGTCAGATATTTGGGCAGGGATTTCCGCAGCTTGGGATATTCCATATCCTGCACGGGATTTTCGTCCAGCTGCTTGGTGCGGACGGTGAGGTATTTATAGAAGGATTTGATGGCAGAAAGCTTTCTGGCCCGGCTGGCAGAGGAAATGCCCTTGGTCTCGGAGAGAGAATCCTCGTTCACGATCCTGTCGTTGGCCAGATAGGAAAGGAAATCAAAAATGTCCGTGACGGAGATGGAGCGCAGAAACTTTGCGTCCACGTCCTTGATGGGAATGGATTCCAGATCCGTGTCGTAAGGCATTTCGTTTTTGATCAGCTTCATGAAGCGCAAAAACATTCGAAGATCCAGATAGTATTCGGCGATCGTCCGGGCGGATTGGCCCTTGATGGTCTCGTGATAAGAGAGAAACTCCCGCAGGATCAGCGGACAGTCATAGTAGCGTTCCATAGCGCCTCCGAAAACCGTTGTTTGGGTGATTTCGCGTTCCGAAGGTATTGTATCACGTTTCCTTTGAAAAAGCAAGCCCGAACGCAACAAAATTTTTATTTTGTTGCGTTCGTGGAATGGGCCACAACGCGGGGAGCACTCCCCGGCCCGGACGGCAGAGTGCCGTCCCTACGGCGGTGCGTACGGGGTTTTGGCGGGCTGATAGCCCGCGCTACAGTTTGATTTTTGCATTAAAAAACCGCCCCCAGCACCAGCCGAAAGCGGTAAAAGGTAACTGTTTTTCAACAATTACAGACTTATTCTACTCTATTATTTCGAAAATGCAACCTTTTTCTGAACAAATTTTAAACATTTGGCGCTTTTCTACGATTTTGTGTTGCGGTCGGGTCGTGATCCTGTGCAATTTGCACATTCATAAATGCCGCCCGGTCGGTGGATCGGACGGCATTTGGCGATTTCTCAGGGTTTTGCAGGAGTATTTGCTGCCCGTACAGTGCTTCGGCGAACGCCGGAGGACGCCGCTGGGCGCAGGTTCGGTGATTATTCTTCCACCTTGACGATTTCAGCGTCGGGGGCGTTGCGCTTGATGCTGTCGATGCCGTTGAGGCAGCTGGCCTTCTTCTTGTAGCCCTCGCCGGTGGCGATGATCTCGCCGTTTCTGGCCTTCAGACGGAAGCGGTACTCCCCTGCTTTGTCCTGGTAGACCTCATACTTGGGGTGCTTCTGCACCTCGATGGGCTCCACGGTCTGATCTTCGACGGCGGACAGGGCGTTGGCCTTGACGCTCTCAATGCCCTTACGGCAGGCGGCCTCGGTGGTGTAGACCTCGCTGGTGGCGATGACCTCACCGTTGGTGGCTTTCAGGTTGAACTTGATGCCGGAATTGACGTTTTTGATTTCAAACTTGCCCATAATCAAACCTCCTGATGATCCATAGTGAATTTTTGGAATTGCAGAATTGACCTTTTGCTGTGTATATTTTATCACAGTTCAAATGGAATTTCAATCCTTTTATCACTCATTCGTCCGATTTCGCTTGGACAAATGGTGCCAATTCCGATAACCGATCACGGCTTCCACCAGGTAGATCGCTTTTTTCGTGGTATAGACCGGGTCGCCCTTGATCGTGTACTGGGCCACGGCGATCACGTCTGTCACCAGCCACCAGACGTACTGCTCCTTATAGCGCAGCAGCTCCAGGATGGAGGCCACGATGCCGATGGCGAAGATGGCGGCGTCCAGCCACTTCATGACGGTGGTGTTCCACCCGTACTTCACCGCGAACTTCATCCAGGTATCCCCTGCCAGCTTGGACAGCACGAAGTAGACCAGCACAGTGATCGCCCCGATCAGGGCCGCCACAAGCAGATGCTGCCAGAGGGTAAGCTTCTTCGATTTCGCCAGCAGCTCGTCTTCCTCGTCCTTGTGCTGATACCATTTGATCCAGGAGATGATATTCAGCGGAGTGTAGACGATGGCCTCCAGCCAGAACGTGGCCCAGATGCCGAAGTAGGCCAGGTAGATCATGAAAACCGTGGTGTTGACGATGGCAAAGGGAAAGTTCATACGGTTGGCTTTGGCGCAGAAGAACACGCACAGGATGCCGCACAGGCCGGACACGAAGTTGATGATCGCCAGCCATTGGGGCGTCCCCTCCTGGGGCTGGATCGCGTAGTAAATGGAGATGGCCAGCATGATGATGCACATGAGGATCTCGTACCATTTCAGGGATCGAAAGGCTCTGCCGATTTTCTTCAAACCATCCATTTTCTTTTCTCCTCCATCGTTTCCATCGCGCGGATCATGGTCGCGCTGATGGGATAGGTCTTCCGTTCCGCGTCTACGATCACATGGGTCGCCTCCGGGTAGGCCCGGCTGAAATAGGCGCCGTACTGGGGTTCGCTGGAGTACACGTAGTCTATTTTGGGGACGTACTGCCGGACAAGGGGCGTCTCTGCGTCCCAATCCGAGCGTCCGTCCGGAAGCATGAGATCCTTGTCGTCGATCACATGGAATTCCACGTTGGGATACAGGGCGCAAACGCGCTCCGCCTGCCGGATCCGCGCTTCCACCCGGAGCTCCGGATCGTGGTTGGTTTTGGCGACTTCCTGTTCGTCCTCGCCGTTGATGAACATGATCACCACCACATGGTCGCACTGTCTTGCCGCTGTGTCGATGCAGTACAAATGCCCCAGGTGCATGGGCAGGAACTTGCCGCCGTAAAAGCCCTCGATCATGGGCCTCCCCCCTCTCTGCCGCCGGTGGCCCCGGCCCGTATCCGCTTACTTTCTCTCGTACAGGGTGGCCGGCCGATGTCCGACGCCCTCTGTGGTTTCCCCGGTGGGAACCACCAGATCTGCGATCTTGCGCCGGAAGTTGGCGGGCAGAACGGAGATGTCCGTCACGGTCTCCTGTACCCGCTGCAGCTCCGTTAGGGTAAAGCGCTTGGGCAAAAAGTCGAAGATGATCTCAAAGTCCCGGGCCTTTTCCCGCAGAGCGCAGAGCGCTTCGGCGATCATGGCGGCGTGGTCAAAGGCAAGGCCGCCGCAGTCCAGGATCTCCAGGCTCGTGCGGCCGAAGCGGGATTGCAGCACACGCAGCTTCGCGGAGATCAGGGTCTGTTCGTTCTCCAGGCGCAGCACGAAGCTCTCGTCCGCGGCTTTGTCAAAGCGGACGGAGAACCATTCCGCCTCCGCCGCGTCGTCGCCTCCCACAGCCGGGACGTTTTCGTCCGGGATCACCGAGGCAAAGAGCTGCGAGATGATCCAGCCGCGAGGATCCCGGCCCGGGCGACTGTAATCCCCCACCAGCATCAGCGCGCTGGGAGTCACGCCGGTCTCCTCCTCCACCTCCCGCATGGCGCAGGCCTCCAAGGTCTCCGTTGGCTTCACAAAGCCGCCGGGCAGCGCCCAGTGATCTTTGTAGGGGTGGCCTCCCCTGCGTACCAGCAGCAGCGACAGCGCCCGCCGGGGCTCGTGCCGGTAGCTGTCCGGCTCAAAGCGCCGGATGGCAAAGATGGCAATGTCCGCCGTCAGCGAAGGTCGGTCATAGGCTGTGATATCGTAGGCTTGCAGATATTCCTGTTCTGTCATGGGATCCCCTTCCCTTCTGATCGTTTATTGATCTGTGACTTGTGGTTCTTCTTTCTGCTTTGATATTATCACATCGATATTATCATGTCAAGCATTATTTGCTGAAATAAAAATAACCTCGGAAACCTTTCGATTTCCGAGTAATAAGGAAAGTGATGTTTGCATCGTCCGCGCAAGTGATGATTTTGCCGCAAGCGTCAAAAGTGATGATGCGCCCTGCAGCCGCAGTGATGAGATGTGTTCCGCTTTCCACGCGCGAAGCGCACATCACTTGCGAAGCATACATCACGCCCGAGGGCACATCACGTTCCGCGGGAGCGGAACACATCGTTGCAAAAAGCGCCTTTTGTCAGCAGACAAAAGACGCTTTTTGCATGTAGAAGACTGACAAAAAGTACGGGGAATAAAATGGACCCTGGAAAATGGACAGCAGCAATTTAGGGGGTCCCTTGAGAACAGACAGGTAAATTAGGGGGACGCCCTTTGCGGCGGACACTTTTCAGGAGAAGATTTGTGTGGTAAGATGTATCCATGCACAGGACGGA
>JAEEZZ010000005.1 GCA_016292255.1 Oscillospiraceae bacterium
GCCCGCGTTTCCCGCGTAGGGACGGCACTCTGCCGTCCGCGTTTCCCGCGTAGGGACGGCACTCTGCCGTCCGCGTTTCCCGCGTAGGGACGGCACTCTGCCGTCCGCGTTTCCCGCGTAGGGACGGCACCCTGCCGTCCGCGTTCCCCGCGTAGGGACGGCACTCTGCCGCCCGCGTTCCCCGCGTAGGGACGGCACTCTGCCGTCCGCGTTTCCCGCGTAGGGACGGCACTCTGCCGTCCGCGACGACGCGAAAACTATCCCTCGTTGTAATACTTGTCAAGACTCCATTTTGTTGGATTATTGTCGATGTATTCCCAAACTGCCCGATAATCTGCCTCCCCGCGAATGACGCGATCAAAATAATGCGATTGCCAGATCGACATTCCCAGGATTTTGGACACGCGTCGCTTGGTTTGCTGAACCACCCGCGACAGGTCAGGCAGAGGCTGCTCTGATTCATGGAAAGAAAGGATCATGTGAAAATGATTTGGCATGATCACGTATTTCTCTACCGTTACGTTTTGGTAGACATTTGACATCGCTTGAATGGCTTCGGCTGTCACGACCCCGGCATGGGATAAAATAACCTCGGATGAATGGGCTGCGTCTGATTTTGTTACTGTGCCAAGGAGCAATTTCCGATCCTCGGTGCAGACGGTGACGAAGTAATAACCCGGTTGGGAATAATCATAGTTTTCCAATCGGTTTTTCTTTCGAACGGGACGATGATCCATTTCGATACCTCGGTTGTATTTGCCTGTGGCAAATTGCATTCGTACCGAATGCCGGACGGCAGGGTGCCGTCCCTACGGAATAGGTGCGTGCAAATGGGGCGGACGGCAGGGTGCCGTCCCTACGGAATAGGTGCTTACGAATGGGGCGGACGGCAGGGTGCCGTCCCTACGGAATAGGTGCGTACGAACGGGGCGGACGGCAGGGTGCCGTCCCTACGGAATAGGTGCTTACGAATGGGGCGGACGGCAGGGTGCCGTCCCTACGGAATAGGTGCGTGCAAATGGGGCGGACGGCAGGGTGCCGTCCCTACGGAATAGGTGCTTACGAATGGGGCGGACGGCAGGGTGCCGTCCCTACAAAGCGGACGGGCGCACGGCGCGTTTGCCGTGCGCCCGTTGGGTAGGCGTGGGGAAAATCAGTTCAGCAGCTCGATGCCGTCGATGTCGATGGCAAAGTAGGGAGCAGACTGGAAGTAGGACTCGTGGAACGCGCCGTCAAACACGGCCTCTTCCTTGTCGGGCGCGAAGTCGCCGTCGGTGTCCAGGGCGTAGGCCTGGGTCAGCTCCTGGCCGCCTACGGTGAAGGTCTTGGTGTCGAAGACCTGGATGCTGCCGTCCTTGAGGCCGGCTTCCACTTCCTCCAGCTTCTCCTTGGTGCCGGGGGCGACCAGCTTCTCATTGAGCGCGGTGAGCACCACAGCGCCTTCCTTCAGGCCCTTGCTCCAGTCCTGGGGGAATTCCTTGCCGTTGGCAACAGCCTCGATGGCCTCGGTGAAGTAGACGGACCAGTCGATACGGGTGCCCACCAGGCAGGCCTCGGGAGCCACGGAGATCATGTCGTTGTTGTAGCTGGTGAAGAAAGCGCCCTTGGACTGGGCCATGGTGGCGGGGGTGGAGTTGTCGGCGTGCTGGGAGATCAGCTTGCAGCCGGCGTCGCACAGGGCGGAGGCAGCGTTGGACTCCGCGGTGGCGTCAGACCAGTTGTTGACGAACTGGACCTTCATGGTGACGGAGGGGCAGACGCTCCGGGCGCCCAGGAAGTAGGCAGTGTAGCCGGACTTGACCTCCGCGAAGGGGAAGGCGCCCACGTAGCCGATCACAGCCTGCGCGGCGGTGATGGTGCCGTCGTCAATGAGCTGCCGCAGCTTCATGCCGGCCACGATGCCGGCCAGGTAACGGCCCTCGTAGATGTTGGCGAAGGCGTTGTGGGTGTTCTTGAGGGAGTCGTTCCAGGAGCCCTGGTTGGTGCAGGAGACGAACTGAATGTCGGGGTAATCGGGAGCGACCTTCAGCATAAAGTCTTCAAAGCCGAAGGAGTTGTTGAAGATGACCTTGCAGCCGGCGGCAGCCAGCTCACGGTTGGCGTCTTCGCAGGCGTCGCCCTCGGGGACGTTCCACTTGACGACCCATTCCACATTGATGCCCTTGGCCTTGAGGGCCTCGGTGGCAGCGTCCTTGCCGCGGATGAAGTTGTAGGTGTAGCCCTGGTCGTTTTCATCGCCGATGCAGATCAGACCGACCTTGATGGCGGTGCCGGAAGTTTCCTTGCCCGCTTCGGTCTGCTTGCCCGCGTCGGCAGGCTTGCCGGTTTCGGTCTTGTTCTCGGAGCAGCCGACGAACAGGGCGGCCACAAGGGCAAGACACAGCACCAATGCAAGAAGCTTTTTCATGTGATTTTTTCCTCCATTTCTTTGATTGCCTTCCAAAAATAGTGGAATTTCTCCACACTGAAATCATAGCATAAAACATACTCTTTTTCAAGATGTATATACGAAGAGTTTCTAAAAAATCGGCCACCGTCTGCGGCGCGCGCAGGCGATGGCCGATGCTGTGATTTGCTTATCCCTCGTAGGGCACGTTTGCCATGGGAGCCGTCCAATACTCTTGGTTGTAGATGTCCCGGAAGAGGTAGGTGGCCAGGGCCTTTTCATAGTGATCCAGGATTACGTAGCTGACCTGCATATTCTCCCGGTAGCTCATTTCCTCGCCGTAGAGGTAGCTGTTGGAGTAGGTCCCGTCGTAGCTGTAGTAGTCGCAGATGAACTCGATCTTGTCGCCCACCTCCAGGGCCGCGTTCTTGGCCACGGCCTCGGTCTCGCCGTCCACGTAGTCGTAGCGGACGCCTGCGATGTAGTCGCGGATGCTGGCGCCGGTGGAGGCGTTGTTCTCAAACACCAGCAGCAGGTTGGCCCGCTCGCCGTTCAGCAGGCAGGGGACGCGGCCGGTGGTGATCATGGTGCCGCCGTCCACAGTGGTGTCCTCCACATAGAAGGGCACAGGCTGATTGTCGATGGCGACCCAAGTGCAGTCGTACTCGCCCACCAGCTCGCCCTTTTCCGTAAAGGCGTACATGGTGTCCAGGCCCAGGTCGATGTAGCCCTGGCCGTCGTCGTAGAACACGTTCAGCAGCAGGTCGTGCACCTGGCTCCACTGCTCCTTGGGCAGATTCATGACGGTGTGGTTGTCGCTGCCCTTTGTCCACTGGAGCTTGGAGGCGTCGAAGCGGTTGGCAGCGATGGTCTGGGTCGCAGTCTCCAGGTCGATCTCCCGGCCGAAGAGATCTCCGCTGCCCAGCAGGCCGGAGAGCAGGTCGCCGATGTCGCCCACCCCGGAGAGAGAGCCGGAGGAGCTGGACAGGCCGCCCAGCAGGTTGCCCACGTCAAAGCCGGTGGAGTTGGAGCTGGCCTGGCCGCCCGCCTCCAGGTTGGCGAACTGCTGGATGCAGCGGGCGTAGGAGTCGTCCAGGCCGATGGCGTCATAGGTGGAGACGGCGGTCTTCACGTAGCTCTTGCGCTGGTAGGGGAAGTAGATGGACAGGCCGTAGGCGTTGGACATGGAGGAAGAGGTCTTGTTGTACTTCACCGCGCCCAGCAGATCCTTGGCCAGCTTTTCACTCTCGGCGGTTTTCAGATTGTAGCACAGGTGCACCAGGTCGATCTGGTCGATCTTGCTGGAGGTGGCGAACTCCCGGGTGGAGCTGCGGGCGTCGGAGACGGTCTTGAACTCGGTGCCGGAGAGGAGCTTGGAGGTGTCGGTGGCCCAGCTCTTGAGGCTGTCGGGGACGGTGGCGCTGAGCTCCGCCAGATCCACCACGGAGAGGGTGGTCTTCTGACCGGCGCAGCGACGGCTGCACTCGTCCACGAAGTCGTCCACGATGTTCTTGCCCAGCTGGACGGTGGACATGGAGCTGTCGGCGGAGAGCTTGGTGAGCCAGTTGGTGTAGTACCAGCCGATGCCGGGCTCCGTCTCCTCGGAGGCGATCATGTAGTCGGCAAAGTCGTCCAGCATCAGGCCGGTCTCCAGGGTGGCCATCAGGCAGGCGTCGAAGCCGATGAAGTCAAAGGCGGTTCCGGCGTTCTGCAGGGCGGAGCGGATGCCGCTGAGGCTCATGGAGCCCAGGTTTGCGTTCTTCTCGTCGTAGCCGTAGCCGGACACGGAGCCGCCGCCGTGATCCCAGAAGATCAGCGCCTGGCGGTTGGCGGGATAGTTCTTGGTGCAGTACTGGATGAAGCGGGTCAGGGTGGCCGGCTTCACCAGGGATTCCTTGCCGTCGTCCGCCACCAGCTGCTTCAGATTGCCGTTTTCGATCTTGTAGATCTGGTTCACGGTGTTGGAGATGCCGTTGATCTTCCACTGCTTGCAGCCGCCGGTGTAGATGATGATGTTCACGTTGGAGCCCAGGGTGGCGTTGGCCATTTCCTTCAGGTCGTTGGAGGCCATGCCGGACTTGGATTCCAGGTCGGTGCCGCACATATAGACCATGATGGTCCATTGATCCTTGCCGCCGCCCAGGATCTGGGTGCGCTTGGCCCGGGCGCCGGAGACCACGGTGGTGTCCAGCTTGCCGGTGTTGGCGCTGCGATCCCAGCCGGAGGAAACGCTGCTGCCGCCGGAGAAGCCGCCCAGCAGGCCGGAGAGATCCAGCCCGGAGGAGGAAGAGGAGGACGAGCCTCCGCCGCCCAGGAAGCTGCCCACGCCGCTGAGGAGCAGATTGCCGATGCCGCCGGAGGAAGAACCGCCGGAGGAGCTGCTGCCGCCGCCCAGCAGACTGCCGAACAGGCCGCTGAGTCCGCCGCCGCCGCCCAGGAGGACGACTGCCGCGATGATAATGATGAGCAGCTTGCCGCCGCCCAGGCCGCGGGCAGCGCCCCGCTGGCCGCTCTGGCCGGATTGCTGGGTGTAGCCGGGACGGCTGCCGCCGTTGGAGGCGGGACGCGTTGCGGTAGGTCTGCCGGAGTAGCCCTGGGGACGACCCACGGGGCCGGAGTTGAGCCCCTCGCCCCGCTTGGCAACGGGCTTTCCGGTGCCGGTGACGTTCTTGCCCCGGCCGTTCTGATTGACTGCCATAGAAATGACCTCCAATACTTGTAGTTTGAAAAGCTCCTATTATTTTATCAAACTTTTTCCGGAAATGCAACGCAGAAAATGCGGGTTTTGTCCCTTTCCGGGAAATTTCGGGGAACCAGACCGGGGCCGCCGGAATAGAATACTGTGAAAGGGGGCGTGTATATGCCTGGCACGCTGGATCGGCTGGGGCCGGGGGAGCGGGGGATCGTGGCCCGGCTCAGGCTGGCCCCGGAGCAGGCGGCCTCCCTGACCCGCCTGGGCCTGCGCCCCGGCACGGAGATCCTCTGCCTCCGCCGCGCCCCCCTGGGGGACCCGGCGGTGTATTGCTTCCGGGGAACAACGGCAGCGATCAGACGGAAGGACGCGAGGAAGGTAATAGTGAATAGTGAATAGTGAATAGTGAATAGTATTAGATCGGGGAGGATCAGAATGACGATCACAGTGGCCTTTGCGGGGAACCCCAACGTGGGGAAATCCACCGTGTTCAATGCCCTTACGGGGCTGCGGCAGCACACGGGGAACTGGACGGGGAAAACCGTGGCCCCTGCGGCGGGCCGCTGGAGGCTGGAGGGAACGGTCTATGAGGCGGTGGATTTGCCTGGGGTCTATTCCCTGAGCGGCGGCACGCCGGAGGAGCGGCTGGCCTCCGACTATCTGATGACCCACAGCCCCGACGTGCTGGTGGCGGTGCTTGACGCCACGGCCCTGGAGCGCAGCCTGGAGCTGGCCCTGGAGCTGCGGGCCCTCCATCCCCGCATGGTGCTCTGTCTGAACCTCACGGACGAGGCCCAGCGCCTGGGCCTCCGGCCGGACTGCGCCGCCCTGGCGAAGGCGCTCCGGGCCCCCGTGGTGCCCACCCGGGCGGATCAAAAGCAGAGCTACGAGCTCCTGCGCCGCACCGTGGCCCTGCTGGCGTCCGCCACCGCCCCTGTCATCCTGAGCGAAGCGGAGCGGAGCCGAAGGATCCGTCCCCCCTGCGGCGGCGGAGCAGCAGACGCCCCCGCCCCTGTCATCCTGAGCGAAGCGGAGCGGAGCCGAAGGATCCGTCCTCCCTGCGGCCAGGCTACTGTCTCCCCCCAGGTCACGGCCTCCCAGCTGGCCCGCCGGGTGATGGGCGGCAGCCCCCGGCCCCGCCGGGACTGGGATCGGATCTTCCTGGGCAAATGGACTGCCTGGCCCATCCTTCTGCTGCTGCTATTTGCCGTCTTCTATCTCACGGTTCGGGGGGCCAATCTGCCCTCGGCCCTGCTGGAGGCGGGCTTCTCCCGCCTGGGGGAGAGGCTGGCGGCCCTGCTCTCCGACCTGCCGCCGACGCTTCGGAGCCTGCTGCTGGATGGGATCTACGGCACCACGACCCGGGTGATCGCCGTCATGCTCCCGCCCATGGCCATATTCTTCCCCCTGTTCTCCCTGCTGGAGGATCTGGGCTTTCTGCCCCGGGCCGCCCTGCTGATGGATCGCCCCTTTGCGGCCTGCGGCTCCTGCGGGCGGCAGGGCCTGTGTATGTGTATGGGTCTGGGCTGCAACGCAGTGGGCGTCACCGGCTGCCGGATCATCCCCAACGAGAAGGAGCGGCTGGCGGCGATTTTGACAAACGCCCTGGTGCCCTGCAACGGCCGCTTTCCCACCTTGATCCTGCTGGCCGGGCTGCTGCTGGGCCGGGATGGCTCCCTTCCGGCGGCTGCCCAGGCGGGCTTTCTCACGGCCTGCCTGGCCCTGTCCTGCGCCGTGACCCTGGGGACCACCCTGCTGCTGCGGCGCAGCGTCCTCCGGGGGGAGGAGGCCTCCTTTGTGCTGGAGCTGCCCCCCTTTCGCAGGCCCCGGGTGGGACGGCTGCTGCTCCGCTCCCTGCTGGACAGGACCCTGCGGGTCCTGGGCCGGGCCGTCACCGTGGCCGCCCCGGCTGGTGCTGTGATCTGGCTGTTAGATCGTCTGCCTGTGGGCGGGCGGCCCCTGCTCTCCCTGCTGGCCGCGGGGCTGGACCCCGTCGCCGCCCTGCTGGGCCTCACCGGCACCCTGCTGCTGGCCTTTCTGCTGAGCTTTCCCGCCAACGAGCTGCTGATCCCCCTGGCGCTGATGATTGCCGGGCCCACAGTCGCCGCCGGGGATCCCGCCGCCCTGTTCCCCGCAGGCACCGCCCTCTGCGCCGCCGTCTTTACCCTGTTCCACTGGCCCTGCTCCACCACCGTCCTGACAGTCTGGCACGAGACGAAGAGCCTGAAATGGACGCTGCTTTCCGTCCTGCTGCCCACCGCCGTGGGCGTGCTGCTCTGCGCGGGAGTCAATTTGCTTGTACACCTGTAGCGCCGGCTTTTTCCCCGCCCGGACGCACCCATCGGTAGCGCGGGCTATTAGCCCGCCTTTTTCCCCGCTCGAGACAGTCACCAGTCACCAGTCACCAGGGGAGGGGGGTACGGATTCTTCGCTTTGCTCAGAATGACAGGCGGGGAAGCCCGTAGCGCCGGCTATTAGCCGGCCCGTTCCCCCGTCCCCGTAGGGAGCAATGCCCACATCGCTCCGGCGTTCGGTACGAACGTAATTTGCCGGAGGCAAATCCTGCCGGGCTGCGACGACGGAAGCGGTTCGAACACCGCACCTGGTTTGCCGGCTAATAGCCGGCGCTACAGTAGGGTGCGGTTGTAGGGGGCGGCGCCCACGACGCCCCGGGCCTATCCTGTTTCGATACGGTCGGGCTGTCGAGGACGCCAGCCCCTACGCACCGTACGGACGCACCCTCCCCCCACCCTGCCTGTAGGGACAAGCATTGCTTGTCTGCCCCTACGGGGGACTACGAACAATACAACGAAAAAACGGCAGGGCACGGATCGTACTCTGCCGTTTTTTTATTTTTTTTCAGATCGGGTGCGTGCGCAGGAACAGCACGCCCAGGGTGTTGCGGCCGCAGTGGGAGGAGACCGTACAGCCCGCCCGGGTGACGTGGAGGTTGGGGAAGTTCCCCAGGCTCCGCAGCTTCTCTACGCAGGCCTCCACCACGGCCTCGTCGCAGCCGGCGTGGGTGATGAAGACGTGGCTTTTGTCGATGTCGCTGCCGTCGCCGATGTGCTCGGTGATGTACTGCAGCAGCACCGCGTCGAATTTGCCCCGGTACTTCTTGCCCACGGACATCTTGCCGTCCTTGACGATGATGCAGGGCTTGAACTTCATCAGGTTCGCCCCCAGCATGGCCAGGGCGGAGCAGCGCCCGCCCTTGTGCAGGAACTCCAGGCTGTCGATGACGAAGGAGGCGTCCACATAGGCCGTCAGCCGGCGGCATTCCTCCGCGATGGCTGCGGCGCTCATGCCCTGCTCCGCCAGCTCTGCGGCCCGGATCACCAGCAGGCCCCCGCCTGTGGAGAGGTTTCTGGTGTCCACCACATGGATGTTCTCAAACTCCTCTGCGGCGATGACGCTGTTCTGGTAGGTGCAGGACATATCGGAGCAGATGGTGAAATGGACGATATGATAGCCCTGCTCCGCGTATTTGCGGAAGAACTCCGTGCAGTCCGCCAGGCTGGGGGCTGCCGTCTTGGGCAGGGAATGCTTCGTTTCGTAGCAGCGGTAGATCTCGTCGGGGTTGATGTCCACCCCGTCCACATAGTTCACCTCATTGAGGCTTACGACCAGGGGCAGGATCGGAACGTGAAAGCGCTCCAGCAGCTCCGGGCTCAGGTCGGTGGTGCTGTCGCTGGTGATCAGGATCTTCTCGGGCATTTGGGTGACTCCTTACCGTTCATTGTTGTTTCTGTAGATTATACGATATGAACGGTAAAAAATCAAGCGTTAATGTTCCTTTTCGGTGAGCTTTTCGATGCTTCCGCCGGTGGAGAGATCCTTGTCCGCCAGCAGCATGAGCTTTTCCGCCAACAGCCGGGAGAAGCCGCCGATGACCGCAGAGGAAATGATCAGCTCCTCGGTCTGCTCCGTGGAGAAGGGCGTCTTGTCCGCGTGATCCAGGATGGGGCCCGCCACGGCCCGCACCTGCTGGACAAAGTAGGAGGCGGAAAGGGCGTGCCTTGCGGCGTAGCTGGTGTAGAAGCTCTGCACCTCCTCCGGCGTGAGGCTGACGGGCATCAGATTCCGGATCAGCCCGATGCTCAGCCCCTGCTTCAGGGTGCAGATTACCAGCAGATAGGCAATGTGGATCCGGTAATAGCGCTTTTTCGTGGGCTCGGGCATGATCTTCGTCCGCACGTAGTTGTTGATGGCGGCAGAGGTGATGTATTCCTCCTCCTTCAGCTCCGGGGGCAAATAGTCCAGATACTGCCGCAGCAGGACGATGACCTGCTCCATATACAGGCCCAGATCCGGGATCTGCTCCCAGGCGGGCAGACGGTAGTTGTTGAGATAGGTTTCCCAGCGGCGGAGCTTGCCCGCCACCAAAGGCTTGTCATAATTCATGTTGCAGCCTCCGATCGGGTGATATTCCGAGATAGATATGACAGTATTATATCACGGTTTTCCCGGAAAAGCAACGGTCGTTTGTCGGATTTCTTCTATTGACATAGAGAAGCCCATGTGCTAATATAATATTAAATATTAGATAGCATGACATTTACAATCAATTCATCTTGCGTGGCCCTTCCACGGAAAGGAGTACCAATGTCTGAATACGTGATCATCACCGATTCCTCCTGCGACGTCAGCCCGGAGCTGCTGGCGCAGTGGGAGGTCCCCTTTGTCAGCCTGAGCGTGAAGTTTGACGAGGACGCCGAGAGCTTTGCCAACTTCGATATGCCCTTTGACCGCTTCTACGACCGGATGCGGAAGGGCAGCGTGGCCCGCACCTCCGCGGTGAACCTGGAGGACTTCAAGGAGGCCTTCGAGCCCTGGCTGCGGCAGGGGAAGGATCTGCTCTACATCGGCTTTTCCTCCGGTCTGAGCACCACGGTCAATTCCGGCGCCATGGCGGCCAAGGAGCTGGCGGAGGCCTACCCGGAGCGGAAGATCCTGGTGGTGGACAGCCTTGCCGCCTCCGCAGGCTTCGGCCTGCTGCTCTGGCTGACGGTGCAGGAAAAGCGCCGGGGGGCAAGCCTGGAGGAGGCCGCCAAATTCGCGGAGGATACCAAGCTCCATGTGTGCCACTGGTTCACCGTGGACGATCTGGTCTACCTCAAGCGGGGCGGCCGGGTCAGCGCCGCGGCCTGCTTTGTGGGCGGCCTGCTGGATATCAAGCCCGTCCTGCACATGGACGACCCGGGCCATCTGATCAATATGTTCAAGGTGCGGGGGCGCAGAGCCTCCATTAAGGCCCTGGCGGACAAGTACGGCGAGCTGGCCCTCGATCCCGGCAAGGACACCGTGTACATCTCCCATGGCGACTGCATCGACGACGCAAAGCTGCTGGAGAAAATGCTCCAGGAGCGCTATGGCGCAAGCGTGGCGCTGACCACCTACGTGGGGCCGGTGATCGGCTCCCACTCCGGCCCCGGCACCCTGGCCCTGTTCTTCCTGGGCCGGGAGCGCTGATGTCCGGCCGGACGCCGCTGGATCAGCGCAGCCTGCCCAACTACACCCACGGGGAGGAGCTGTTTAACTTCATCTCCCATGTGGTGGGGGGCGGCATCGCGGTGATCCTGCTGGTGCTGTGCGTGGTGCGGGCAGTCATGCACCGGGATCCCTGGGCCATTGTGAGCGGGACGATCTACGGCCTGTCTTTGGTGAGCCTCTACACCATCTCCGGGGTCTACCACGGCCTGCGGCCAGTCCGGGCCAAGAAGGTGATGCAGGTGCTGGATCACTGCACCATCTACCTGCTGATCTTCGGCTCCTACCTGCCCGTTTTGCTTTGCTCCATCCGGAAGGAGTCCCCGGTGACGGCCTGGGTGCTGTTCGGCGTGATCCTGGCGATCATGGCCCTGGCGGTGACCCTGACGGCCATCGACCTAAAAAAATACCGGGTGCTTTCCATGATCTGCTACATCGGCCTGGGCTGGTGCATCGTCTTTGCCGCCCCGGTGGCCATCCGGGCCCTGCCGGTGCCCGCCCTGCTCTGGCTTCTGGCCGGGGGCATCGCCTACACCGTGGGCGCCATCCTCTACGGCATCGGCGTGCATAAGCACTATATGCACGCAGTATTTCACCTGTTTGTGATCCTGGGCTCGGTGCTGCAGTTTGTCTGCATTTTCTGGTACGTTCTGTAAATCTGTAGGGGCGGCCATTGGCCGCCAGCAACACGGGAAAGCTTTCTCCTTCTGCTGGCGGCCAATGGCCGCCCCTACACGCTCCGGCGAAAAAAATAATTGCTTTGCAGAGGAAAGTATGATATGATAACCCTTAGTGATTATTAAGGAGAGATTTCCGTGGAGTATATCATACTGGATATGGAGTGGAACCAGCCCTGGCCGGGCTCCTACGCGGCCCAGCGGCCCCTGCCGGTTCACATCAGCGGCGAGGTTATTCAGATCGGCGCGGTGCGGATGCTGGAGGATCAGACCATCGCAGACGAGTTCCAGGTGCTGATCAAGCCCAAGTTCTTCCGCAGGCTCAACAGCCGGGTGGCCAAGCTCACCGGCATCCGGGAGAGCCGCCTCAAGGCCGAGGGCCTGAGCTTTGACGACGCCATCAACGAATTCTACAACTGGTGCGGGGAGGACTGCGTCTTCCTCACCTGGGGCTTTGACGATATTCCGCTGCTTTCCGGCAATATGATGCTCAACGGCTATGATCCCGTCTGGATCCAGCACTGGTACAACGCCCAGATGATCTTCAACGCCCAGACCGGCTCCGGCAACAACCAGAAGGCCCTTTCCACCGCCCTGGAGATGCTGGGGATCGACGCCACCCGCCAGGCCCACGACGCCCTGGGGGACGCCTACCACACGGCCCAGATCTGTGCCCGGCTGGATCTCAAAAAGGGCATCGAGGAATACCGGGGCTCCCTGCGGGAGCATGAGGACGGCCTCCACGGGGCCAACGTCCCGGGCTGCGTCAGCCGCCGGGTCTACCACGACTATGAGGACAAGTCCGCTGCCATGGGGGACATGGGGGGCAAGGAGAATCTCTGCCCGGTCTGCGGCAAGGAGATGACCTGCCAGGGCTGGCACACCCAGCCGGGCCGCCGTTACATCTCCCGGAATACCTGCCCCGACCACGGGGACTACGTGGTGCGCATCCGCTTCGAGCGGGACGCCGACGGCAGCCTGAAGGTCTGCCGCCTGGTCTACGACCAGAGCTCCGCCCTGGCGGAGAAGTTCGACGAGGAGATCGCCAAGAAAGCAAAACGCCGCCCCCGCCACCGGCGGAAGCGCACGAAAACGGAGCTGTAGGCAATAGGGAATAGGCAATAGGCAATAGGGGACGGATTCTTCGCTTCGCTCAGAATGACAGACGGTGGATCCGTAGGGACGGCACCCTGCCGTCCGTGTACCCATCTTCCATGGTGTCGGCAATCTGCCGGCAGAGGAACAATCGAACACGAAGCCGGGCAGCAGTTCTGTATCTTGGGAAACAAGATGCGGAGCCGCTGCCCGGGAACACAGGGAACACAGGGGACCGTCCCCTGTGTCTGAGTTTTTTCAGCTATGAAAAACACATTCAAATGATGACATGAGAAACGACAAAGTGGTGTTCAAGCCCCCAAAGGCGATCAGACTATTTGCAAAACCGGACGCAGTGTTTCTTTGTGGTGTACTCGTTGGACTTGTGGTGTACTTTACATTAGGCTATATCAATGAGTTCAATAGTCAGGATTCATTTGACCTGATATCTACTCTTATGATTATATGTGTGTATGGAGTGGCTGCGTTTGTTAGCTATGAGTTTCACAAGCGAATATGGGACAAACTCTTTGCTTTTTTGGTTGTAAAAGAAGATGAAATAATTTGGAAGTGCCCTACCAAAAAATCGAAAAGCATTCTGAACGGAAATATTCGTTTTATCGGAGTGGAACTAGAAAACGCATACATCGGGTTGGAGTATCCGTTTATCTACATTTCTTCATCCCCATATCCGAGGGAGTATGCTCACAAAATTGATAAGCTTCCTGTGACGAACGATTTTTTGAAGTTTTGGTATACGCCCGAGTTGGCGACTTATCTCCTTTCGCATTTTCCGGGCGAAAAAACAGGAAGCTTAGGCAGATATCATCAAAAACGAAGCAAAAACCAACGGAAGTAAGGACAGAAGCAGCATAGGGCACCGCAGGAGAACACAGGGGACGGTTCTCTGTGTTGTTTTTCATTCCCTGTTTTTCTCTGTCCGGGAGGGCCGAAGCCCTCCCGGGTGGTGTTTTTCGTTGGATAATTGGCTGATTTTACCGGAAACAAGAGGAAATCAGCACTTCACAGGCAACACAGAGAACCGTCCCCCTGTGTCAGTGTGTCAGGAGAACCGTCCCCCTGTGTCAGTGAACAGATACGTGAAAAACAGGCGCTCAGAAGTCAATTTCCTTCCCCAGCCGGCGGTACATGGTTTTCTTCACCGCCCGGAGGATGTTTTCGTAGCCGGTGCAGCGGCAGAGGTGGCCGGAGAGCAGCTTGCGGAGCTCCTGGTCGGAGTAGAGCTTGCCCGATTCCAGGATCTCCACCGCCGTCATGATGAAGCCCGGGGTGCAGAAGCCGCACTGGATGGCAGCTTCGTCGATAAACGCCTGCTGGATGTCGGAGAGCTCCCCGTTGGGGCCGGTGAGGCTCTCTAAGGTGCGGATCTGCTTGCCCTCGGCCCAGACCGCCAGGTAGATGCAGGAGTTGAAGGCCTCCCCGTCGATCAGCACGTTGCAGGCCCCGCATTCGCCCACCTCGCAGCCCTTTTTCACGGAGCTGAGACGGAAGTCGTTGCGGAGCATATCGGTGAGAGAAGCCCGCACGTCCACGACCTTTTCCACGTCCTTGCCGTTGATGTTGCAGTGGACGACCTTGTATTGGCTCATTCGATCACACCTCCCGCCCGTTCAATGGATTCCGTCAGAGCCCGCCGGGCCATTTCCACGGCGATATGCTGGCGGAAGGCCTTGCTGGCGCGCCAGGAGTCCCGGGGGTTGATGTCCAGCAGCACGGCCAGGGCAAATTCGTCGATCATGTCCCGGGTGAGGGGAGAGCCGTTGGCCACGGCCTCCGCCGAGGGCACCCGCATGGGCACGGGCCCCGCCACCCCGTAGGCGATGCGGCAGCGTCGGATATACTTCTTGACCGGGCTCAGCCGCACGTTCACGGAGCAGCCCAGGGAGGCGATCTCCATGGCGTTCCGCATTCCGTATTTGATATATTTGCCAAAGCAGTTCTCGTAGCTGTCCTTGGGGATCAGAATGGCGGTCTGGAGCTCGCCCTCCTCCCCCCGGATGTCCACCTGGCCGGCCTTGATGTAGAAGTCCTTGATCGGCAGCCTGCGGACGCCGTTTTTGCCGGTGAGCTCCACGATGGCCTCCAGGGCGTGGAGGGTGGAGGCGGAGTCCGCGGAGGTGACGCCGTTGCAGGTGTTGCCGCCAATGGTGCCGATGTTGCGGATCTGGGGGGAGCCCACCTGATCCACGGCCTCGCCCAGCACGTTCGCGTATTGCTGAATGAGGGGATCTCGGGTGATGTGGGAGAAGCTGGTGAGGGAGCCGATGCGGAGATTGTCGTCCTCGTCCAGGCTGACGCCCCGGAGCTCGTCCAGGCCGTAGATGGAGATCAGCTCGGCCCCGGCCCGCCGACCCTCCCGGATCTGGACCAGCACGTCGGAGCCTCCCGCAATGATCTGGGCCTCCGGATGCTCCAACCGCAGCCGGATGGCGTCGGCAACGCTTTCGGCCTCATATAGGGCCTTAATGTCGTACATTGTTCATCCTCCTGTCATTCTGAGCGAAGCGAAGAATCCGTACCCCGTTCCCCGCATGTCATTCTGAGCGAAGCGAAGAATCCGTACCCCCCGCGGCCGGGTATCGAAATGAATACTGAAAACTTAAGACTTAAGAGTGAATAATGATTGTGTTTTTCAAATCGCGATTTGAAAAACTCCGACATTATTCATTAGACGGTTATTCAGTCTTCAGTATTCATTAAAAAACTATCTTGCGGGGAGAAAGGAGCGATGTGGGCATCGCTCCCTACGAGCGGGGTGCGCACCTGGTGCCTGGTTGGAACGGGTGCCAGGCCATCATAGACCGCATACATATCGAGCGGTGCCTGATGCCTGATGCCTACTGCCTGATGCCTATTGCCTGATGCCTTCATCGTGAATCATCCCCGTCTCGGTAAATGCCTTAAACAGGGTATGCGGATTCATCGGCAGCTGGTTGATCCCCACGCCGGTGGCCTGCAGGATCGCATTTCGGATGGCGGGGGCGCCGGAGCAGGCGGGGGGCTCGCCCAGGGCCTTGGTGCCGTAGGGGGAGGTGGGCTCCGGGTTCTCGATGAAGGCCGCCTCCAGACGGGGGTGATCCATAAAGGTGGAGAGCTTGTAGTCCAGCAGATTGTTGTTCAGAGGCTTGCCGGTCTTCTCGTCAAAGAGCAGCTGCTCCGAAAGGCCGAAGCCGATGGCCATGGACATTCCCCCGTGGACCTGGGCCTCCGCCAGGGCGGGGTTGATCAGATTGCCGCAGTCGTGGACGTTGAGCATCCGCACCACCCGGGCCTTGCACATCTGGATATCCACCTCCACCTCGGCAAAGGTGCAGCCGAAGGAGTAGGCGTTGTTGCGGATGGTGTAGGTGCTCTCAGCGGTGAGATGCTCCGAGTGGACGGGGTTGTATTGGGCCGTCATGGCCAGCTCCTTGAGGCTCATGAGGGCGGCTCCGTCCGCCTTCCGGACGATGACGCCGTCGGCAATGTCCATGCAGTCGGGGCTCTGCCGGGTGAGCTCCTGGGCGTATTTGAGGATCTTTTCCTTCAGCAGCCCCGCCGTCTGCCGGATGGAGAAGCCCGCCACATAGGTCTGCCGGGAGGCGTAAGCTCCCAGGCCTGTGGGGGTGATGTCCGTGTCCTGGCAGGAGATGACGTGGACGTCCCGGTAGCTGGCAAGGCCCAGGGCCTCGGCGGCCATCTGGGCGAAGGCGGTGTCGGCCCCCTGGCCGATCTCCGTCTCGCCGCACTGCATGGTGACGGTGCCGTCCAGATTCAGCTGCATCCGGTTGGAGGAGGTCTCCAGGGAGATGGGGTAGACCGCCGTGTTGTACCAGAAGGTGGCCACGCCGATGCCCCGGCGGAGATTGCCGCTGCCGTGGCTGTAGGCCTCCCGCTTGGCGGCGTAGTCGATGAGCTCGGCCCCCTTGGCCATGCACTGGCGGTAGCTGTCATAGTAGTTGGTGTTCCCGGAGAAACTGTCGTGGAAGCCCTGGGGCATGATGTTCAGACGGCGGAACTCCACCGGATCCATGCCCATGGCAGCGGCGCAGTCGTCGATGTTGCTCTCGTCGGCAAAGCTGGCCTGGGGCATCCCATAGCCCCGCATGGCCCCCGCAGCAGGGCGGTTGGTGTAGACCGTCCAGGCGTCCCCCTCCATGTTGTCGCAGGGATAGTGCTGGGGAAAGGAGTTCACCGCCTTGGCCGCGATGGAATGGCCGTGGGAGGCATAGGCCCCCTGGTTGGACCACAGCTCGATCTTCCGGGCGGCAATGGTGGCGTCGGGCCGGAGCCAGGTGACGATGTGGAAGCGGATGGCGTGGCGGACGCGATTGGAGACGAAGGTCTCCTCCCGGGTGCAGTCGATCCGCACGGGCCGCCCGCCCATCTGGGTGCAGCACCAGGCGCAGAGGGGCTCGTAGAGGGCGTCCTGCTTGTTGCCGAAGCCCCCGCCGATGTAGGGCTTGATGATCTGGATGTCTGCCCAGGGCCGGCCCAGGGCCTGGCCCACGATCCGGCGGACGATGTGGGGGATCTGGGTGGAGGAGACCACCGTGATCCGGCCGTTTTCCATCCAGGCGAAGCAGCCGTGGTTCTCGATGTGAGCGTGCTGTACGGTGGGGGTCTCATACCAGCCCTCCACCTTTTTCAAACCCGGCTCCCGGATGGCGGCCTGGTAGTCGCCCCGGCG
Organism: Oscillospiraceae bacterium; assembly: GCA_016292255.1. Lineage (GTDB taxonomy): Bacteria > Bacillota > Clostridia > Oscillospirales > Oscillospiraceae > JAFRPC01. The sequence goes on from JAEEZZ010000005.1 coordinate 17,031, forward strand.
GTAGTCGGTGTGCTTCAGGATATTGTGGGGGAAGGCCTCGTGGAGCTGGGGCGCGCCGTCCTCCATGGCCTTCTGGGCGTCCAGCACAAAGGGCAGATCCTCGTACTCCACCTCCAGGGCCCGGACGCCCTGCATGGCGGCCACCTCGTTTTCCGCGATGACCACGGCCACGTCGTCGCCCCAATAGCGGACGTGCCGGTTCAGCAGATGGCGGTCGGCCACGTCCTGGTGGCCCGGATCCATGGACCAGGGATGGCCCGCAGTGGGGAAGGGAAGATCGGGCACGTCAAAGCAGCTCAGCACCTTCACCACGCCGGGGATGGCAAGAGCCATGGAGGCATCCACGGACTTCACCAGGGCGTGGGCCCGCTCCGCGTGCTTGATCCGCACGAAAAGCGCCTCCGGCGGCATCCGGTCTTCGTAGTATTTGGTTCGGCCGGCAGCCTTGTCGTAGCCGTCGACCCGGGTCTCGCTGATTCCAAGCTTGCTCATGCGTTCCACCGCCTCCTTCGCACAGCGTATAGTTATACGAGTATTATACCACGCTTTGCCGCAATAGTACAGTGCTTTTTTCCACTTTTGAATGTTTGTTGAAAACGACTCCCATTTTGGGTAGAATGATCCCCCATGCGGTTCTGATTTCCGCATGGGGGATGAATGGTTTTACGGGTGCTCCGCCTGGGCGCCCTCCGGCTGGGAACCGCTGGGGGTCCAGGGATGCTTGGCGTCGACCATGGCGTGCTCCAGCAGATAATCGTGCCAGAGATAGTAGTAGCTGGCCTTCAGATGCGCGCCGTCGTCCGTGTAGCTCTCGGGCAGGTGATCCGTGCCGTCGTTCATGCAGTCGTTGACCTCCAGGTAGAAGATGTCCACGTCGTTGGCCAGCTTCTTGATGGCCTCGTTCTTCTCCTTGATGTTCTCCGTGGCAAAGACCGGGTAGTTGTTCTCGTGCTCCTGGGTCACGTACAGGATGCTCTGAATATAGATCAGGGCCTCGGGCTGGTATTCCCGGATCTCCTTGACCACATCCGCGTAGGTATCTGCAAAATAATCGGTGTCATAGCCGCACTCGTTGATGCCGAGCATAATATAGATCTTGCCGAACTGCATCCCCTGGAGCAGCGCCCGCAGACCGGTGTAGTCGTAGGCCTCCAGATCGCTGTCCATGATGCCGAAGATGGTCATGGACTGCTGGGAATAATGCTTGCAGCCCACGGGGGTGCCCCACAGGCACAGACCGTCGGTGCGGGAGTCGCCGATAAAGAGGGAGTCGTTGAAATAGCTGTCGTCCACGGTCATCATCACAGGGCCGGGAGGCTCGGCGGTGACAGGCTCCGCAGTGGTAGTGATGATGGGGGCGGCGGTCTCCGGGGACTCGGAGCTCTGCACCGGCGCAATGCCGGTGGATTCTCCCGGGGCCGGGGCAGCGGTGGTGCTCTGGGTCTCCGCAGGGGTGGAGTCCAGGCTCGGCTTTCCCGGTGCTGAGGAATCCTTCTTCAGAGCCTTGATGCCCATGATCAGAAAAAACACGATGCCTGCGCCGATCAGCGCCAGCAGCAGGGGAGAGCCCAGGGCGTAGCCCCGTGTGGGCTTGGGTCGTCTTTCATTCATAACGGTTTAAGCTCCTTTGCAGCTCAGAAATTCGCATATTGGAAGGGATTGTCGCCGGTCTGGCTGAGCACGTAGACCGCCCACCAGAAGATGGCAGCCAGCACGATGGCGCCGATCCAGGTCTTGCCCCAGCGGTGCACCAGCTTTTCCGGCAGCGGGAAGCAGAAGAACACGCCCAGCGCCAGATAGTAGCGGTACTTCCAGAGCAGCCGCCAGAAATGACTGCCGCTCACGACGCCCTCGGAGCCGAAGAAGGGGAACAGGCGGGAGAAATACGCGCCGAGCGCCTGCGTCTTGTCGATCTTGAAGCAGACCCAGGTCAGCGGGATCAGGAGCAGCACCCAGAGGTGGGAGAGAATTTTGTTCTTTTCCAGGAGCTTTCCGAGCCAGAGCTTTTCGATGACGATCAGCACGCCCAGGGACATTCCCCAAAGGACGAAGTTCCAGCCGACGCCGTGCCAGAGGGAGGTCAGCAGCCAGACGATCAGAATGTTGAGCACGGTGCGTCCAGTGCCCGCGCGGCTGCCGCCCAGGGGGATATAGACGTAGTCCTTGAACCAGCGGGTGAGGGTCATGTGCCAGCGGCGGTAGAAATCACCCACGGAGCGGGCAAGGTAGGGATAGTTGAAGTTCTGCGGCAGCTTGTAGCCCAGCATTCCTGCAATGCCCTGGGCCATCAGCGTGTAGGATTGCCATTCGATATAGAGCTGAATGCTGAAGCTGAACGCGCCGAGCCAGGCCAGGGAGAAGGGCAGGCACTGGTAGCCGATCTGCATCAGATCGCTCCACAGCGACGCCAGCCGGTTCGCAATGAAAATTTTCATGGCAAAGCCGGTCACGAAGTTTTCCAGCCCCGTCTGAAGCCCGTTCAGGCTGAGCTTGGGCTTTTCCAGCTCCGCAGCCATCTCGCCGTAGCGGGTGATGGGGCCCATGACGAACTTGGGGAAGAAGAAGGCGTAGGTGCTGAAATAGAACGGGTCGTATTCCGCCTCGTGCTGCTCTCTGCTGACGTCCACCAGATAGGCGATCATGGCGAAGGTGTAGAAGCTGAAGCCCAGGGGCACCGCACCGCTCAGCTTGAAGGTGACGAGAAACAGGACGTTGATTGCCACGGCGGCCGCCAGCGTCAGCTTCCGGTGGGTGCTGCGCTGGACGCAGATTCCGAGCCCGAAGTTGACTCCGGCAGCGACCAGGGCAATGAGCATGGCGCTAAAGGAACCGAGGGCAACGAACACCACGCTGCCCAGCAGCAGATAGCGGCGGTACCTGGCCGGGCACAGGCCGTAGACCGTCAGAAAGGCCGCCAGGAACCATAAAAACGGAATGCTGGAAAAGCTCATAAGTCAGATCTCCTCACAATAGCTTGTGGTTTTCGACGTTCTTCAGCGTATTATACATCATTATATTGTATTTTGCAATCTTTTTTCCCGGCTTGCCCCATTTTTTCTTCCCGGGGCTATGTTTTGACCAAAATCATCTTGCCATTCCTCAAAAAGGGTGTTATACTGTCAAAAAACTGACAAGAAAAAGGAATCGAATACCATGTCTGAAACCAATGAGCTGAGCTTTCAGCAAATGAATCTGCCCGGGGAGATCCTGGCCGCCCTCGAGGAAAAGGGCTACGGCTATCCCACCCGGGTCCAGGCCGAGGCCATCGGCCCGCTGATGGAGTGGAAGGACGTGATCGCCAAGGCCCCCACCGGCACCGGCAAGACCTTCGCCTTCGGCATCCCCATGATCGCCCACATCGACCCCGCCAGCGAGGAGGTGCAGGGGCTGATCCTGGCTCCCACCCGGGAGCTGGCCCTCCAGATCGGCGACGAGCTCCGGGGCCTGCTGACCCACTACGAGAATATCCGGGTGGCCGTGCTCTACGGCGGCCAGAAGATGGAGCCCCAGCTCCAGCAGCTGAAAAAGAAGCCCCAGATCGTGGTCGCCACCCCGGGCCGGCTGATGGATCACTACAAGCACCACGCCATCCGCTTCGACAAGATCCAGACCGTGATTCTGGACGAGGCGGACCGGATGCTGGATATGGGCTTCTTCAAGGACGTGACCGGCATCGTGGAGAAGGTGAAGAACCGGCGGAACCTGGGCCTCTTCTCCGCCACCATGTCCCAGGAGGTCATGACGGTTTCCTGGATGTACCAGCGGGACGAGGTGGAGATCACCGTGAAGCCCGAGGCCGAGGAGCGGCCGGATATCGACCAGTATTCCGTCACCGTCCCCGCCCTGGAGAAGCTCAACGCCGTGCGCTGGCTGCTCTATCTGGGGGCCTATGAGCGGGTCATCATCTTCTGCAACACCAAGGTCATGTGTCAGCGCCTGTCCGACGATCTGCGCCGGGTGGGCGTGGATGCGGACTGCATCCACGGGGACATCCCCCAGGCCCAGCGGGAGCGCACCATGAAGTCCTTCCGCAAGGGCAAGCTGCCGGTGCTGATCGCCACCGACGTGGCCTCCCGGGGCATCGACGTGGACGACGTGGACTGCGTCATCAACTACGACGTGCCCCAGGAGAACGACTACTACGTCCACCGCATCGGCCGCACCGGCCGGGCCAAGAAAAAGGGCGTGAGCTTCACCGTGATCGGCAGCTTCCCCGAGCAGGCCAAGCTGGACGAGATCGCCAAATACTGCCATTTTACCGTGCAGCCTGTGACCATCACGGAAAACGGCCTGGTTCCCGCGGAGCGGCGGCAGGCGGCCCCCGTCTCCCGCAGAAGACGTTGACCGCGGCGGAGCGGGGCTTCCTGCTGCTGTGCGCCGAGCTGGGCGACGGGCGAAAGCCCCTGACGCCTGCCCAATTCCGGACCCTTCGGGCCGGGGTGCTGGCCCGGATCGAAAAGCCGCAGGAGGCGGATCGGGCACTGACGGCCGACGATCTCCGGGCCCTGGGCTGCGAGGCGTCCTTTGCCGAGAACGTGCTGGAGCTGCTGGGCCGGGAGCGGGAGCTGGATCGCTACCTTTCCGTGGCGGAGGAGCTGGGCATCCGCCCGCTGACCCGGGTCTCCGGGGCCTACCCGGCGCGGCTTCGCTGCCTGGGGGACGCCGCCCCCGCCGTGCTGTTTTGCCGGGGAGACGTCTCCCTCCTGGATCGGCCTGCGGTGGCCCTTGTGGGCAGCCGGGAGCTGACGCCGGCAGGGGAGCGCTTTGCCCGGCAGGTGGGCGCTCTGGCCGCTGCGGAGGGCTATGTGTTGGTCTCCGGCAACGCCCGGGGGGCGGATCGCGCCGGCCAGGAGGCCTGCCTGGACGCAGGCGGCTCCGTGGTCTCCGTGCTGCCGGACGGCCTGCAGGATCATACCCCGTCGTCGGAACGGATTTGCTACCTTTGCGAAGGAGGCTGGCATCTGCCCATGGCGGGCTACCGGGCCCTGGAGCGCAACCGTCTGATCCACGCCCTGGGGGAGAAGACCTTCGTGGCCCAATCGCGGCTCCACGGCGGCACCTGGAGCGGCTCCGAGGAAAACCTGCGCCGGGGCTGGAGCCCGCTGTTTGTCCACGACGACGGCAGCCCGGGCTGCGCCGCGCTGATCGCCCTGGGGGCAAACCCCGTGAAGCCGGAGACCCTTCGCTCCATCCGGAAGCTGGAGCCCGCGTGGATCCCCCTGGGGTCTGCCCCGGCATCCGGGCACCGGTGAAAAAAGTGGAAAACACGGATTGTATTTTTTGACAGAGTGTGATATACTATTCAAAATATCATGCAAAAATGATTGGAGGCTATTTTTAATGTGTGGAATCGTTGGATATCTGGGCAACCGGCAGGCGGCTCCCATTCTTCTGGACGGCCTGTCCAAGCTGGAATACCGCGGTTATGACTCCGCCGGCGTGTGTGTGTATTCCGACGGCGAACTGAAGGTCGCAAAGGCCAAGGGCCGTCTTGCAAATCTCAGCGGCCTGATCGACGGCGGCAACGCCCTGAAGGGAACCTTCGGCATCGGCCATACCCGCTGGGCCACCCACGGCGCGCCCTCTGACGTCAACAGCCATCCCCACATGGCGGACGCCGGCAAGATCGCCGTCGTCCACAACGGCATCATCGAAAACTACCTCAAGCTCAAGGAGGAGCTGATTCGCAAGGGCAAGCACTTCCGTTCGGAGACCGACACCGAGGTGGTTGCCAATCTGATTGAGTATTACTACGATAAGCTGCAGGACTTTCCCCGTGCGGTACGCCGGGCCGTGGGCCAGCTGGAGGGCAGCTACGCCATGGGCATACTCTGCCAGGATATGCCCGGCACCATCATCGCGGTGAAGAAAGAGAGCCCGCTGATCTTCGGCTTCGGCGACGGAGAGAACTTCATCGCCTCCGATGTGCCCGCCATCCTCAAATACACCCGCAAGGTGGTCTATCTGAACGACGGCGACACCGTCATCTTCACCAAAGACAAGGCCCGCTTCTATGACGCCTTCTACGATCCCGTGGAGAAGGTCCCGGAGACCATCGAGTGGGACATCGACGCCGCAGAGAAGGGCGGCTACGACCACTTCATGCTTAAGGAGATCCACGAGGAGCCCAAGGCGGTCAAGGGGACGCTTTCGCCCCGGATCCGGGACGGACGCGTGGTCCTGGACGATATTTCCCTCACCAAGGAATACCTGCAGGGTCTGAAAAAGATCTACATCGTGGCCTGCGGCTCCTCCAACTATGTGGGCTGTCTGGGCAAGCTGATCCTGGAGAAGACCTGCCGGATCCCCGTGGAGCCCATCCTGGCCTCGGAATTCCGCTATGCGGATCCTGTCCTGGGGGAGGATACCCTGGTGCTGATCATTTCCCAGTCCGGCGAGACGGCGGATACCAAGGCCGCTCTGGTGGAGGCCAAGCGCCAGGGGGCCCGTACCCTTGCCATCGTCAACGTGGTGGGCTCCGCCATTGCCAAGGAAGCCGACGACGTGATCTACACCTGGGCCGGACCTGAGATCGCCGTGGCCACCACCAAGGCCTTTTCCACCCAGCTTTCCGTGATCTATCTGATCGCCCTCTATATCGCGGATCTGCTGGAGACCATCCGCCCCGAGGAATACAGGGATCTGGTGGCGGAGCTGATGTCGCTGGATCAGAAGATTGCCCTCTGTCTGACGGAGGACAAGATCGCCCAGATCCGCTACTATGCCGAGCAGTATTTCAACGTCCACGACGCCTTCTTCATCGGCCGGAATCTGGACAGCGCCATCTGCCTGGAGGGCAGCCTGAAGCTGAAGGAGATCGCCTATATCCACTCCGAGGCCTACGCGGCGGGCGAGTTGAAGCACGGCCCCATTTCTCTGATCGAGGAGGGCACCCTTGTTGTGGCAGTTGCCACGGTGGAAGCCCTGTTTGATAAGACCATGTCCAACGTCAAGGAGGTCCGGGCCCGGGGCGCCGAGGTCTTCGGCGTCACCACGGAGAAATTCGCCGAGGAGATCAAGAAGACCATCCCCTCCATGATCACAGTGCCGGAGACCCATCCGCTGCTCCAGCCCAGTCTGACCATCATTCCGCTGCAGATCTTCGCCTACCACATGGCGCTGCTCCGGGGCTGCGACGTGGATAAGCCCCGCAATCTGGCCAAGTCCGTCACCGTGGAATAAAAAACTTCCCCCTGTCAAGGGGAGGGGGAGCCCCGCAAGGGGCGGAGGAGGGGTCATCCCCCGATTCCTGCCGGAACATGAAAGAGAGGTACTGACATGAAGCTTCCCAGCAATACCGTTTGGTCTGACCGCAAGCGTACCCTGTTCGGTTTGCCCTGGTCTTTTACCCGCTACATCCTCACCGATGAAAAGCTGCTGATCGTCAAGGGTCTGATCAAGCAGACCGAGGAGGAGATCCGCCTCTACCGCGTCCTGGATATGTCCCTCACCCGGAGCCTCACCGAGCGCATCGACGGCGTGGGCACCATCCACTGCTGCTCCTCCGACAAAACTGCCTCCGAGTTCGACATCCGGCGGATCAAGGATCCCCGCAAGGTCAAGGAGATGCTCTCCGACCTGGTGGAGAAGCAGCGCATTTCCCGGGGTGTCACCATCCGGGAGGATATGATGCCGAACCTCTTCGACACCAACCACAACGGCGTCAGCGACACCATCGAGAAGAAGTAAGCGTCCCTGCGCCTCAATACGGAAACAGCAATAGGAAATCGGAATCTTTGGTTCCGATTTCCTATTGCTTATTTGGCGCGGATCTGGTATAATATACGCTAAAGATCTATCGAATCGAGTGGTGGACTATGAATGAATTTATTTCCGTTCGGGGCGCCCGGGCCAACAATCTGAAAAACGTGAATCTGACCATTCCCCGGGACAAGCTGGTGGTGTTCACCGGCCTTTCCGGCTCCGGCAAATCCTCTCTGGCCTTCGACACCATCTATGCCGAGGGCCAGCGGCGCTATGTGGAATCCCTGTCCAGCTACGCCCGGATGTTCCTGGGCCAGATGGACAAGCCCGACGTGGACGCCATCGACGGCCTTTCGCCCGCCATCTCCATCGACCAGAAGACCACCTCCAAGAACCCCCGCTCCACCGTGGGCACCGTGACGGAGATCTACGACTATCTGCGACTGCTCTGGGCCCGCACCGGCGTGCCCCACTGCCCCAACTGCGGCAGGGAGATCCGCAAGCAGACCATCGATCAGATCGTGGACAAGATTCTGCAGCTCCCCGAGGGCACCCGTTTCCAGGTGCTTTCTCCCGCGGTGCGGGGGAAAAAGGGCGAGCATCAGAAGGTCTTCTCCGACGCCCGGAAATCCGGCTTCGCCCGGGTGCGGGTGGACGGGAATCTCTACGATCTGACCGAGGAGATCGCCCTGGATAAGAACAAAAAGCACGACATCGAGCTGGTGGTGGACCGGCTGGTGCTGCGGGGGGACGTGACCCGCCGGCTGACGGACTCCATCGAGACCGCCACCTCCCACGGCGGGGGCCTGGCGCTGATCCAGCGGATGGACACCCAGGAGGAGCTGCCCTTCTCTCTGAACTACGCCTGCGAGGACTGCGGCATCTCCATGCCGGAGCTGAGCCCCCGGATGTTCTCCTTCAACAACCCCTACGGGGCCTGCCCCCACTGCGCGGGCCTGGGCTTCCAGCTGAAGGTGGACCCGGATTTGATCATCCCCAACCGCAGCCTCTCCATTCTGGAGGGAGGCATCCAGGCCAGCGGCTGGGGCAACGTGCGGAATGACTCCATTTCCAAAATGTACTTCGACGCCCTGGCGGAGAAGTTCCACTTCAAGCTTACCGACCCCATCGAGACCCTGCCGAAGGAAGGGCTGGACGCCATCCTCTACGGCACCAAGGGGGAGAAGCTCAAGCTCTACTACGAGCGGGCCAACGGCCGGGGCACCCTGGAGCAGGCCTTTGAGGGCATCGTCCCCAGCCTGGAGCGCCGCTACCGGGAGACCCAATCCGACGCCATGCGGAAGGAGCTGGAGGAGTGTATGTCCACCTCCCCCTGCCCGGAATGCGGGGGCAAGCGGCTTTCGCCCATCTCCCGGGCGGTGACCGTGGGCGGCATGAAGATCATGGACTACTGCGACCTGCCCGTGACCCGGGCCCTGGACTTCATGGAGCATCTTGAACTGCCTGCCACCGAGACCATGATCGCGGCCCCCATCCTCCGGGAGATCAAGGCCCGGCTGGGCTTCCTGCGCTCCGTGGGCCTGCAGTATCTGACCCTCTCCCGGGCGGCCGCCACCCTTTCCGGCGGCGAGAGCCAGCGCATCCGTCTGGCGACCCAGATCGGCTCCAGCCTCATGGGGGTGCTGTATATTCTGGACGAGCCCTCCATCGGCCTGCACCAGCGGGACAACGACAAGCTGCTGGAGACCCTGAAGCGGCTCCGGGACATCGGCAACACCCTGATCGTGGTGGAGCACGACGAGGACACCATGCGCGCCGCCGACTACATCGTGGACGTGGGCCCCGGGGCGGGCATCCACGGCGGCGAGATCGTGGCCCAGGGCTCCCTGGCGGATCTGGAAGCGGAGCCCCGCTCCATCACGGGGCAGTACCTCTCCGGCCGCAAGACGATCCCGGTGCCTCCGGCCCGGCGTCCCGGCAGCGGCAAGACGCTGCGGATCTACGGCTGCCGGGAAAACAATCTGCAAAACGTGGACGTGACCGTCCCCCTGGGGACCTTCTGCTGCGTCACCGGCGTGTCCGGCTCCGGCAAATCCTCTCTGGTGAACGAGATCATCCACAAGAAGCTGGCGGGCAGTCTGAATCACGCCCGCATCCGCCCCGGCCGGCATGACCGCTTCGAGGGGATCGAGCAGCTGGACAAGGTGATCTGCATCGACCAGAGCCCCATCGGACGCACCCCCCGTTCCAACCCGGCCACCTACACCGGCCTGTTCAACGACATCCGGGACCTCTACGCCTCCACCCAGGACGCCAAGCTCCGGGGCTATGGCCCGGGCCGCTTCTCCTTCAACACCAAGGGCGGCCGCTGTGAGGCCTGCGGGGGCGACGGCCTGGTGAAGATCGAGATGCACTTCCTGCCGGACGTGTACGTGCCCTGCGACGTGTGCCAGGGCAAGCGTTACAACCGGGAGACCCTGGAGGTCAAATACAAGGGCGCGTCCATTGCCGACGTGCTGGATATGACCTGCGACGAGGCCCTGGACTTCTTCCAGAACCTGCCCCGGCTGCGGGAGAAGATCCAGACCCTGGTGGACGTGGGCCTGGGCTATATCAAGCTGGGCCAATCCTCCACCACCCTCTCCGGCGGCGAGGCCCAGCGGGTGAAGCTGGCCACGGAGCTGTCCCGCCGCTCCACAGGCTCCACCTTCTATATCCTGGACGAGCCCACCACCGGCCTGCATATGTATGACGTGAGCAAGCTGATCGACGTGCTGCAAAAGTTCGTGGAGAGCGGCAATACCGTCCTGGTGATCGAGCACAATCTGGACGTGATCAAATGTGCCGACTGGATCATCGACCTGGGCCCCGAGGGCGGCGACGGGGGCGGAAGGATCGTGGCCGCGGGCACCCCCGAGCAGGTGGCGCAAAATCCGGAGAGCTTTACAGGGGAATATCTGCGGAGAGTTTTATCGAAAAAGTAAAAACGAAAAACGAAGAACGATGGTATTTTTCAATTCTGCAAATTGAAAAATGATTAAAAATCCGTCGCGGAGCGACACCGCAGTTTTTCGTTCTGCGTTCTGCGTTTTGCGTTTTGCGTTTATTTGGAGGCACTATGAGACTTGATAAATTTCTGAAGGTATCAAGAATTATAAAAAGAAGAACCGTGGCCAACGAGGCCTGCGACGCGGAGCGGGTAACGGTGAACGGCCGTCCCGCCAAGGCGGGCTACGACGTCAAGGTGGGGGACAAGATCTCCATCCGCTTCGGCGCCAGCACTCTGAACGTGGAGGTCCTCCAGGTATCCGAGACCGTCCGCAAGGACGACGCTGCCGGGATGTACAGAGAGATCTAAGCGAAACGATTAAAACGAAAAACGAAAAAATATGGTATTTTTTTAAATCGTCGCGGAGCGACACCTCAGTTTTTCGTTCTTCGTTCTGCGTTTTACGTTTGCGGAAAGGGGCCGGTTCATGAGAGGCTTTTTCAAATTGCTGTTATCCCGTGTCGGCATGGTTTCCGTCGGCATTTTGGCCCAGATCTTCGTGATCTGCGGCTCCGTGTTCTGGTTCGGAGATTACGCGCCGGTCATTAAGACGGTCATCAACGTGATGTCTTGGCTGCTGGTGCTGTACGTCCTGTCCCTGCCGGAGAACCCGGCCTACAAGATTGCCTGGATCATCCCGATCCTGGGCTTCCCGGCCTTCGGCCTGACCCTCTATTTAATGTTCGGCGGCAGCCGTCTGTCCAAGCGTCTGCGCCGGAAGATGGGCGACATCGACATGACCCTGCACGACACCATGATCCAGAACGAGGCTGTCATGGAGCTGCTGCGCCAGGACGACCCCGGTGCGGCGGTCCAGGCCCGCTATCTGAGCAATACGGTCCGCTGTCCCGTGTATCAGAACAGCTTGACGGATTATTACGACTCCGGCGAGGCCTTCTTCGCCCAGGTCTTCGAGAGCCTGGAGCGGGCGGAGAAGAGCATCTATCTGGAATACTTCATCGTGGAGGAAGGGGAGATCTGGAGCCGCATTCTGGAGATCCTCACCCGGAAGGCCGCCGCCGGTCTGGACGTGCGCATGATCTACGACGACTTCGGCTGCATCCAGCGTCTGCCCAAGGACTACGAGCGCCGTCTGGAGGAGCGGGGCATCCAGGCCCGGGCCTTCAACCGCTTCGTCCCCATTCTGAACTCCCGGCTCAACAACCGGGACCACCGGAAGTTTCTGCTGATCGACGGCGCCGAGGGCTTCACCGGGGGCGTCAACCTGGCGGATGAATACGCCAACTTAGGGGATCATCGCTTCGGCCGGTGGAAGGACGCCTGCATCCGCCTGCGGGGGGACGCGGTCTGGTCCATGACGGTGATGTTCCTCTCCATGTGGAGCTACGTGGCCAAGGCGGAGATCGTGGAGCAGAAGCCCACCTTTCCTCGGCAGCCCGGGGCCGTGGGCTACGTCCAGCCCTATCTCGACACCCCGCTGGACGACGAGGCCGTGGGCCGGATCGTGTTCAGCAACGTGATCACCGGTGCGCGGCGCTACGTCTGGATCATGACGCCCTACTTGATCATTGACGAGGGCATGGCCGAGACCTTGACCAACGCTGCCAAGGCGGGGATCGACGTGCGGATCATCACCCCCGGCATCCCGGACAAGCCCTACGTCTACGAAATGACCCGCGCCAACTACGCCCCGCTGCTGGAGGGCGGCGTCCGGATCTTCGAGTACAGCCCCGGCTTTATCCATTCCAAGGTCTTCCTTTCCGACGACAATACCGCCGCTGTTGGGACCGTGAATCTGGATTTCCGCAGCCTCTACCTGCACTTCGAGGACGGCGTCTGGCTCTACCGGGCGGGCTGTATCCCGGCCATCCGGGCCGACTTTGACGCCACCTTCCCCCAGTGTCGGGAGGTGGTCCGGGGCAACCCCAACATCGGCGTGTTCCGGCAGCTCTACCGTTCCGTTCTGCGGCTGCTTTCGCCGCTGATGTGATCCCGCAGCCTGCAGGCCCCAGACTGTGATTGAATGGAGGCTTCCCCATGAAAACGATCAAGAAGATCCTAATGATCCTCGGGGTCATCCTCGGCGTTGTCCTGTTGGCCGCCATCGGCCTGTTTACATGGCTGACCATCACCGAGTACCGCCCCGAGGCCGAAGAACCCGTGGCGCTGTATTACCTCGTGCCTGAGGTGGGAGACGCCGGTGAGGAGGGCAGCTGGGCCGAGGGCTTTGCCTCTGAGGGCGAGAATCTGGATCGGTCTTCCTTCACCCTTCTGTCATGGAACCTCGGCTACTGCGCGCTGGGTTCGGAAAGCGATTTCTTCATGGACGGCGGCAAGGAGATTCGCCCCGCGTCGGAGGAGCTGATTCAAAAAAATCTGGATGGGATCTGCAGCATCCTTTCTGCACAGGATGCGGATTTCCTTCTGCTGCAGGAGGTGGATTCCGACTCCAAGCGCAGCTACGGCATGAACGAGGTGACGGCCCTGCGGGATAAGCTGGGCCGGACCTGTGCCTACGCGCTGAACTACTCCTGCAGCTACGTGCCTTATCCGTGGCCGCCCATCGGCAAGGTCCACGCCGGCCTGCTGACCTGCTCCCGCTATGCCGTCTCTGAAGCAACGCGGATCAGCCTGCCCTGTCCCTTCTCCTGGCCGGTCTCCATGGTCAGTCTCAAGCGCTGCCTGCTGGTGAGCCGCATTCCGCTGGCCGGAAGCGAGAAGGAGCTTGTGCTGGTGAATCTGCATTTGGAGGCCTACGACGACGGCGAGGGAAAGCTGGCCCAGGCCAGGCAGCTTCGGGAGCTCCTTGCCGCGGAGTATGAGAAGGGAAACTACGTGGTGGCCGGCGGAGACTGGAATCAACTGTTTCCCGATACCGAATCGGCCTGGCCGAATACCCATCGCGAGCTCTGGACGGCCGGCCTTCTGGACGAGACGGAGCTGGCCGAGGGATGGCACTACGTCTGGGACGAAACCGTTCCCAGCTGCCGCCTGCTGAATCAGCCCTACGACCCGACGGATGCCGAGAACACCCAGTATTATGTGATCGACGGCTTTCTGATCTCTCCGAATCTGAGCGTGGAGCGGGTGGAGACCCTGGACGCGGGCTTTGCGTACAGCGATCACAATCCCGTTGCGCTGACGCTGCGCCTGGAGGATTGAATCATGTCTGCGATATTGAAAATCGCCCTCTGCGTGCTGGGGGTCAATCTGTTGTGCTTTTTGGTGTTCGGCCTGGACAAGGCCCTGGCCGCAGGCAAAAAGCGCCGGATCCCGGAGGCGACCCTGCTGACCCTTGCCTTTCTGGGGGGCAGCATCGGGGCCATGACCGGCATGACCGTCTTTCACCATAAGACGGACGCCCGGGCCCATCCGGTCTTCGTCTGGGGGATCCCGGCAATCTTCCTGCTGGAGCTGGCGGGGCTGGCGGCGCTTTTTGGAGGGAAATGAGCCATGAAAAAAACCATGACTATCCTGCTTTCCCTGGCCTTCGTGCTGATCCTGACCGCGGCGGTGCTGCTGATCCTGTTCGTGTTCCGGCTGAGCCCGGAGCAGAGCCCGGCCCAGCCCCTGGAGGACTATCTGGCCGAGCACTGGAAGGTGTTCACCCTCCGCAGCTGGGACGCCAAAACCGGGGCCCTGGAGCTGGACTACCCCCTGCGCTTCACCTATGAGCAGATGAAAAAATACGGCGGCAGCATGGAGGAGCTCCGAAATCTGCCCACCGGAAACCTGAGCACGGTGGAGAGTCTGAAGCTCGGCGTCCGCGAGGCCTGCGAGGTACAGCTTCGCTCCGTCACCGTTTACGGCATGACCACCGACGGCCAGGTGGCCTACACCGTCCATCCCGACGGCAGCATCACAGCCTGCTGGGATTAAAAAATGCCCCGCTGCGATTCATGCATGCATGAATCGCAGCGGGGCATTTTCGTAGGGTGGCCAGTCATCTGGCCGCCAATCTTTTACAGCAGCCCGCAGATCAGATCCGTGTAGGCCTGGGCGTCTTCGATGGGCAGATCCGCCAGGATCAGACCCTGGGCGTAGAGCACCTGGGCGTACTGCTTGGCCTTCTCCGGGTCGGAGCCGATCATGGCCTTCAGCTTCTGCACCACGGGGTGCTCCGGATTCAGCCGCAGGATCTTCTGCACGGGGATGGACATACCGGGATTCACCCGCTTGAAGTACTTTTCCATCTCGAAGCTCATGCCGCCCTCGGGCACCAGGCAGACGGGATGGGAGCCCAGATCTCCGGAGACCTCTGCCTTGGAGATCTTGCCATCCAGAGCGGTCTGGATGAATTCCAGCTCGGACTTCCACTCTGCGGCGGCGGCCTCGGCGGCCTTCTTTTCCTCCTCGGAGGCCAGATCCAGGTCGTCGGTGGCCAGGTTGCGGAAGTCCTTCTCCATGAAGTTCATCAGCGTCTGGGGCACGAACTCGTCCACATCCTCGGTCATGAACAGCACGTCGTAGCCCTTCTCCTGGAGCCGCTGGTACTGAGGCAGCTGGGCCAGCCGGGCGTTGCTCTCGCCGGCGGCAAAGTAGATGTGCTTCTGCGCCTCGGGCATGGCCTCCACGTATTCCTTGAGGGTGACCAGCTTCTGCTCCTTGGCGGACCAGAACAGCAGCAGATCCTGCAGCGCCTCCTTGTGCATCCCGTAGTCGGAGACGGTGCCGTACTTGAGCTGACGGCCAAAGGCGGCGAAGAATTTCTCGTAGTCCTCCCGCTTGTCCTTCTGCATATTCAGCAGCTCCTGCTTGATCTTCTTCTCCAGATTGCCGGAGATGATGGAGAGCTGCCGATTGTGCTGGAGCATCTCACGGCTGATGTTCAGACTCAGATCGGCGGTGTCCACCACGCCCCGGACGAAGCGGAAGTAGTCGGGGATCAGATCCTCGCAGTGCTCCATGATGAGCACGCCGGAGGAGTAGAGCTGCAGGCCCTTCTTGAACTCCTTGGTGTAGAAGTCGTAGGGCGCCTTGGCCGGGATGTAGAGCAGCGCCTTGTAGGTGACGGCGCCCTCCACGCTGATGGGGATGTGGGCCAGGGGCTTTTCATAGTCGAAGAACTTGTCCTTGTAGAAGCCGTCGTACTCCTCGTCGGTCACGTCCTTCTTGGCCTTCAGCCACACGGGAACCATGGAGTTCAGGGTGGTGAGCTCCGTGTAGCTCTCCCATTCGGGCTCCTTGTCCTCGTCCTTTTCTCCCTCGGGGACTTCCTTCTGGCGGCTCTTTTCCATCTCCATGCGGATGGGGTAGCGGATATAGTCGGAGTATTTCTTCACCAGGTTCTGCAGCTCATACTGCTCCAGGAAGCGGGAGTATTTCTCCCCCTCGGTGTCGGCCTTGAGCTTCAGAATGACCTCGGTGCCCACGGTGGTCTTCTCGCAGGGGCTGACGGTATAGCCGTCCGCGCCGGAGGACTGCCACATCCAGGCCTCCTCCTCGCCGTATTTCTTGGAAAGCACAGTGACGGTGTCCGCCACCATGAAAGCGGAGTAGAAGCCCACGCCGAACTGGCCGATGATGTCCACGTCGCTCTGATCCTTGTCCATCTCCTGCTTGAACTGCAGAGAGCCGCTCTTGGCGATGGTGCCCAGGTTCTGCTCTATCTCGTCCTTGCTCATGCCGATGCCGTTGTCGGAGATCGTCAGCAGTCCCAGCTTCTTGTCCACCCGCAGGTCGATGGCGAAGTCCTCCCGGTTGAGGCCCACATTCTGATCCGTCAGCGCCAGATAGGCCAGCTTGTCAATGGCGTCGCTGGCGTTGGAGATCAGCTCCCGGAGGAAGATCTCCTCATGGGTGTAGATGGAGTTGATCATCATATCCAGCAGCCGCTTGGATTCCGCTTTGAATTGCTTTTTCGACATTTTTATCACTCTTTTTCGTAATATTGTAATGGGTTTAGCACTCTTTGTTTCTGAGTGCTAAACCCATTATAGCAAGCTTTTCCCAAAAAGCAAGCCCTTCTTTGCATTTTTTACAAATCGTTCAGAAAGCAGATTGACAAACGAATGCTTTTGAAATACAATCTAAGGAGTACTTTTTTGCAAAATTACAGAGCTGCTGGAGGTACCCATGCTGGAAGCGCTGAACTATCCTTTTGATCCCGCCCTGCTGCTGAAAAAGCGTCGTTCCCTCAAACGGGAACTTCTGTCGGACGGAAGCACCCGTATCGAGAAGCGGATCGCTGTGCTGGGCGGCTCCACCACCCATGATATCATCGATATGCTGGAGCTCTTTTTGCTGAATTTCGGCATTGAGCCCCGTTTCTATGAGTCCGAATACGGCCAGTTTTACGAGGACGCCCTGTTTGGGCAGGAGCTGGCGGAATTCCAGCCGGAGCTGGTTTTCCTGCACACATCCTTCCGCAATCTTCGCTTCCTGCCCACCGCGGAGGACAACGCCTCTTCTGTGGCGGAGAAGCTGGATCGGGAGACCGCCCATTTCACCGCAGTCTGGGAGAACGTTTCCACCCGCTTCGGCTGTCCCGTGATCCAGAATAACTTTGAGCCGCCCTATTACCGTCTGCTGGGCAACCGGGACGCCTGGGATCCCCGGGGTTGGACTTGCTACGCCCTGGAGATGAACCGCCGCTTTGCGGACTATGCCGCCGCGCATGAGAGCTTCTATCTCAACGACCTGGCCTATGCCGCGGGGGACTACGGCCTGCAGGCCTGGAGCGACCCGCTCTACTGGCATATGTACAAATACTGTATGTGCCTGAACGCCATCCCCGCCTTTGCCTACCAGACGGCTTGCATTGTCAAGTCGATCTACGGCAAGAACAAAAAGGCCCTGGTTCTGGATCTGGACAACACCCTCTGGGGCGGCGTTGTGGGTGACGACGGCGTGGAGGGCATCGAAATCGGCCAGGAGACCTCAATGGGTCAGAGCTACGCGGAGTTCCAGCGCTATCTCAAGACCCTGTCCTCCTACGGCGTGCTGCTGGCGGTGAACTCCAAGAACGACGAGGTCAACGCCCTGGCCGGGCTGGAGCATCCCGACGGCGCCTTAAAGCCCAGAGACTTTGTAGCCATCCGGGCCAACTGGGAGCCCAAGAGCAAGAACTTCGGCGACATTGCCGCCGCGCTGAACATCCTCCCGGACAGCATGGTCTTTGTAGACGACAACCCGGCGGAGCGGGCCATTGTGACCAGGGTCTATCCCGAGGTCTCCGCGCCCCCGCTGGATATGCCGGAGCACTATGTGGGGCTCCTGGATCGGGCCGGCTACTTTGAGGCCACCGCTCTTTCCAAGGACGATCTGGCCCGGGTGGATATGTACCGGCAGAACGCCGCCCGTGCGGAGCAGCAGAACCGCTTTACCGACTACGGGGAGTATCTGCGCTCTCTGCAGATGAAGGCGGTGATTCAGCCCTTTGAGCCCATGGTTCTGGCCCGGGTGACCCAGCTCACCAATAAGTCCAACCAGTTCAACCTCACCACCCGCCGTTACACGGAGAGCGAGATCGAGGCGGCCTCCAAGGACAGCAATCGCATCACCCTCTACGGCCGTCTGGCCGACGTCTTTGGCGACAACGGCCTGGTTTCCGTGGTCATCGGCCGGCAGGAGGGGGAGCGGCTGCACATTGAGCTCTGGCTCATGAGCTGCCGGGTTCTGAAGCGGAACATGGAGCACGCCATGCTGGACAGCCTGGCGGCGGCGGCCAGAGCCCGCGGAGTGCGGACGCTGGTGGGCTACTATTACAAGACCGCCAAGAACGGCATGGTTCGGGACTTCTACAAGGACTTCGGCTTTACGCTGGCTGCCGCAGAGGGCGAAGACACCGTCTGGGAGCTGGATATCACCGATTATCAGAACAAAAATCAATTTATCGAGGTAAACGAGGGTCATTATGAACAGAACTGAAATTTTTGAACAGCTGAACGAGGTGTTCCGGGACGTATTTGACGATCCCTCCATCACTGTGACCGAGCAGACCACCGCTGCCGACATCGAGGGCTGGGACAGCCTGATGCATATCAGCCTGATCTCCGCCGTGGAGGACGCGTTTGACCTGTCCTTCCCTATGAAGACGGTTCTCGCCATGAAAAATGTGGGGGATATGGTCAACGCCATCGCGGACAGGCTGTGAGCTGACAGACCATGATCTTTACATCTCTTAAATTTCTGACCTTTGCCGTCCTGACGCTGGTTGGCTATTTTGCCCTGCCCAAAAAGCTCCGCTGGATCTGGCTCACGGCGCTGTCGGTGTACTTCTACCTCTGCGTCGGCCTGAAATACGGTGTTTTTCTGCTGGTCTCCCTGCTGAGCGTCTGGCTCTGCGGTCTCTACGTCAAAAAAGGCCGCTGGGTGCTGGTTTTGACGCTGCTGGTCAATCTGGGCCTGCTGGCGGTGCTGAAATACGCGGCCTTCGCGGTGACGAATCTCAATCGGCTGCCCTTTGTGGCGATCCCCGTGCCGGAATTTGTCGCGCCGCTGGGCATGTCGTTCTACACCTTTTTGAGCGTCAGCTACATCATGGATGTGTACCGGGAGCTTTCGGAGCCGCAGAAGAATCCGCTGAAGCTCCTGCTGTATCTCTCGTTCTTCCCCCACATCACCCAGGGCCCCATCGACCGGTACGAGACGCTGGCTCCCCAGCTCTTTGAGGGCCACAGCTTCGATTACGCCCGCTGTGCCGTCGGCCTGCGCCGTGCGCTCTGGGGCTTCTTTGAGAAGCTGGTCATCGCGGATCGTCTGGGCCTGCTGGTGGATCCGATCTTTGCAGCACCCGGCAACTATAACGGCATGGAGGTGCTGATTGCCATTTTTGCCTACGCGATTCAGATCTACGCGGATTTCGCGGGTTATATGGATATTGCCTGCGGCCTTTGCGAGGTTTTGGGCATCCGGCTCACGGAAAACTTCGACGCCCCCTATTTTTCCGCCTCGGTGCCGGAATTCTGGCGGCGCTGGCACATGAGCCTGGGCAGCTTCTTCCGGGATTACCTGTTCTATCCTGTGCTCCGCTCCGGCTGGATGCGGAAGCTGAAGAAGAAGGTTGGCGACCGGAAGAAGGCCAATAAGCTGGCCACGGTCATCGCCCTGGCGGTGGTCTGGACGGCCACGGGAATCTGGCACGGCAGCGCCTGGCACTATATTGCCTGGGGTATGTACTACGGCGGCCTGATCATCGCCTCCGAGCTGATCCAGTTCAAGCGCCATCTGCCTAAGCCTTTGCAGGTGCTCCGCACCTTCCTCCTGGTGCTCTTTGGCTATGTGATTTTCCGGTCGGACAATCTGGCCCGGGCCTGGGAGATCCTGGTTCAGCTGACCCGGTTCGGCGATTCCGGAGCCAACCTGGGTCTGGATACGCCGGATCTGATCGTGGCCTGTGTCGCCACGGCAATCCTGCTGGTTCACGATATCCTGCGTATTCGGGGCAAGCGCCCCGGCGAGTTGGTGGCAGCGCTGCCGCTTCCCCTGCGCTGGGTGCTGGTCTATGTCTGCGTGCTGAGCGTGGTGATCTTCGGCGTCTATGGGCCGGAGTACAACGCCGCGTCCTTCATCTACTTCGCGTTTTAGGAGGGCGGCTGCATGAAAAAACATCTATGGAAGCTTGGAAAGACGCTGCTGTTCTGGGCGATTCTGCTTCTGCTTCTGGTTCAGACCAACTACGTCCTACGGAACAAGAACCTGGCAGAGGAGGTCTACTGCTTCTACCAGGAGGAGCCGAACTCTCTGGACGTGCTGTTTGTCGGCGCCAGTCATATCATGTGCGGCATCTACCCCGATCTTCTGGAGCAGAACTTCGGGCTGAAAAGCTATGACTGCGCCAGCTCCGCCATGGTTCTGCCCCAGTGCTACTATCAGCTTTTGGAGGCTCTGCGCTATCAGACGCCGAAGCTGGTGGTGCTGGACGCCTCCGGCTCTGCTTTCGGTGACGTCAAGACCGGCACCGCGGAATATGCCCATATCCAGCTGGATAACTTCCGCTTCTCCGCCAACAAGATCGCGGCAATCTATGATTTGATCGAGCCGGAATCCCGGAAGGAGTACCTGTTTCCGCTGATTGTATTCCACACCCGCTGGAAGGAGCTGAAATGCCAGGATCTGGAGCCCATTGTCTCCGACACCCGGGGCGCCGTGGTCTATACCAAGCAGGCGGTGGTGGGGGAGCTGCCGACCCTGATTCCCAGGGAGGATCGGACTCCCCTGGCCGAGGTTCCGGAAAGCTACCTGCGCAAGTGCCTCGACGAATGCAGGGCACGGGACATTCCTGTTCTGTTGCTCTGCACCCCAACCCTCTATGACGAGCAGACCCAGCGTATGTACAACAGCGTCGATCCGATCGCCGCGGAATACGGCGTGCCCTATCTGAACCTCCACTACAGCTTGGACGAGATGGGCTTTGACCTCCGGACAGATATGGCCGACGAGGGCCACTGCAACGACAAGGGCGCTGCCAAGGTGACGGCCTATGTGGGCGCGTATATCATGGAGATGCTGGGGAACAATGAAAACTGAAAAGAATCATTGAAACCTGGTACCGTGTATGATCGCTGTGAACAATGAAAAGGCGAGAGGATGAAACGCTGCGTTCATCCTCTCGCTTTTTTCTTTAGATCTTGACCTTCTCGCCGATCGAGCAGTTGGCGTCGGTGGTGAGGGTGCCGGAGTACTCCACCCGGTCGATGACACATTCCGGCCCGATGTGGACGTTCACGCCCCGGACGGTCTGGCAGTCGGTGTATTCCAGGTCGATCTCGTCGGCCTCGATCTGCTCGCAGTTCAGATGGACGCGGCGCTTGAAGCCCAGAATGACGAAGCTGCCGTTCCTCTTTTTCACCTGCACCCTTCCGCCGCCGATGCTGCGGATCATGCTGTCGCCGCTGAGCTCGATCGCCACGGTCTCGGCGTTCAGCAGGCCGTCGATGCTCAGCGCGCCGGAGGATCTGAAACGCTCCGCCTGTACGTCGCCGGGGGTCTTCAGCACGCCGCTGACGGCGATCTCGTTGCCGCTGATGTTGCCCTCTGCCTTGCAGACGCCGGAGACGGAGAGAGAACCCACCCGGAGCTCACCCTCGGAGTTGAAGCTGCCGGAGACGGAAAGGGCCTCTTGAACCGCAGCGCTGCCCTCCACGTGGATGGAGCCGGAGGTCTTGACGAGATTGGCGGACAGGCTGCCCTCCACCTTCGTTGCGCCGGAGCAGTGGAGCTCCCCGTGGACGGTGAGCTCGCCCTCCTCTACCTTGCAGGCGCCCGAGACGTGCATGGAATCGCACTCAATGCTGCCCTGGAGCTTGCCGGAGCCGCTGATGTTCACGGAGCCGTAGCGTCCGCCGCCCATTTTTCCGCTGCCGCTGATATGGATATCGTTGTTATTTGTCATGTTGTAATACTCCTTTCAAATTTTCCAAAAGTTCGGTTTGTAGCTCGCCTAATACCAGCCGGACAGAGTCCAGCTCCTCCAGGGGATAGCGGTGCAGGCCGTAGGCGTCCTGGATCAGCAGCACCGGCATTGGGGCAGGTGAGACGGGCTCGTCCCTGTGATTCAGCTCCCGGGCCAGCTCCTCCAGGGAGGCCTTGCGCTCCTGGATCAGCTCCATCCGGGGGATGATCTGCTCCCGTCGGAAGTAGGTCTCCTGTCCGGTGGAGGTGGAACGCCGGATGAACCAATCCTCGGGGATCAGTCCCATCCGCTTCCAGCGGTAGAGCGCCCCGTAGGAGATCCCGAACATTTCCAGCAGTTCCTTTTTGGAAATCAAATTGTCGTCCATATGTCCTCCTTTCATCACATCGTTACGTCACACTGTTACGTAACATTGTTACCGTGACTGCATCATAGCATAACATTGTTACGTTGTCAAGCATAAAATTCCCCGAACAGAAAAAAAGCGCACCGCAATGCGCTTTTTTTCTGTTCGGGGAATAAAACACCCGACACGGAAACCTGTACCGTCGAAGCAAAACGCCCCGACGAAGGATATGATACGTTACGCCTTCCCGGCGCAGCCCAGGACGTCGATCAGCTTGTGGCGCACCAGCTCCTTGATGTTGGCGCGGGCGGGCTTCAGGTACTCTCTGGGATCGAACTTGTCGGGATGCTCAGCCATGAACTGCCGGATGGTGCCGGTCATGGCAAGGCGCAGGTCGGAGTCGATGTTGATCTTGCAGACGGCGGAGCGGGCGGCCTGACGGAGCTGCTCCTCGGGAATGCCAACAGCGTCGGGCATCTTGCCGCCGTTGGCGTTGATCATGGCCACGTAGTTCTGGGGCACGGAGGAAGAGCCGTGGAGCACGATGGGGAAGCCGGGCAGACGCTTGGTGATCTCCTCCAGCACGTCGAAGCGCAGGGGAGGCGGCACCAGGATGCCTTTCTCGTTGCGGGTGCACTGGGCGGCGGTGAACTTGTAGGCGCCGTGGGAGGTGCCGATGGCGATGGCCAGGGAGTCGCAGCCGGTTTTGGAAACGAACTCCTCCACCTCCTCGGGACGGGTGTAGGAGGCGGCGTGGGAGGCCACCTTGACCTCGTCCTCGATGCCGGCCAGGGTGCCCAGCTCAGCCTCGACGACCACGCCGTGGTCGTGGGCGTACTCCACCACCTTGCGGGTGATCTCAATGTTCTCAGCGAAGGGCTTGGAGGAGGCGTCGATCATGACGGAGGTGAAGCCGCCGTCGATGCAGGACTTGCAGGTCTCGAAGTCGGGGCCGTGGTCCAGGTGCAGGGCGATGGGGATCTCGGGGCACTCAATCACAGCGGCCTCCACCAGCTTCACCAGGTAGGTGTGGTTGGCGTAGGCGCGGGCGCCCTTGGAGACCTGGAGGATCACGGGAGCCTTTTCTTCCTTGCAGGCTTCGGTGATGCCCTGCACGATCTCCATGTTGTTGACGTTGAAAGCGCCGATGGCGTAGCCGCCGTCGTAGGCCTTCTTGAACATATCAGTTGTGGTTACCAGAGGCATAGTACACACTCCTTTTTGTTATTTTGCCACGTCTATTGTAGCATATTTCCTGGGAAATACAAGCCCTTTTTTCCGGGTTCAAAGTTCAGTGTAGGGGCGCACATTGTGCGCCAGCGTAGGGGGCGGCTTCCCAGACGCCCCGAACCTTGCCGAAACAGGAACGCTCGGGCTGTCGGGACACAGGCAGTTACCGGGTGCGCCCGCCACCCGTACCGCTTACAGCACCGTCACGTATGCCTCCAGCTGCTTTTTCATTTTCTCCACGGCGGCGACGGCGGCTTCGGGGTAATCCACGCCTGACTGCTCCCGCCATGCGCCCAGGATGGAGCGGGAGGCGCAGACTGCGGCCCCGTGGCCCAGCCGGTCGAAGGCGTAGGCCGCGTGCTTGGCGACCCCGCCCTGGGCCCCGTAGCCGGGCACCAGGAAGAACAGGGAGTCATAGCGCTTGCGGAGGGCCTGGATGGCGCTGGGGCTGCTGAGCCCCACCACGGCTCCTACCTCGCCGTAGCCGCACTTGCCGAACAGATCCGTGCTCCAGCGCAGGGTCAGATCGGCCATGGCGGTGTAGATCACCCGCCCGCCGGAGACCAGATCCTGCACCTCAGCCGAGGATCTGTTGGAGGACTTCACCACCACAAAAAGGTTCTTGGCATCGGCCCCCTTGAGCCAGGGCAGATAGGGCTTGATCCCGTCGCTGCCCAGATAGCCGTTCAGCACCAGCCCGTCGCAGGGGTAGGGGAAGACCCGTTCCTCGCCGCAGGGGATGCCGCCGAAGACGCTCTCCGCGCTGATGGCGGCAATGTGCCCCACGTCGGTGCGCATGGTCTCCAGCAGCACATAGTAGCCCTGCTTTTTGGCGTAGGCCAGCAGCTCCTGCATGACCTTCACCCCCTGCCAGCCCAGGGCGTCGAAGCAGGCAGCCTGTACCTTGACGGCGGGGACGAGCTTTTTCAGCGCGTCCAGGATCCCCTTGCAGAAGCGGAGGTAGCCCTCGGCCAGGGCCTCCACGCTGTCGCCCAGCTGATCGCGGCACTGGGCCAGCAACTCCGGCGGGATCAGCTCCGGCGTGGGATCCAGCCCCACCACGATCGGGGTTTTGAGCTTGCGGATCTTGCTTTGCAGCAGGTCGATGGACATACGAATCCCCCATTCTTTTTTTCTCTATTATATCAGAAAATTGTAAAATAAACAGTGTTTTTTAAAAAATTAAGGGAAAAATAATCGGGAAAGGAGGCGAAAAAACATGACGATCAAGGGCTTTGTGTGGGGTCTCGGCCTCGGTATGGTGGGCGGCGCGGTGGCCGCTTCCGTTTTGCCGAAGCAGCCCCAGGTACGACAGGCCGTGACCAAGGCTGCGGACAGCGTGGAAAGCGCCGTGGAAACGGCAAAAAGCGCGATCATCGGGAATTGATGATACGCGCAGCCGGTAAGGATACGCACAGCCGGTTCGGAAAATTCCGAACCGGCTGTGCTGATACGCATTCTAAATAGAGAATCAATCGATAATCAATCTTCCTGCTGCCTTTGGTAGTGCACGATCCGCAGCTCACCGTTCACGAAGGTCACTTTGGCCGTTCCCTGTCCGTAGACGGTCAGGATGCCGTCGCGTTCCAACTGCTCCGCTTCCTCTGCGGTCAGATGCAGAACAGAAGAATCACGATCCACGTATCTGGGGTCCACCAGAGAGCTCCCTTTTCCTGCCTCGCGCAGCGCCTGCTCCTCGTCCCAGTTCAGCGCACGGACAGGCTCGCCATCTGTCACGTAGTAGGCCGAGATCAAATCATCGTCCGCCAGCACGTAGATCTTGAAGCTCACGTCGTAGACGAGCCTTCCGTTTTCCTCGTGGGAGTCGCTGCCGGAAATGGAGCCGATGGCAAAGCGGGGGGACGGATCGCCAAGCCCAACCCCGCCGGAGAGGACGCCGTCTTTCAATTCGATCCCATTGAAGCTGGTTCCATCCTCTGGGGAGACCGTTTTGCCGGTGGTCCGGATCAGAAAGGCGTTGAGCTCGTCCAGTGTTACTTCCACCCAACCCTTGCCGTTATGGAAGAAACCCAGGGCAAATTTCACCAGCTCCTCTTCGGTGCCCAGCTCGTCGCTGTCCGTGACACCTTCCTTCACAAAAGCAGTCAGCAGGGGATTGAGCTCGGCAGCAAGCTCGTTCTCATCCAGATCCGCAGGGATTTCCTTGTACTTGATCAGCTCATAGCCCACCAGCCGCAGGTCGCCGTCCACGTATTCCACCCAGGCCTGCCCGTCCGATACGAATCCAAGCTCTCCGGCCTCCACCTTTGCATCGGCCTCTTCCGTGGTGAGCTCCAGCAGCGCAGGATCATAGCCGTATTGGTTCAGGTGTTCGTAAATACGGAACGACACTGAGAGAACGACCCGACCTTCCCGGTCATAGGGATTGTTGTCCAGAATGATGCCGATGGCAAAGCAGTTGTGCGGGTCTCCGGCGCCGCCGTCCCAGGAGAAGGTACCGTCCTGGTAGCGGATATGTCCCTCGTTATAGCTGGCTCCGTCCTCCGGGGAGACAGTCCTGCCGACGATCCGGTTCAGGAACTCGTTGACCTGTTCCAGCGATATCTCCGTAATGCGCTTTTTCCCGAACAAGGTAATGGAGTTCAGGTCAAAGTAGCTCACCGCGAAATCGACAAGCTGCGCTTCGTCTACGGTCCAGCTGTCAAAGGAACCGACGCCTAACTGTGCAAAGTCCGACAGCAGCGGATTCAGCTTCAGCTTGATCTCGTCAAGGGAGGGGCGCTCCACCTGCGGCGCGGTCGTTTCCACCACCGGCTCGGTCGCCGGGTTGGTTTCTACAGGGAGCGCGGTTTCCTGGATCTCAGTGGGAAGCGTGGTCTCGATCACGGAGGGGACGGTGCTTGCGGTGGTGCTGAGGGCAGCGGCGGGGTACTGGTTGCTGCGATTCAAAAGTGCCTTCACGCCGAAGCCGCCCGCGACGATCAGCGCGACGGACGCGGCAAGGGCAAGGCCCTGCTTCCAGTCAAATGCGTGCTTGGATGCTTTCACTTCCATAATCTCCTTCTCTTCTTTGATGATCTGCATATTCTTGTCCAAAGGGGTCAGCGGACAGTTTTTGTCTTCATACAGATCCATCAGATCAGTGATCTTGTATTTCATGCTCTGACCTCCTTTTCCAGACGCTTGCGGAGGACCTCCCGGCCCCGGCTGAGCCGGGAACGCACAGACACCGGCGCCATATCCAGCGCGGCGGCGATGGTCTCCACAGGCTGTAAATAGAAATAGTAGCGAAGAAAGATGTCCCGATCCTTTGGACGCAGGCTGTCCACGGCTTTTCTGACAGCGGCGGCCAGCTCCGAGCGGATGGCTTCATCCTCCAGGCCCGGGCCGTCGTCCGGCAGCTCGATCTCGTCCAGATCCATGGGCAGGCTGTGCTGAGCGCGGAGCCAGCTCTTGGCCCGGTTCCGGGCCACGGTTCCCAGCCAGGGCTTGAGCTTGCCGCTTTCCACCTCGCCGGCGTGCTGCCAGAGGGTGAGGAAAACGTCGGCGCAAAGCTCCTCCACGTCGGCCCATCCCCCGGAGCCTTGGATCATGTTGGATAAGATCGTGCAAACGTAGGACTTGTAACGCGTCGTCAGCTGATCCAGCGCGTCCTCGTCCTGCCGCCGCAGTCGTTCGAGCAGCGGGGCGTCTCGCATCGGCTTCATCTCCCTTCCGTAAATAATAACGCAGTCGATCAAAGAAGTGTTGCAGGAAATTTTAGAATATTTTTGAAATGATTTAACCGCACGAAAGGATCGGCGCTTTGACACGCCGATCCTTTTATGGATCTACAATGCTCAGTTCTGAATGTCAAGAACGGGAATGAGGTGGTAGTAAAAGGCTGCGCCGACCCAGGAGGTGATGGGCGCGACGGCGATCAGCTCGCCGCTTTCGTCGGGGTAGACCGCAAGCTCCAGATTGACCCGCTTCGGGCTGTCCGGGAGATGATCGGGGAAATCCTTCTCATACTGGCTCCGCTCCCCCTCGGGCATGGATCCGGTCAGCGCCTGGTACTTTTCGCGGAATTTCGTTCTGCACGCGTCCAGGAAGTCCGCCTCGGAGACGCCTAACTTTTCCAGCAGCTCGGCCGTATCAAGCCGGCGGCCGGTGGCGCTGTCGTAGCAGTAAACGAAATATTCCGTATAGTCGTAATAATAGGATTTCTTCATGACCACGCTGACCACGTCCTGCCAGACGTAGACCTCATAGGAAAGACTGTAAACCGAGATACTATAGCCGCCGTCCTCGTGCTCCTCCGCCCATTGCCGGAGCTCTTCGGTTTGCTTGCCGATCGCGGCGTTGATGGCGCGGGCGCCCTGCGTGTTTGCGTCCAGACGGGGAATGGAATACGAGTAATCCATGACGTTTCCGCAATCGTCCGTATAGCGATCCTGCGCGGAGAAGTCCTCCACGACCAGCTCATGCAGATCCTCCGGGAGCTCGTCGGTCTTCAGGGCGAGGGTAAACAGATCGTAGCAGATACCGGTGTAATCGAAGGAAATCGTGTGGGTTTCCGGATCAATCCAGGCGGATTCCTTATTCCAACCGTTGGGGTAGTTCCGCTGGATGGCGCCCAGCTCGGTGACGCTGCCGTCCGGGTCGACCCGGCAAACCGCGTAGGAGAGGGTGACGTCCCGATCCCGGAACTCCGCCGGAACGCCCTCAAGCTTGCCGTATTCCTGCAGCTCGGGCATATAGACGAAGTAGAGGCTGCCGTCCACAAAGGCGGAGCACCAGCAGACGTTGTACTGTACGACCTTGCGATCCCTGCCGTCGATCACCTGCACGGTGACGGGCCGGACGTCGGTGCGGAAGTTCTCCAGCACAAGCAGTCCGTTGGCAAAGGAATACTCCAGCGCGTTGCCGATGTCCATTCTGTCCTCGTTCCGGAAGTTCACGGAGTAGACGTTCTCGCCCCACCAATCCTCGACCTCATTCCAGCCGAAGTACAGGCGGTTTTCAGTGACGCCGAGCAGCAGCGTCTCGATCTCGGCGTTGGGCTCGAGGGAGAAGAGAGTCTCGATTTCGCCCGTAGACAGATCTTTTTTCAGAACGGCGTCGTTCTCCAGCCAGATCCGGGTGCGGCCGTCGGAGAAGAAGATCCGCTTGTTCACGGTCAGCCGGCTGAAGTATTCCCCCGTCAGCGCGCTTTCCGCAGCGGCGATCTCCTCCTCTGTGGGCTTGGGCATCCAATCCCGTTCACAGCCCTCGGGCAGATTGGCGCCGGTCAACTGAATGTAGCCTCGAGAAACAGTGAGCGTGAGCCGTACGCCTTCCGTCCCATCCGGAGCGGAAGAACTGGGATCAAGGACGAACCAAACGGTTCCGATGCGCTTGTCCTGCACCAACCGGGCCTGATAGCCGTTGAGAAGCAGGATCTCCGAGGCCTTCAGCACAGGCAAGTCGTCGCTGAGGCCGTAGACCGCGATGCCCTCGGTGTGCGGATCGGAGCTGGGGCCGTAGAACAGATAGATCAGCTCAGTCTCGCCGTCCTGATCCACGTCGGTGTAGATGGGCTCCTGTTCGGGGATCCCCGCATATTGCAAGGCCTCCACGGATCCGGCTGGGCCGCGAACCTCATAGGCGCCGTTGTCCAGCTTCACCAGCTGGGGAGCACCCTCCGCAGGGGTGTTCGGCTCCGCGGGCTCGTCGCCGGGCTCCCAGTCGGAGATAAACTCCGGCCGCACGGCGGGGACGCAGACGGAACATTCGCCGAATAGATCGGCATTGATCCAGAACCTGTAGTAGGGAAGTTGTATCCCGCTGATTTTGTTTTGGGGGAAGTTGAATTCCGAATAGATCAGTTCTACGTCGGTGAGAAGCTCCTCCGTCAGCGGTCCGTAGAAATAATCAGAGGAGAGGTAGTAACCGTTCAGCGCATAGGCCCGAGCCTCCTCCAGAGAGAGAAGGGGATAGTCTCCCAGGCAAACGCGCCAGGGCTCGCTGTAGCCGCTCCAATCTTCGTTTGCGCGGTAATACCAGCTGATCGCTTCGATTCCCGCGGTGTTCAGATCGGCTTGATCGGTATACAGGTAAACGCCTCCGAAAAACCAGACCAGGAGCTGCTCCACAGGCTCATCCAGAGCCGGGATCAAACGCAGCTGCCGCTGATCCATAGCCGCATCCGTGGAATAGACGTAACTGTCCGCGGGATAGTTCAGGAGCTCCTTGATCTCCGAAAGATTGCGGGGCTCGGTGAATTCAAGGTATATGCTGCCCGCCGGAGTAACGGAGATCGTACCGATGCCGGTCGTCACTTCCATGTTGATGAACACCAGATCCTCCGAGCTGTCGTTCGATTGATGGACGGGGCGAAATTCCCCGGTGCGGCTGACGCCGAGAGAACGGAGGGTCTCATTCAGAATGGAGCGAAGCTGGGATTCATTGTATTTATAGTAAGAAAAATCGTCGTGTTCCGGATCGACGGTGTATACAGGCAGAGCGGTAACGGCAGGATCGCTGAACGTGATAGCGTTTTCCGACCGGCAGTGCTCCCGCTGCGGCGGAAGGGTCTCCCAGGAATCCCCGATCTCCAGCATGGGGAGCGTCACGCTCTGTACGGGCTCTGTGGTCTGCTGCGCGGGCTCCGTTGCGGACACAGGATCCGTCGCCTGGACGGAGCTCTTCATGGTAAAGTGGTTCAGGGTCAGCCAGCCTCCCACACCGATGGCGGCCACCAGCACGGCGGCCACGGCGGTTTTCAGCCAGGGGCGGCGGGTACGGACCAAAATGTTCTGCTCTGCCTCCGCCAGCAGATCCTCTCCAATATGATCCAGACTGTTCAGCAGTTCTTCGGATTTCATAGCAAACCTTCCTCCTTCAAGAAGTTGTGCAGGCGCTTCCGGGTCCTGGAGAGGATCACGGAGACCTGCGCGGCCGAGATATCATAGCGTTCGGCGATCTCGGTGCGGGTGTCGAAATAGTAGTAGCGGCGCAGGAATATGCTCCGAGCCTCTTGGCTCTGGGTCCGCAGGAAGCGATCCACGGCGGCGCCCAGCTCTGCGGCCATCACGCCGCTCTCCACGTCGCTCCGGCCTGTGACCTGCTCCAGCTCGTCCAGGGAGACCGTGACGGCGGAGCCGCCCCGTTTCAGAGAGTCGTTCTGCCGCAGCCGATCCAGGGAGACGTTCCGCACGATCCGGGTCAGAAACCCGCCCAGAGAATCGGGCCGATCGGGCGGCAGCCGCTGCCATAAGCGGAGATAGCTGTCATTGACGCATTCCTCAGCGTCCTCGCTGTTTTTCAGGATCCGCTGGGAGAGCCCTCTGCACAGACTGCCGTAGGAACGGTCTGTCTCTGTGATGGCTTTTTCATCCCGGGCCCAAAACAGGTTGATGATCTGTTCGTCGTTCAAGGCGATGATCCCTCCTATGTCTTTCTTTCTTCTTTTCGCGGGATTCACGCAGCTTCTCGCCGGCGTGCAGGCTGCGCTGAGAACCGCTTCACCCTATATGACGCATTTGCGGAGAAAAGTTTGCAGCTGGCATTATAACTTTTTTCATATTTTTTTTCAACAGTTATTTTGGAGGTTCTGAGCGCAGAGCTTTGTAGCGGCGCACACCAGTGCGCCACGGTACAGGCTTTCCGGTCTGCCCGTCCGCGCAGAGCAAAACGCTTGAAAAAGCCGCCGGATTGTGGTAGGATGCAAGGGTCAGGGGGGAATACCATGTTTTACGGATACGATCAGATTTTTACACCGGTGCAAACGCCGCTGCCGGGGATCACCACGCCCCGATCGCTATACGACGCCCTTTTGAAATGCTGGTGCGCCGAGACCTGCGCGCCCCGGATGCGGGAGCGCTGGAGCCCGGAGAACCCCACCCTGGGCCAATGCTCCGTCACGGCCTTTCTGGCCCAGGAGCTCTTCGGCGGCCGGGTCTGGGGCATCCCTCTGCCCGAGGGGGGCTATCACTGCTTCAACGAGGCCTGCGGCGGGATCTTTGATCTGACCTCCCAGCAATTCGGCGGCCTCCGCCTGGATTACGAGCACCCCATCGAGCAGAGCCGGGCGGAGCATTTCGCCAAGCAGGAGAAATACGAAAGATACTTACGATTGAAAAAAAGGCTCATGGAATGCATAATGCATAATGCATAATGCATAATTTCCCTGAACCATGAACGAGGTAATGCCATGAACAATCGTCCCGACGTTGTGATCGTCCCCTGCGCCGACTACGCCCCGGAGCGGGTGCGGGGGGCGCTGGAGGAGCTGATCGCCCGGGCCGGGGGCCTGGACTGGGTGCGGCCCGGGATGCGGATCGGCATCAAGGCCAATCTGGTCTCCGCTATGGCCCCGGAGACGGCTGCCACCACTCACCCGGCCCTCATTGACGCCCTGGCGTCCATGCTCCTTGCCCGGGGGGCGGACCCTGTGGTGGGGGACAGCCCCGGTGGCCTCTACAACGCGGCCCATCTGAACAAGGTCTACGCCGTTTCCGGCATGGACAAGACCTGCGCCCGGCTGAACCGGGACTTTTCCACCCGGGCGGTCGACCTGCCGGAGGCCCGCGTCTGCAAGACCGCCACTGTCACCGGCTGGCTGGCCGACTGCGACGGGATCATTAACTTTGCCAAGCTGAAATCCCACGGCATGATGGGCCTCTCCGCCGCGGCCAAGAATCTGTTCGGCTCCATCCCCGGCACCATGAAGCCGGAGTATCATTTCCGCTTCCCGAACCCGGCGGACTTCGCCGGTATGCTGGTGGATCTGGACGAATACTGGAAGCCCCAGCTCCACCTGGTGGACGCGGTGCTGGCCATGGAGGGCAACGGCCCCACGGCGGGCTCCCCCAAAGCGCTGGGCTGCCTGCTGGCAGGGGAGAATCCCCACCGGATAGACCTGCTCTGCGCTGCGCTGATCGGCCTGAATCCGGCCACCGTCCCCACCCTGCGGGCCGCCCAGGCCCGGGGCCTCTGCCCCGAGAGGCTGGACGGGCTTCGGGTGGACGGCCCTTGGCAGGGGCTGGTGGCCCAGGACTTTGCCATCATCACCCAGCGCAACGGTCTGCAGTTCCAGAACGCCATGGGCGGGGGCAAACGGGGCGCGCTCTACAGCAGGCTCCTTGCCCGGACGCTTGCCGCCCGGCCGGGAGTGGAAAAGGCGGAATGCGTGGGCTGCCGGAAGTGTGAGCAGGTCTGCCCCGCCAAGGCCATCACCATGCGTTCGGGCAAGCCGGTGATCCGCCGGGCCGCCTGTATCCGCTGCTTCTGCTGCCAGGAGTTCTGCCCCAAGGGGGCCATGAAGGTCAGACGCCCGCCCCTGGCGCGGCTGCTGGCGCGTTGATCGGTTTTGCCCCGGGGAACGCGGACGGCAGAGTGCCGTCCCTACCCGCGGCGCATGGGTCATAGATTTTTGCATTAAATCTTGCATTTTTACGCTTAATACAATATAATATACTCCGCATATGCTGCAAACCGACAAGAATCGATATAAAAAGTGAGTTGAATCAACTATGAGCCTTTCCGCGCAAGCGCCCTGGCTGAAGTTCTACGGTGATACGCCGGCGCATCTGAATTATCCCCAGAAGACCATCTACCAGATCGTCCGGGACACTGCCAAGGCCCACCCGGATCTGACTGCCTACGAGTTTATGGGCAAGGAGACCAGCTTCGCCCGGTTTATGACCCGGATCGAGCGCACCGCCCGTGCCCTGGTCGCCCTGGGCATCGGCAAGGGAGACCGGGTCACGATCTGTATGCCCAACTGCCCCCAGGCTCTGGACACCTTCTACGCGCTGAACCGCATCGGCGCTGTCTCCAATATGATCCACCCCCTTTCCGCCCCTGCGGAGATCGCCTTTTATCTGAATTTCTCCCACTCCAAGGCCATTTTGACCCTGGATCAGTTCTATCCAAAGCTCCAGGAGATCCGGGATCGGCTGGATCAGCCGGTCAAGGTGCTGATCGCCTTCATCCGGGACGAGCTGCCCATGCCTCTGAGCCTGCTCTATCCCATGAGCAAGGCCGCCAAGAAGATCCCCAAGCTGCCCAAGGACGGGGACTACATCCTCTGGAACGATTTTCTCCGGGCAGGGAACGGGGTGAAGGAGCTGCCGCCCGACGATGTGAATTATCTGGATGGTGCATCCATCCTCTACTCCGGCGGCACCACCGGCACCACCAAGGGCATTCTGCTGTCCTCCGCCAACTTCAACGCTACGGCCCTGCAGACCATTGCAGCCTCCGGGCTGAGCACCATCACAGGCAAGAAGATGCTTTCCGTCATGCCGGTCTTCCACGGCTTCGGCCTGGGCATCGGCATCCACACCGCCCTTGTAGGCGGGGCCACCTGTATTCTGGTCCCCCAGTTCAACGTCAAAACCTACGCCCAGCTTCTTATCAAGAAAAAACCCAATCTGGTTCCCGGCGTGCCAACCCTCTTTGAGGCCCTGCTGCGGACGGATCTGCTGGAAAACGCCGATCTGAGCTTCCTGGATGGGATGTTCTCCGGCGGCGACTCCCTCTCCGTGGAGCTCAAGCGGAAGGTGGACGAGTTCCTCAAGGCCCACAAGGCCAAGATCCAGATCCGGGAGGGCTACGGCACCACGGAGTGCGTCACGGCCTCCTGTCTGACGCCCAAGGACTACGCCCGCTCCGGCTCCATCGGCGTGCCCTTTCCCGATACTTACTATAAAATCGTCAAGCCCGGCACCGAGGAGGAGGTCGATCCCAACCTGGAGGGCGAGATCTGCATCTCCGGCCCCTCCGTCATGATGTGCTACATCGACAACCCCGAGGAGACCGCCCAGACCCTGCGCCGCCATGCGGACGGCCGGATCTGGCTCCACACCGGCGACCTGGGCACCATGGATCCCGACGGCTTCATCTACTTCCGCCAGCGGATCAAGCGCATGATCATCACCTCCGGCTACAACGTCTACCCCAGCCAGCTGGAGAACATCATCGACGGCCACGAAAAGGTGCTCTATTCCTGCGTGGTGGGCGTGAAGGATCCCTACAAGATGCAGAAGGTCAAGGCCTTCGTGGTGCTGCGTCCCGGCTTCGAGCCCAGCGACGCGGTGCGGGAGGAGCTGATGGACCACTGCCGGAAGAACATCGCCAAGTATGCCATGCCCTACGAGATCGAGTTCCGGGACGAGCTTCCCAAGACCCTGGTGGGCAAGGTGGCCTACCGCGTCTTAGAGGAAGAGGCCAACGCCCAGGAGGCCTGAGGCAATGCAGAATGCAAAAAGCAAAATGCAAAATGATTGGAGTCGTTCCGAAGCGGAAACCGGGAAGCGAAGCCGGATCTGGGAGATCGACGCCCTGCGGGGCTTTCTGATCCTCTGCGTCATCGCCTCCCACGCCCTGTATTTCCTCTCCGGCATGAAGAGCGTCATCAAGGTGCCCGAATTCATCCGCTTTGTGATGAATTACGGCGGAGTCCTGTTCGTAATCCTCTCCGGCCTCTCCGCCACCCTGGGCAGCCGCAGCTTTCACCGGGGCCTGCTGGTGTTTGCCGGCGGCATGGTGCTGACCCTGGGCTCCTACGCGGCTGTGGCCCTTGGGATGATGGGGAAAACCATGATCATCCGTTTCGGTGTGCTGCACCTGCTGGGCTTTGCCATGATGCTCTATCCGCTGCTGAAAAAGCTGCCAAACACCGCGCTGCTGCCCCTGGGCATGATCATCGTGGCGCTGGGTCTCTGGTTTGAGCTGAGGCCGGTGCTGGTGTCCGTGAAGTTCCTGTTCCCCCTGGGGCTGTGCTATAAAGGCTTTACCTCCGGCGACTTTTTCCCCATCCTGCCACATCTGGGCTGGTTCTGCCTGGGCATCGCCCTGGGCCGGACCCTCTACCCGACGAAGCAGACCCTGCTGCCCCGGGTCAACGCCGCCGCTCCCATTCCGCGCTTCTTCTGTTGGTGCGGCAGAAATTCCCTTTACATCTTTATCCTGCACCTGCCCCTGCTGGGCGGCCTGCTGATGCTGATCCTCTGAGGAACGTAGGGGCGGCCATTGGCCGCCCGCCCGACGCTGAAGGCTTTCCCGCTTTGCTGGCGGCCACTGGCTGCCCCTACACGCAAACCTGAAATTTTTCAATATTGGTGGTTTATATGGAGAAAAAAGAAAAGATCCGCCGGGGGGATCGGCGGGACGGCGTATGGCTTCGGCAGGAGCCTGCCATGAATCAGTTTATGGCCTATCTCTACCCCAACCGGGCGGACAACGAGGCTTACATCAACGAGGAGATCGACCTGCGGCCCATCGAGGCGTATCTGACCAGGAAGAACGAGGGCCGCACGGAGGATAAGTACACCTATTTCCATATCATCTGTGCCGCCGTGGTGAAGGCCTTCGTCCTGCGGCCCAAGATGAACCGCTTTATCTCCGGCAACCGGATGTATCAGCGGAAGTACCTCTCCGTGGCCTTCGTGGTGAAGAAGAAATTCTCCGACCGCTCCGAGGAGGGCCTGGCCTTCCGGAAGTTCGACGAGAGCTCTACCATCGACAAGCTCCACGACAGCCTCATCGACGAGATCCACACCCAACGCAAGGAGGGCACCGTGGATAACTCCACCTACTTCATGGAAAAGCTGCTGAAGCTGCCCCGCTGGGTGCTGCGGCTGGTGATGAAGCTGCTGTTCAGCCTGGATCGGAAGGGCAAGGTACCTTACGATCTCATTAAAGACGATCCCAACTATTCCTCCATCTTCCTCACCAACCTGGGCTCCATCGACCTGAGCTGCGGCTATCACCACCTCTGCAACTGGGGCACCTGCTCCTGCTTCGTGGTGATCGGCAAGAAGCACCTGGCCCCCGAGTGCCGCCCGGACGGCAGCGTCGGCTCCAAGCCGGTGCTGAACATCGGCATCACCCTGGACGAGCGCATCGCCGACGGCTACTACTACTCCAAGACCATGAAGCTGGTGAAGCACCTGCTGGCCAACCCGGAGCTGCTGGAGCTGCCCGCCGGCGAGGAAGTGGACTACCTGCCCAAGGACGACCGGCGCTTTCAAATTGACAAATGAGCGCCTCCCGTAGGGGCGCACAGTGTGCGCCTTCGGTAGCGGCGCACAGTGTGCGCCATCGAAACGTAAATAATCAGAAGTGTGAATCTATGAAACTATCTTTGATCGTTCCCATGTACAACGAGGCGGCCATCATCGAGGCCACTGCCCATACCTACCACGAATATCTCAGCGCCGCGTTTCCCGACCACGAGCTGATCTTCGTGGACGACGGCTCCGCCGACGACTGCGGGGCCAAAGTGGAGGCCCTGGCCCTGCCCAAGACCCGGGTCATCCGCTATACCCCCAACCAGGGCAAGGGCAACGCGGTGAAGACCGGTATGCTGGCCGCCGCAGGCGAGGTCCGGATGTTCCTGGACGCGGATATTGCCTACGGCACTGAGGTGATCGCCCAGGCGGCGAAGCTCTTTGCGGAGCACCCGGAGGCCGCCGTGGTTATCGGTTCCCGGCCCCTCCACCCGGAGGGCTACGCGGGCTATACGGCCGTCCGCAAGCTGGCCTCCAAGACCTATATCAAGGTGCTGAACGTGGCGGGGGGCTTCCGCCTCTCCGACTCCCAGTGCGGCTGCAAGGCCTACCGGGGCGACGCGGCCCAGGCCATCTTCTCCCGCACCGAGACCAAGGGCTTCGCCTTTGATTTTGAGACCATACTCTGGGCCCAGAAGCTGGGCTTCCGGATTTTGGAGATGCCCGTCACCGTGGTGAACCACCGGGCCTCCAAGGTCCACGTGGTCCGGGACACCTTTAAGATGTTGAAGGAATTGCGACAGATCCGAAGTCGAGTAAAGAAGGGATAGATCCGCGTTCCCCGCACGGTCGCACCCTACTGTAGCGCGGGCTATTAGCCCGCCGTTTCCTCGCGTAGGGACGGCACGCTGCCGTCCGCGTTCCCACGGAAGGGAGGGATCCTGAATGCATCCCATCAAGCACTTTTGCACCATCACCAAGCATCGCCATATGGTCATGGCAAGCTGCTTCCGGGTGGGACTGATCCGCCAGGGACTCTGCCACGATCTGAGCAAGTATTCCCCCACGGAGTTCTGGCAGGGGGCGAAATTCTACCAGGGCACCCGCAGCCCCAACG
This sequence comes from Oscillospiraceae bacterium, assembly GCA_016292255.1. Taxonomy (GTDB): domain Bacteria; phylum Bacillota; class Clostridia; order Oscillospirales; family Oscillospiraceae; genus JAFRPC01. The sequence continues at coordinate 54,693 of JAEEZZ010000005.1, forward strand.
CCCGGGCCCGGGAGGCGGAGGGCTGGTCCGTCGCCTGGATGCACCACAAGGGCCGCAACAAGCACCACTATGAGTATTGGACGGACGTGCCCCCCGGCGGCCACGCCTACCAGCCTGTGCCCATGCCCACCCGTTATCTGGTGGAGTCGGTCATGGATCGGATCGCTGCCTCCAAGGTCTACCGGGGCAAGGACTACCAGAACGGCGACGCCCTGGCCTATCTCTATCGGGAGCACGCCTCGGAGCTGCTGCACCCGGATACCTACCGGAAGATGGAGTTTCTGCTCACCCTCCTGCGAGACAGGGGAGAGGCGTACCTGTTCGCTTTCCTCCGCCGGGTGGTGCTGAAGGAAGTCCCGTTCGAAGAATGGAAGGAACTGGTAACAAGTAATAAGTAATAGGTAATAAGTAATAAGTGACAAGTAGGGACGGCACTCTGCCGTCCGCGTTCCCCCGTAGGGACGGCACTCTGCCGTCCGCGTTCCCCCGTAGGGACGGCACCCTGCCGTCCGCGTTCCCCCGTAGGGACGGCACTCTGCCGTCCGCGTGGCTCGTAGGGACGGCACCCTGCCGTCCGCGTTCCCCCGTAGGGACGGCACTCTGCCGTCCGCGTTCCCCCGAAGAGACGGCACTCTGCCGTCCGCGTTCCCC
>JAEEZZ010000006.1 GCA_016292255.1 Oscillospiraceae bacterium
GGGCAAGCCCAACGTGGGCAAGTCCAGCCTGCTCAACCGGATCCTGGGAGAGGAACGTGTCATCGTCTCCGATGAGGCGGGCACCACCCGGGACGCCATCGACTCCTACTTCGAGAACGAGCACGGCAAGTATCTGTTCATTGACACTGCCGGGATGCGGCGCAAATCCAAGGTGGACGACGCCATCGAGAAGTACTCCAATATGCGCTCCATCTCCGCCATCGACCGGGCCGACGTGGTGCTGATCCTGGTGGACGCCAACGAGGGCGTCACCGAGCAGGACACCAAGATCGCGGGCCTGGCCCACGAGGCAGGGAAGGCCTCCATCATCGTGGTCAACAAGTGGGACACCGTGGACAAGGACACCCACACCATGGATCACATGACCGAGGAGGTTCGCAAGGGCCTGAGCTATATGCTCTACGCCCCGGTGCTGTTCATCTCGGCCAAGACCGGCCAGCGGGTGGATAAGCTCTACGAGCTGATCAACTACGTCAACGAGCAGTCCGCCATGCGAATCACCACCGGAATGCTGAACAACGTCCTGGCGGACGCCACAGCCCGGGTGCAGCCGCCCACGGACAAGGGCCGCCGGCTGAAGATCTTCTACGTGACCCAGGCGGGGGTCAAGCCGCCCCACTTCGTATTCTTCTGCAATGACGCAAGGCTCTTCCATTTCTCCTATCAGCGCTATCTGGAAAATCAGATCCGGGCCGTCTTCGGCCTGGAGGGGACGCCGGTGAAAATCACCATCCGGCAGAGAGGAGACGACGAGGAATGATCGTATTCTGGTTCGCGGTGTGCGCGGTGATCGGCTATCTGCTGGGCAGCTTCAACGGCGCCATCCTGATTTCCCGCTGGTTCCGCAAGGAGGATATCCGCTCCAAGGGCAGCGGCAACGCCGGTCTGACCAACTTCTACCGCAACTACGGCGGCACCGACACCCTGCTGGTGCTGCTGATCGACGTGGGCAAGACAGTGGCCGCCTGCTTCATCGGCAGGGCCATCATGCGCTCCTATGATCCCGTCTGGTTTGACGAGGGCGCCATGCTCTGCGGGGGCTTCTCCGTCATCGGCCACATTTTCCCCATCTGGTTCGGCTTCCGGGGGGGCAAGGGCATTCTGACCTGCGGCACCCTGGCGGCCTTCATCGACTGGCGGATCATCATGATCCTGCTGGTGGTCTTCGCGGCGATCCTGATTCTGACCAAGTACGTCTCCCTGGGCTCCATCATCTGCGCCGTGCTCTATCCCTTCCTGTTCTGGATCCGCTACCCCATCGACAAGAACATCGAAGAGGGCACAATCATGATGACCATTATGGCCTTCTGCCTGGGCGCCCTGGCGGTCTATATGCACCACGGCAATATCAAGCGCCTCCGGGAAGGCACCGAGAACAAATTCAGCTTCCACAAGAAAAAGTAGGGACGGCACTCTGCCGTCCGCTCCCCCCGTAGAAAGCGTAGGGACGGCACTCTGCCGTCCGCTCCCGCCCGTAGAAAGCGTAGGGACGGCACTCTGCCGTCCGCCCCCCCGTAGAAAGCGTAGGGACGGCACTTTGCCGTCCGCTCCCCCCGTAGAAAGCGTAGGGACGGCACTTTGCCGTCCGCTTCCCCGCTTCTGCGAAGAATGCAAAATGCAAATGACGAAAGGAGAGGCTGAAAAATGAAAAAAAAGATCTCAGTTTTGGGATGCCTCACCCTTGCGGCTTCTGCGGTGTTTCTCCTGGGTGAGATTTTTTCCGTTGCGTTGATTTGCTATGGGGCAAACCATCTGAATACCGGCGCGTTTGATCTTGGCAATCTGTTTATCCCAGTCTGGATGCTCAATCCGATCCCCCTCTGCCTTTCTGTCATTGGATGGAAGAAGGAGGATCAACATAAAAAAATATATCGTTCCGTGATCCTTGTTACGGCGATCGCGTGGCTGATTGGCGGCGCATTGATCGCAAGGTATTATTGATGGGACACATTGAATGAGAAAGGACACTACATACCATGGATATCGCAGTCGTCGGCAGCGGCGGATGGGGCACGGCTCTGTCCATGCTGCTCCATGAGAACCGCCACGAGGTCACCTTGATCTCCTACTCCAAGGAGGAAAGCGACAATCTGGCCAAGACCCTGGAAAACCCCTTCCTGCCCGGCGTTAAGCTGCCGGGGGATATGCGCTATACCGCGGATCCCGCGGCTGTGGCCGGGTGCACCATGGTGGTGGTGGTCCCGCCCTCCTTCGCCATCCGCTCCACCGCGGAACGGATCGCGCCGCACCTTCGTCCCGACGCCATTCTGGTGTCCGCCACCAAGGGCATCGAGCCGGAGACCGGCAAGCGGATGTCTGAGATCGTCTCCGAGGTCACCGGGAAAAAGACGGTAGTCCTGTCCGGCCCCTCTCATGCGGAGGAGGTCAGCCGCCGGGTGCCCACGGGCGTCGTGGCGGCATCTGAGGATCGTCTGCTGGCAGAGATCGTCCAGGAGGTCTTTATGAACGACCGCTTCCGGGTCTATACATCCTCCGACCCGGTGGGCGTGGAGCTGGGCGCGGCCATGAAGAACGTCATCGCCCTCTGCGCCGGCGTCTGCGACGGCCTGGGCTACGGGGACAATACCAAGGCTCTGCTTATGACCCGCGGCCTCACCGAGGTGGCCCGGCTTGGCATGAAGCTGGGCTCCCGCACCGATACCTTCGCAGGCCTCACCGGCATCGGCGATCTGATCGTCACCTGTACTTCCATGCACTCCCGCAACCGCCGGGCCGGGATCCTGATCGGCAACGGCATGAGCGTAGAGGACGCCATGAAAGAGGTGGGGGCTGTGGTGGAGGGCTACTACGCGGCCAAGGCCGTGAAGCTCCTGGCGGATCGGGTGGGCGTGGATATGCCCATCACCCAGGCGGCCTACCAGGTGCTCTACGAGGGCGCCCCCGTGGGCTCCGCCCTCGGTACCTTGATGACCCGCAAGAAGGGCAGAGAGATCGAGGACGCCGGCTGGAGCCAGACCCGTTCCTGAGGCTTTCCTCCGGTCTCCGTCCCCGGGGAAAACATGGGACGGGATCGAAAAAAGTGCTTGACAATTCTGCCAATCCACGATATAATATTCCAGCGTCCAGAAAGTACCCCGATGCGGGAGTGCTGGAATAGGTAGACAGGCAGGCTTGAGGTGCCTGTGTCCAACCATAGACGTGTGGGTTCAAGTCCCATCTCCCGCACCA
>JAEEZZ010000093.1 GCA_016292255.1 Oscillospiraceae bacterium
AAAGGCCCATCTCCTGGGCTTTTCGGACGGCGGGAACATCGCCATGGTCTTTGCGCTCCGACACCCGGAGCGCGTGGATCGGCTCATTTTGAACGGAGCGAATCTCAATGCGGGCGGCGTCAAACGGTCGACCCAGCTCCCGATTGAGATCGGGTACAGCATTGCCCGCCGGTTTGCGGGGAAAAGCGATTCCGCCAAAAAGAACACAGAGTTGTTGGGGCTGATGGTCAACGATCCCAATGTGGCTCCGGAGGAGCTTGCCGAGATTCAGGCACCGACGTTGGTCATTGCTGGATCCAGGGATATGATCAAGGATGCGCATACACGCTTGATCGCGTCTTCCATTCCCAACGCCGAGCTGGTGATTCTCCGCGGCAGTCATTTTGTCGCCAACAAACGGCCTGAAGAATTCAACAAAGCGATCCTCGCATTTTTGCAGCAAACGATAGAGTGAAGGAAAGAAGGAGCTATATGGACAGACGGGAACGACTGATCGCGGTCTTTGAAGACACGCAGGCCTACTATACGGAAAACCGCCGCCTTGCGGACGCGGTACAGCGCGGCAGGGCAGCGGTCAAGCTCTATGCGGAAAACGACTGCCCGGAGCTGCCGGATGCGGCAAAAGCAGGCAGTATCGCCGTGACGAAATCCAAAACTTTTGAGGCAGCCATGCGCCTGCACGAGGCACATCCGGACGAGAAGATCGCCGTTCTGAACTTTGCCTCGGCCACCAATCCGGGCGGCGGCGTCAAGAGCGGCTCCAGCGCACAGGAGGAAAGCCTCTGCCGCTGCTCGACTCTATACCCGACGCTGAACCAGCGCAGGCTCTGGGATCAGTATTATCTTCCCAATCGGGAGGCAAACGACCCGCTCCATTCGGATGTCTGCATCTACTCGCCGGACGTGGTGATCTGCAAGACAGACGAAAGCATCCCGCAGAGACTCCCGGAGGAACGATTCGTCACCGTGGACGTCATTACCTGTGCAGCTCCCAATCTGCGCCAGCGCCCCGGTAACTACCATAACCCGGACGCAAGCAAGGCAGCCTCTATCACGAAGCAGCAACTTTACGACCTGCACGTGAAGCGGGCAAAGCATATCCTGCACGTGGCGGCCGCCAACGGCGTTGACTGCCTGGTGCTCGGCGCCTTTGGCTGCGGCGCCTTTGAAAACGATCCGAACATCGTGGCAAAAGCTTATGCCGTCGCCTTGGAAGAATACCGCCGCCGCTTCGACGTGATCGAGTTTGCGATCTATTGCCGCGATTGGGAAACCGGGAACTACGATGCCTTCAAAGCGTGGTGTAAATAGAGAGGTTGCATACATGGATCACAAAGAAAAAGCCGTAGCATACTACAAGCAAAAATTCAACTGCGCGCAAGGCATCTTTGCGGCTTACGCGGTGGAGCACGGCGTGGAGGAAGCTCTGGCACTCCGGCTGGGCACGAACTTCGGCGGCGGTGCGCGGAAGGGCGAGCTGTGCGGGGCGGTGTCCGGCGCGCTGATGGTGCTTGGGCTGTTGTACGGACACAGCGAAGGCGGCGACGCCGCAGCAAAAGCAAGGTCCTATGCTTTGGCGGAGGAATATATGAACCGATTTATCCGGGAAAACGGGAGCGCCGTCTGCCGGGAGCTTCTGGGGTACGATTTGTCCGTACCGGAGCAGATGGCGTCTATCCGGGAGAAGGAGCTGTTTCAAGTGCGATGCCCGGAAATCATACGGAGCGCCGCGGCAATTCTGGATGAATTGCTGGCGGAACAGGACGGCAAGGAGAACGGAAAATGATGGATGAATGCCTGATCTGCGGAGCGCCGCTGGAATATCTGGAAACCGAGGTGCAGATGGAGTGCGCCGTCTGCCGCAAAAAAGAGAACAGCAAGACCCGCTGCGTGCGGGGCCATTACGTCTGCAATGACTGCCATACCGCGGGGCTGGACTCCATTGTCGGCCTGTGCCTGAATGAGAGCTCCAAAAACCCTGTGGAGATTCTGGAAAAGATGATGGCCATGCCCTTCTGCCATATGCACGGGCCGGAGCACCACGTCATGGTGGGCGCGGCTCTGCTGACGGCCTATCATAACGCCGGCGGGGCCCTGGACCTTCCGAAGGCTTTGGGGGAAATGATCAACCGCGGGAAAAAGGTCCCCGGCGGCGCCTGCGGCTTCTGGGGCGCCTGCGGCGCGGGGATCAGCTCCGGGATGTTTGTCTCCATCGCCTCCGGCTCGACGCCCCTGAGCGTGGAGCCCTTCGCCCTGTCCCACAAGATGACGGCACTGTCGCTGGCTGCCATTGGAGAGATCGGCGGCCCCCGCTGCTGCAAGCGGGACTCCTTCCTCGCCATCCTATGCGCCATCGACTTTGCGAAGGAGCAGCTGGGCGTGGAGATGGAGAAGCCGGAGATTATTTGCACCCATTTCAGAAAAAACAACCAGTGCATCGGAAAACGCTGCCCGTTCTTCCCAAATCATTCTATCAGGAAAAATGCAGCTGGGGAGAATTAAACCACAGGTTACTTTACAAAGCCGATAATCCATGCTATATTGGGCATAGAAAACAGGGCGACCGCCCGGAAAGGACAAGAGAAATGATCCGTATTCAGAAGTCATTCAAAAAAGAATATTTGGAGCATTCCCTGTGCAGCTTTGATCTTAGCATGCACGGTCCTTTGGCACGCCCATATGAGACAGTTATGAACGACCGACCGGAATGCCCGTAGGGGAACCCGGATATATTTGGCCGCTTGTCTTGTGTGAGGCAGGCGGCCTTTTCCTATGCCATGGAGGACAGAAAATGGAACACAGTCAAAAAGATTCAGACTGCTCCTTCTACAGGAAGGAGTCAGGCAACCTTATGAAACAGGCTGCATAAGCCGGATCCTTCCGGCGTTGCAGCCGGAAAGGAGCGCAAATCAAATGAACATATGGCCGGTCATTGATATGACCGCGACTGGAAGAAACATCACTCGTCTGCGCAAGCAGGCCGGGATGACGGTGCGGGATCTCCAGGACGCTTTCGGTTTCAGCAATCCCCAGGCCATCTACAAGTGGCAGCGGGGACAGGCAATGCCGACGCTGGACAACATGGTAATCCTGGCGGCAGTCCTGGGCGTCGGGATCGATGACATTATTGTCTGCAACGATCCCTTTCAGGCAAAGATCCCCGCATAAATAAATAACAGCTCCCTTGCGGAGCTGTCATGGCCCTTTCGTCTAATCGGATAGGACACCGCCCTTTCACGGCGGCAATGCCGGGTTCAAATCCCGCAGGGGTCACCACGTCGTAAATCCCTCCGCACGGCTCAGAAATGCCGGTTCCGTAAGTGCCGGCCTTTCTTCGGCTGTGCTTCGAGGCTGCTCCTTCTCCCCATACGACCCGCTTCGCTGGGCTCGCATGGGGTCCCCAAGTATGTTGCGTGTAGCTCAGTTGGCAGAGCGCCGGGTTGTGGCCCCGAAGGTCGGCGGTTCGAGTCCGCTCACGCACCCCAAACGGGACCTTAGCTCAGTTGGTAGAGCGGTAGGTTGAAGCCCTGTGTGTCCCTGGTTCAAATCCGGGAGGTCCCACCAAAAATGTGCGGCATTGTGGGTTTTCCACAATGCCGCATACGCTTTGGTAGAACACGGAAAAGAGTACGGCTGTTGTACGTGCAGGCCCGCACCCCTTTTTCCTAATCTACGAGGTCGTATTCCATAAGCTCCCGGCTGATCCTTCTTATCTGGGCAGCTACGGCATCATTTCGAAGCGTATCCTTAAATGAAGGTCGTTTTCAGGCTCATGCCTTATCAACGTCCATTTCAAAAGCGCTGAAATAAAAGCCCTCTATCGGATCGTCGTGGGAGGTGCCGACGTAGTCCTTGCCTAAGAGGTCGAAGAAGTCGCCGGAGATGGTAATATCGGGCAGGCGGCCGACAAGCTCGCCGTTCTCCATCAGGTAAGCCATCTGCACGGGCGTCGCAAAGTGACCTTCGGGCGTGGCGTCGCCGCCCTCCGCGATCAGCACGAGCACCGCCTTGCCGGGCACGAGCTCCTTAAGGCTCTTTGCGGTCGGTTCCGCATAAAGGCCGGGCAAGTCCATATCGGGAACGCCGTCATACGCCGCAGCCGCGGTCCCGAGGTT
>JAEEZZ010000094.1 GCA_016292255.1 Oscillospiraceae bacterium
CTGGAGGGGCACGGCGGGACAGGGTCGAGCATCTACCGGAGCTTCGGAGAACAGTGCGTTCAGGTCGTGGTATTCATACCGGGGCTCGGTGCTTTTTACCGGTGTCCGGCCCAGCCATTCCGGGTCGTAGGGAATGGCGACCGTGGTGTAATTCTTTGCCGCGGCCTCCGTTTGCTGTCTGGAAGCCAGAGCCGCCGAGACGCCCATCGAGCAGAAGGCGGCGCCGACCGTCAGCAGCAGCACCAGCAGCAAAGCCACCAGCGGCTTTCGTTTCATCCACAGCTTGATGGGATTCATGGCGCGTCTCCTTCCAGGGACACCGGCCCAACGGCATAGATTTGGCCGGCTTCATCATCACAAATCATTATAATTGCCTCGCCGTACAGAACCTCGCTGCTTCCGTCCGGACAGAGCAGCACGCTCGCTTCTCCGATTGGCTTGTCAACAAGAAACCATTTCGTCTCGGCCCCGTCTTTCACCGTCCGGATTTTCCATCCGGTGATTTCGGAGTGCTCAGGCATGCCGGATTCCGGCTGCTCTGCATCTGGCAGCTCAGATGCCGTCTCTGTAGGAGGCTGCTCCGCTTCAAGCGAAGACTCCGATAATGGCTGCTCCGCTTCCGGCGTCGTTTTTGCTGCCTGAACCGGCTCCACAGTCAGGGTCAGCAGGACAACAGCGCAGAGCAGGGCTGCCAGCGCCAGTTTTCTGCGTCCGCATCCGGACGGATGCAGAATGGCTTCGATCCGCTTCCGGACCGGCGCGGAGCCGAAGCCCATCGGAAAGGCCCAAACCCTGCGGCTCGGTACAGAGGCCCGCAGCAGAGCGCCGACGTAGGCATTCCGAGCGTCTGAATCATAACCACGGATCGCCTGCTCGTCACAGGCCAGCTCCAGATCCCGTTGATACAGGAAAAAGGCCACCCAAACCAGAGGCTGGAACCAGTAAATCGCGGTCAGCAGAAAGGCGCCCAGCTTCCGCCAAGGGTCTCCGCGGCGCAGATGCGCCTCCTCATGGGCTTCGATCCAGAGAATATCCCGCTCCTCCACCCCGGAGGGCAGATAGATTCGGGGCCGGAACAGGCCCAGCACAAAGGGGCTCTCCACCCAGTCGCAGAGCCAGAGCCGATTTCCCACAGCACAGGTTCCGGGCAACGACACGCTATTTGTAGCGGCGCACAGTGTGCGCCACGGAATCGCCTCCCGCATCCTGCGTTTCAGCCGCAGATACCGACCCAGGGCAAAGAGCAGCAGTGCCGTCAGCCCGGCGATCCAAATGAGAAGCACATAATCTAAATGGGCAACCGTCGAAGCGGGAACCGCTGTACCTGGCACAACCGACACAGGCTTCGCGATTGTTGCTGTCTGCTCTGAGACGGCAGCCGGTGCTTGGCCTGTGGATAGCCAGGATGGCAGAAGGCTGAACCTGCTGCGCACCGCGAAGGGCAGCGCCAGGCGAAGCCAAACAGCAGTCCACAGGAAACAGGTGTACCGCTTCGGCATCCTATGTAACAAGAACCTCAGCAAAAGGACAGCCAGAATCAGCACGCCGCCCCGTAGGCTGCTGTGAAGCAAAAACTGAACCGTCGTACTCATAACTCCGCCTCATCCCGATCCAGCAACGCCTGCAGTTGGGTACGTTCCTCCTCCGTCAGCCGTCCGCCCCCGGTGAAGGCAGCCAGAAAGGCCGGCAGCGAGCCGCCGAAGGTGGAGGCCACGTACTGCCTACTGTGGCGGGTGTAGAATTCCTCCCGGGACAGCTTCGCGGTGACAGTACCGCCGTTGTTTTCAAAAAGGCCCTTGTCACACAGCCGTTTCAGGACTGTGTGGGTGGTTGTCCGCTTCCACTGGAACCGGTCAGCGCAGATATGTACCAACTCCGAAGATGTCACGGGCTCCCGTTCCCAAATCAAATCGGCAAATTTTGCCTCAACGATGCCCAACTGCAATTCAGACATGACAACAACTCCTTTCGGACTACACATTGTAATCTTTTATATAGACTACCACATGTAGTCTCCTTTGTCAAGCCTTTTGCCTATTAAACTTCCAGTGGCTCCATGTTTTTGGTTATATAGCTGCTGTCCCAATGAGCGGTCAACTCCAGCGGCGGCTTGATCTGTCAGATATAGCAATAGCGGCGAGGATTGCTCCCCGCCGTTCAATGCCTTATGTGTAGATTAGCTCGCGGTTTATGATCTCAGTCACCCGATCCCGAATATTGTTCATTCGCCGTACCCACAGCATTTGATCCTGGACCTTAAGTTGTTCTGTGACGCCTTCACGGGCCGCCATCTGCTTAACCAGCTCAAGAAACATAGATTCAGATTGTTCGCTAAGATCAGCCAGATAGCTTTCAGCCTGCCAGAAGTTAGCAGCTTCGTATAGAGCCCCTTTCGGTGCTGCCGGAGATACCGCAGATGCCGCTGACCCCAAGCGCCGATGGGCCTTTGTTCTTCAGCGGGCAGCTTCAAACATGGAACGAAATAATTGCCTTGCAGCTCATACCAAAGTCTGTTCTTTTCGTCGTAGATGTGTTTTTCCATGATGTAATCCTCAAAATTTGATTGATTCCTGCAATTCAATCACTCTGGCTGATTACAAAAAGCCGAAGGGAGGCAACTTCCTTACGAAGTGCCTCCCTTTGGGTAGATTTTTATACGCTCAGAGCAGCAGCTCCGTCATGGCCGCAGGCTCGATCCTGCCTGCGGCGGCCAGCGCCTCCAGCCGGGGGCGATCCGCCGGGTCAGAGGCCCAGGCGATGCCGCAGTCGGAGCTCAGCTGCCGCGGCAGGGGGAACAGTCGGCCGGGGATGCCGGCCTCCCCGCAGACCCGCTCCGTCTCCATGGCCGCGGCTGTGGTATCAAAGCTCAGGACCAGGGCAAGGCTCCGTTCTCGTTTCATATCGCTGCTCCCCTCTCAGAGAAATTCAGCTCCAAGCGGGCGCAGGTGCGCCCGCTTGGAGCATTGGGTCGTTAATCGTCGCCGCCCTCAGAGGGCTCCGGTTCCGGCTCCGGGTCGGAGGAAGGCTCCGGGTCGGAGGAAGGCTCCGGGTCGGAGGGCTCGGGCTCCGTGGGATCGGAGGAAGGCTCCGGATCCGAGGGCTCGGGCTCCGTGGGATCGGAGGAAGGCTCCGGGGGTTCGGTGGGATCCGTCTCGGAGGGCTCCGTGGGATCCGTCTCAGAAGGCTCGGTGGGATCCGTCTCAGAGGGCTCCGTGGGCTTCTCCTCCAGCTTCGCGATCACTCTGTCGCGCCGATTGTATTGGCTGACGGCGATCTCAGTCGTCGTTTCCTCGCCCGTCTTCTTGTTTTTGATGGTCTTGAAGGTCTTGACCTTATAGCCGGTATAGGGGGTGGTGATGACCTCGCCGTTGTAGTAGGTGCCGTCGTCGGGCACTTCCTTCTCGACGGTCTCCCAGGCGTCTCTGCTGAGGATCTGGTAGTCCAGCTCTACGGTATAATCCTTCCACTCGGTACCGTGCAGAATCATGTGAACCTGGCCGTCATGGACGGAGGACTCGATCTTGATGGGGTAGGGGCTGTTGTTCCGGAACTTGTAGTCCAAAGATCCCCAGTAAACCGTGGCGTCCATGCCGAAGGGCACGTAATCCACCAGGAACATATGGGCCGCGCGCTCCGTCGTCTCCAGATCCGCCTGGAGAACGGCATAGTAGATGGTAGAGGCCACCTGGCAGACACCGCCGCCCACCTCGGGCTTGGACTGGCCGCCGCCGGTGTAGACCAGCGCTTCCCGGTAGCCCTTGGCCTCGGTTCGCTGGCCGACGGTTCTGTTGAAGGAGAACTCCTCGCCAGGGAGGACGATGGTTCCGTCTATGGCCTCGCAGGCCAGCTTCAGGTTGTTAGTGCGGTTATAGTTGGCGGTGTGATCGGTGTGGGCCTCGGCCAGCACGTCCTGGAACAGGCTGTTACGCAGGGTCTCGGCGTCCACCTGGGGCTTCAGCGCGGTAAGGAGGATCTGCACGTCCTCGCCGGGCTTGGCAGCCTCCAGCATCGCCTGGAGCTCCTCACGGTCAAAGCCGAAGCCGTTCTTGCCGTCCGTGACCTCGCCGGTATTGACGTCAAGCTGCGGCTCCACGGGATCCTTGCAGAAGCGCTTCCACAGGGTCTCGACGTCCACGGGGCTGGGCATTTCCAGCTCATAGCTCATCTTGGGCTGCATGACTTCCTCGGGCTTCTCCGCGATCAGAGCCAGGGCATAGCTGTCGGTCACGACCCGGTAGATCTCCTTGGCGTCCAGCTTCCGGCCCACAGAACCGGTGTGGACGGTCATGAGCTTGGCAGGGGGCAGCTCTTCCACCGGCTGCTCCTCCTCTTCCTCGGAGGGCTTCTGGCTCTCCGTAGGCTGCATCTCCTTGGGTGCGTCCTCCAGCTTCACGGCCGCCTCAGCGTACTCGCTGGCGTTCTGGGCCACGAATTCTTCGATCTCGGCGCGGAGAGAATCCTCGCTGAACACCAGATAATCCCGCGGATCCAGCACGTAGCTGTCCGCGTTCGCGTCCTCCCGGCCCCTGCCGGCATTCAGATCGGCAGTCAGCTGAACAAGATCCAGATGAACGTCGCTGACCGCGTCGGACAGGGTCAGAACCAACGGTTCCTCGGCGGTCTCGCCGCGCTTCAGCTCGGGCGTCAGCGTCAGCACCAGATCCTTGCGGATCATCATATCCAGCTCGGTGAAACGGCGCTCCAGATCCGCTCTGGGCATACCGGTGAACTCCACCGTGGAGTGGGTGGTGCCGACCTTGGGATTGCGGCTGTCCTTCGTGAGGATCAGAATGCCCACCACCAGCACCAGAACGCCGGCCACTGCGGCCAGCACAGGCCAGATCCGGCTCATGACGGATTCTTTTCTTCTGACGGTCATATTTTGATCGTTCCGGCGAGGAACGCTCTTTTTCCCCTTAGGCGCCTCAAATTTTCCTTTTTCCAAGGATATCCCTCCTTTTCGTCAGTTTCTGACGTTTTTCTTCTTGAGGTAGTATTATACCCACATTGACGGAAAAAAGCAAGGACAAATCGTTACCATTCGAAAATTTACATTTTTACCGCCGCAAAGCCCTCAAAGGCCTCTACCAGCGTGACGGCAGCCTTCAGGCTGTTTTCGCCCCGGTTCAGCCGCAGCCGCAGGGTGGGCTGGGCGGCCTTGGGCTGCACAAAGAGCCTGCCTGCCAGGCCGGGGGCCGCGCAGAGGGCGGAAACCGTCTCAAAATCCAGCACCAGCAGGGTGAACCAGAGCTCCTGGCCCTTCTGGGTGATGTCGGATATGGCCAGCTGGGCCGCTCTGGCCCGGAGCAGGGCCACGTCGATCAGATTCAGCACGCCCTTGGGCGGGTCGCCGTAGCGATCCACGATCTCGTCCAGCAGGTCGTCCGCGTCGGCCTGGGTGCGGATGGCCGCCATGCGCCGGTAGAGATCCATGCGCTGCTCGCCGTTTTCCACGTAGTCCCGGTCGATGTTGGCGGTGATGTCGAAGTCCGCGGTGCAGTCCACCGGCTTGGCGTTGGGCCCCTCCTGCTCCTCGATCACGGCCTCCTCCAGCAGCTTGAGATACATATCGTAGCCCACCGAGACGATGTGCCCCGACTGCTCCGCCCCCAGGAGATTGCCCGCGCCCCGGATCTCCAGATCCCGCATGGCGATCTTGAAGCCGGAGCCGAACTCCGCGTACTCCCGGATGGCCTCCAGCCGCTTTTCCGCCACCTCGGAGAGCACCTTGCCCCGCCGGAAGGTCAGATAGGCAAAGGCGTGACGGCTGGAACGGCCCACCCGGCCCCGGAGCTGATGGAGCTGGGCCAGGCCCAGCCGGTCGGCGTCCTCGATAATGAGCGTATTGACGTTGGGGATGTCGATGCCGGTCTCGATGATGGTGGTGCAGACCAGGATCTGGATCTCCCCGTCCGCCATGCGCTGCATCACGTCCCCCAGCTGGTCCTCGTTCATCTTGCCGTGGGCCACAGCCACCTCCGCGCCGGGATGCCGGGCGGAAAGCCGGGCGGCGCACTGGGCGATGGACTCCACCCGGTTGTGGAGATAGTAGACCTGGCCGCCCCGGGCCAGCTCCCGGCGGATGGCGTCGTCCAGAACCGCCTCGTTCTGTTCCAGCACAAAGGTCTGCACCGGATAGCGATCCATGGGCGGCTCCTCGATGGTGGACATATCCCGCAGCCCGGAGAGCGCCATGTTCAGCGTCCGGGGGATGGGGGTCGCCGACAGGGTTAAGACGTCGACGCCCCGGGAAAGTTCCTTCAATCTTTCCTTATGTGTCACGCCGAAGCGCTGCTCCTCGTCCACGATCAGCAGGCCCAGATCCTTGAACACCACGTCCTTCTGCAGCAGCTTGTGGGTGCCCACGATCAGATCCACCGTGCCCGCCCGCACCCCTGCCAGGGCCCGCTTCTGCTGGGCCGGGGAACGGAAGCGGGACAGGACCTCGATGTTCACGGGGAAGCCCTCAAAGCGGCGGGAGGCGGTGACGAAGTGCTGCTGGGCCAGGACGGTGGTGGGCACCAGAATGGCCACCTGCTTGGAGTCCATCATGGCCTTCATGGCGGCCCGGAGGGCCACCTCGGTCTTGCCGAAGCCCACGTCGCCGCAGAGCAGGCGATCCATGGGGGCCGGGGCCTCCATGTCGCCCTTGATCTCCGCGATGCAGCGCAGCTGGTCGTCGGTCTCCGCGAAGGGGAAGTTGTCCTCAAATTCCCGCTGCCAGGGGGTATCGGCGGCGAAGGCGAAGCCCAGCAGCCGCTTGCGCTCCGCATAGAGCTTGATGAGCCCGTCCGCCAGATCCTTGACGGCGGCCTTGGCCCGTTTTTTGGTCTTCTCCCAGGCGTCGCCCCCCAGCTTGTTCAGCTTCACGGGGCTGTCCTGGGCCGCGCCGATGTATTTATAGATCAGATCCATCTGGGTGGCGGGCACGTAGAGCACGTCCGTCCCCTGATAGGCAATTTTCACATAGTCTTTGATGGCTCCGTCCACCTTCATCTGCTCCATGCCCACGTAGCGGCCGATGCCGTGGTACTCGTGGACGATCAGATCCCCCGGGCTCAGATCCGTGAAGGAGTTGAGCTTTTGCCGGTTGGTGGTCTTTGCCTTGGCCCGGGGCTTGCGGGCCGTCCGGGTCAGAAGCTGGCCCTCGGTGAGGACAGCCAGCTTGACGGTGGGATACTCCATGCCGCCGGGCAGGGTGCCGTCGGTGAGGTAGACGCCTCCCGGCGCAGGCCAGGCAGCAGCCGGAAAGGCCATGGACACAGGGATCTCCTTGTCCCGCAGATAGGCCTCCAGGATCTCCCCCCGGCGACGATTGCCGCAGAGCACCAGAGTCCGGTAGCCGTTTTTCTGGAAGTGCGCCAGATCCTGGGCCGCCACGTCCAGATTGCCGCCGTAGGAGGGCAGCTGCTTGGCCACCAGATCCAGCAGGGCCGCAGGCTGGAGCTCCGGCGGATAGGCCGCCGAAAGGAAGGCGTCCAGGAACAGGGCGGGATGCCCCGCCAGACCGGCGCAGAGCGCGTCCCAGCCCTTGCCGAAGTCGCAGAGCTCCCCGGCCAGAATGCCCCCCTGGAGCAGGGAGTCCAGCTGCAGGCCCAGATCCTCCTCCCAGCCCGCCGCGGCCCGGCGCAGATTGCCGTGGTCGCAGAACACCGGGATCCCGCCCTCCGGCAGATAGTCGACGGCGGTGGAGAATTCGGGATAGATCAGGCTCATATACCGGTCTCCCGCGCCGAAGAAGCTGCGGTTGCCCAGGGTCTCCAGATCCGCCTGCAGGGTTTGGAGCAGGGCCTCGTGGGGATTCTTCCGGCGCTTCTGCCGGGCGATCACCCGCTCGATGTCCCCGCAGAGGCCGTCGATCCCGCCGGGGTGGAGCATGGGCAGGGTCTCCGCCACAGGCAGCAGGATGGCCTCCTCCAGGTTTTCCACCCGCCGCTGGGTCAGCGGGTCAAAGAGGCCCATGGCGTCGATCTCGTCGCCGAAGAACTCCACCCGCAGGGGGTTCTCCATGGCGGGGCTGTACACGTCCAGGATGCCGCCTCGGATGGCGAATTGGCCCACGCCCTCCACCATCTTGCAGCGGGAATAGCCGCTGCGGAGCAGCCGCCCCGCCAGCTCCTCCAGGTCGAACAGCAGGCCGGGCCGCAGGGTGATGGCAGCCCCCAGCAGGATATTCCGCGGCAGCGTCCGCAGTGCCAGGGCCTCCCAGGAGGCGATCACCAGGGGCTCCTGCCCCAGGGCCATGCGATAGAGCAGCCGCAGCCGCTTCTGCTCCCATTGCCGGGAGGCGGCAGCAGTGTCGTAGAAGGTGAGATCCCTTCCGGGCAGGATGGGATACTCTGTGCCCAGGAAGGCTGTCAGCTCCTCCTGGGTGCGGCGGCAGGCCATCTCGTCCTGGCAGAGCACCAGGATCGGCGCCTCCAGCTCCCGCCGCAGCCCCGCGATCAGATGGGACCGGTTAATCTGCGCCGCCCCGGAGACCCCGACGGACTTTCCCTTCCGAAGGGTGGACAGGATGGTCCTATATTCAGTCAGTTCCCGCAGCGCGGTGAGAAGCAGGTCCACGTAGCAGCAGCCCCTTTCCAAATGAAGTCTCGCCTGGCGGCGATATGAAGTACCCGCTGACGCGGATATGAAGTATTCTTGCGGAATATGAAGTACTGCCTTTGGCAATATGGGCAAAACGGGGAAGGTTTCCCGCTGTGTCATATATGGCGCAGCCATACATCATACGCGCAGCGTACTTCATGCTGCGGAGCAGTACTTCATATTTTCGTCAGAAAATACTTCATATTTATCGTTCCATACACCAACGCGGAAAGAGGCAAAAACCCCTTTCCGTGTTGATATACTGTATAATTGTATGCGTTTATTTCCCGTTGAACTTGCTGGCCGCCATCTGGGGGCCGTTCTGAATCAGCTCCAGCACGGCGGAGGCGGCGTTCTCAACGGCGGGGGCCAGGGCCTTTTCCTCCTCGGCGGAGAAGTTGGACAGCACCCAATCCGCCAGATCGTAGTCCGGGTGGGGCTTCGCCCCCACGCCGATGCGGACCCGGGGGAATTCCTGGCTGCCCAGGTGGGAGATGATGGATTTCAGTCCGTTGTGGCCCCCTGCGGAGCCCTCGGCCCGGACCCGGATCTTCCCCACCGGGAGAGAGATATCGTCCGACAGCACCAGGATACGGTCGATGGGGATCCGATAGAACATGGCGGCCAGGTGCACCGCCTCGCCGGAGAGGTTCATGAAGGTCTCCGGCCTCAGCAGCAGGAGCTTCTGCCCGGCCAGGGTGCAGCTCCCGGTGAGGCCCCGGAAGCGGGCCCGGTCGATCTTGCAGTTCGCCTGCTTCGCCAGCAGCTCCACGGCCCGGAAGCCCACGTTGTGCCTGGTCTTCTCATACTCCCGCCCGGGATTCCCCAGACCGACGATGAGCCAGTCGATTGTAGGATTATGAAATATCATGCTTTTTCGTTCCCCGGTTTCTCATTATGCATTGTGCATTATGCATTATGCATTTTGTCAGCCTCTGCCCCGGGCTGGCGGCCACTGGCCGCCCCTACAGGCCCTTACCTTGCGCCGATGATGCAGTCGGAGATGGAGGTCTCGTCCTTGATGTGCTGGATGGCTCTGGCAAAGGTGGGCGCCACGGAGAGCATCTTGATCTTGGTACCGGCGTAATCCTCGGGCAGGGGGATGGTATCCAGCAGGACCAGCTCCTTGATGACGCTGTTCTCGATCCGCTCCCAGGCGCGAGTGACCTTGCCGGTGGCAGCGTCAACGCGGTTGGAGAGCACGCCGTGGGTGGCGCAAGCGTAGACTTCCTTGGCCCCGCCCACCTCGATCAGCGCCTTGGCGGCGTTGCAGAGGGAGCCGGCGGTGTCCACGATGTCGTCCAGCATGATGCAGGTCTTGCCTTCCACGTCGCCGATGACGTTCATGACCTCGCAGACGTTGTCCTTGGGACGGCGCTTATCCACGATGGCCAGATCCATGTGGACGCGCTGGGCGAAGTTCCGGGTACGGGCCACGGAGCCCACGTCCGGGGAGACCGCCACAAAGTCGGAGTGGTCGAACACATCGGGGTTGAACTTGTCCATGTAGTAGTCCACAAACAGGGGCAGGCCGGTCAGATGATCCACGGGGATGTCGAAGAAGCCCTGGATCTGGGCGGCGTGGAGGTCCATGGTCAGAACCCGATCCGCGCCGGCGGCAGTGAGCATATTGGCTACCAGCTTGGAGGTGATGGGGTCGCGGCCCTTGGCCTTGCGATCCTGGCGGGCGTAGCCGTAGTAGGGGATCACGGCGGTGATCCGGCCCGCGGAGGCCCGGCGCAGCGCGTCGATGTTGATCAGCATTGCCATCAGGTTGTCATTGACGGGCTTGCAGGTGGACTGGACGATGAAGCAGTCCTGGCCGCGGACAGTCTCCTCCATCCAGACGCAGATCTCTCCGTCGGCAAAGGTGCTCAAAGAGTTGTTGCTCAGTTCGATCCCCAGCTCCTTGCAGATAGCCTCTGCCAGAGGACGGCTGGTCTTTCCACTGAATACCTTGACTGGTCTTCCGTTTGCGATCATGTTTTTTTCTCCTTGTTTCTCCTCGTTTTTTGCGGTCGGTTTCTTTCTATGAATCAGCCCTTTTGTTTTTCAGGGCCCATTCTTTTTTGATCTGCTCTCTGGATCGGCTGATGGCCAGCGCCTGGGGCGGCACGTCCTCGGTGATGACGGAGCCGGCGGCCACATAGGCCCCCTTGCCCACGTTCACCGG
This sequence comes from Oscillospiraceae bacterium, assembly GCA_016292255.1. Lineage (GTDB taxonomy): Bacteria > Bacillota > Clostridia > Oscillospirales > Oscillospiraceae > JAFRPC01. Next base: position 10,763 of record JAEEZZ010000094.1, read on the forward strand.
GGCCACCAGCGTGGAGTTGCAGCCCAGGAAGGCGTCCTCCTCCACCACGGTAAAATGCTTTTCCACCCGGTCAAAATTCGCGGTGACCGTTCCGCAGCCCACGTTGGCGCCGCTGCCCACGGCGGCGTCGCCCAAATAGCTCAGGTGGGGGATCTTGGCGCCCGCTCCCACGTTGGTGTTTTTCAGCTCCACAAAGGCGCCTGCCTTGGAGCCGGGCTCCAGCACGGTGCCGGGCCGGAGATTGGCGTAGGGCCCCACCCGCAGGTCGCCGGCCAGCTTCGCGCCCTCTACCCTGGACTGCTCCACCACGCAGCCGTCGCCCAGCTCGGAGTTGATGATCCGGGTGTTGGGCCCCAGGGTGCAGCCCCGGCCCACCTTGGTCTTTCCCTCCAAGACGGTGCCGGGCAGCAGGACTGTGCCGCTGCCCACGCTGACGCCGGGGGTGACGTAGGTGTTCCCCACGTCCCAGATCTCCACGCCGGCCCGCATCAGCTGGGCCAGCAGGTCGCCGATCAGCAGCCCCGCGATCCGGGGCAGCTCCTCCGGGCCGGTCAGGTCAAAGAAGCCGTCCTCGCCGGTGGTCGTCTCGCCGGCCCGCCGCAGAAAGTGCCCGATGGGCGCGGTCTCGTCCAGGGCGGCCATCAGCTCCAGCCGATCCACCATACAGGCGCTGGCCCGGCCTGCGCCGGCGCGCCGCATCGCAGGCGCGTATACCACGGCGCCTGTCACCACCAGCAGATCCCGCTCGGATTCGTCCGCCGTGGAGAGAAACACATGGAGCTGATCGGCAGGGCTCTCATCGGAAGACACGGTGAGCTCCGCTCCTGCGGGAAAGCAGCTCTTCGCCTGGGGCAGCAGCGAGGGCGTGCAGGCCAGGAAGAACCGGCTGACGCCTGCCTTGGCCAGACCGTAGGCCAGCCAGCTCAGCAGCGGGACGCCGAGGACCCGGTGCAGCATCAGCGGGGTGTCGCTTCCGGTGCGATAGGTATCGTCCAGCAAAAACAGAACAGCGGATCTTCCAGCCACGTCTGAGCGCCCCTTTCCGCGCAGTATTCTCAATGCGGCCACATTATAGCAGAAAAAAGCGCTTTTGTACATACCCAATTCCAAATTTTCCCTGCTTTTTTCAAGGCCCGCGCTCTGTGGGGGGTATTCACTTTTTTCTTGCAAAGCCGTCTGTTTTATGGTAGAATGTTCTTTAGTATATGTATAAGGGAGATTGTGCCTGCGCTATGACAGAGATTATCAACGAAAAAACCGTTTCGGAATATGAGGCCTTTGTGCAAAGTCACCCCAAGGGCAACTTTGCCCAGAGCTCTTATTGGGCTAAGCAGAAATCCGCCTGGCTCTGGCGGGCCATCGCCTGCCGGGGCGAGGACGGGAAGATCAAGGGCACCGTGTCCGTTTTGATCCGGAAGATGCCCGGCTTCGACAAGCTCCCCGGCGCCCGCTGCAGCATGATGTATGCCAGCCGGGGCCCCGTGTGCGACATCGACGACTACGCCACCATGGACGAGCTCTTCGCCAAGGTCAAGGAGCTGGCCAAGGAATACAGGGCCTACGTCTTCAAGATCGACCCGGACATCCCCTCCTCGGAGACGGCGTTTTCCGACTATATGCGTAAGTACGGCTTCGAGTGCAAGGCCGGCGGCGCGGAGTTCGAGGCCATCCAGCCCCGCTACGTGTTCCGCCTCTACCTGAACGGCCGTTCCGAAGAAGAGCTGCTGGCCTCCTTCCACCAGAAGACCCGCTACAACATCCGCCTGGCCATGAAAAAGGGCGTGCAGGTGGAGGTTTGCGGCAAGGAGATGGTGCCGGAGTTCGGCAAGCTGATGCTGACCACCGGCGTCCGGGACGGTTTCGTCACCCGCCAGCCTCAGTATTTCGCCGACATTCTGGACAATCTGGGGGAGCACGCCCGGCTCTATATGGCCTTCATCGACGAGCCCCAGGCGGACGGCAGCACCAAGCGCAAGGCCATAGCCGGGACCCTGGCCATCTGGTACGGCGACAAGGTCTGGTATCTCTACGGCGCCAGCTCCAACGAGGATCGCAACTATATGCCCAACTACCTGCTCCAGTGGGAGATGATCCGCTGGGCGGTGGAGAAGGGCTGCCGGGTCTACGACTTCCGGGGCGTCCCCGGCGACGTGGGCGAGGATCACCCCCTCTACGGCCTGGTGAAGTTCAAGCGGGGCTTCAACGGCGACTACACCGAGTTCGTGGGCGAGATGGATCTGGTCCTCAGCCGCTTCTGGTACAAGACCATCGAAAAGACCACCAAGAGCTTCATGAGCTTCCGGGCCAAGGTCTACAAGCTGAAAAACCGGGGGAAGTGACGGAGCCTCCCGCTTACAGAACAGGTTTCTGTTTTTCCAACACATACCACAGACAGAGGTGTTTCTATGAAAGCTTACGTTGTTGAACGTGACGCGCTGGTGCAGAACATTCAGGCGCTGCGCCGCTTTGCCGGGAGCGTCCCCATCTGGGGCGTCCTCAAGGGAAACGGCTATGGGATCGGTCTTGTCCCCTTCTCCCGGATCCTGCATGAGAACGGGATCGATCACTACGCCGTCACGGAGATCAAAGAGGCCGAGGTCCTGCGGGAAAACTACCCCGACGCCTCCATTCTGATGATGCGCTCCACCGCGGATCCGGCGGAGATCAACGCGCTGATGGATCTGGGCGTCTACCTGACGGTGGGCAGCTATGAGACGGCTGTGGCCATCAACGGCGTCGCCGCGGAGCGGGCCGCCATTGCCCAGGTACACATCGCCGTGGACACCGGCATGGGCCGCTACGGCTTCCTGCCCGAGGATTCGGACAAGATCATCTCCGTCTACGAATACATGAAGAACATCAAGGTCGCCGGGATCTTCACCCATTTCCACAGCTCCTTCTCCAACGAAAAGGCGACGAAGCACCAGTTCGAGCGCTTCACCGCGGTGGTGGAAAAGCTCAAGACCGCCGGCTACGACACCGGCATGGCCCACTGCTGCAACTCGCACGCCTTTGTGCGTCACCCCGAAATGCACCTGGACGGCGTCCGGATCGGCTCCGCCTTCCTGGGCCGCCTGGCCTTCAAGGACAAGCTGGGGCTGCAGCGGATCGGCTACGCGGAATGCACCCTGGAGGAGATCCGCTGGATCCCCAAGGGCCAGACCATCGGCTATGCCGCCGGCTTCAAGGCCACCCGGCAGATGCGTACCGCCGTCATCGGCCTGGGCTGGTACAACGGCTTCGCCGCCTCCCGGGAAAATGACATTTTCCGCATCCGGGACAGCATCGGCGGGATCCTGCATCACCTGAAAAACCTGCTCTTCCCCAGGCGGATCCTGGTGGAGGTCAACGGCCACAAGTGCAGGACCCTGGGCCACGTGGGCATGGTGCACGCCGTGGTGGACGTGACGGATATCGACTGCGCCGTGGGCGACAAGGTCACCGTGGCCATCAATCCCCTGGCCGTCAAGGGCCTGCGGGTGCAATATCGTTAGGGGAGAAATGAAGTATTTGCTGACGCAAATATGAAGTGTGCTCCGCACGTGAAGACGCTTCGCTTGTGAAGTATGGCTGCGCCATATTTGACGCAACGGGAAATCTTTCACGTTTTTCAAATCATTTCTTTTCATCTGTTTATTTGCAGAATAAACAGATACCGCAATATGTGCGAAGCACATACTTCATATCTCCAAGGGAGATACTTCATATTCCGCAAGGAATACTTCATATCGCCGCCAGGCGATACTTCATTTGTCACGCAAAAGAGGAATACCTATGACACTGGAAACCCTGCGTCCCGGGCAGTCTGCCCGGATCGAGGCCGTGGGGGGCGACGGCGCCCTGCGGCAGCATTTTCTGGATATGGGCGTCATCCCCGGCGCCACCGTTCGCATGACAAAGCTGGCGCCGCTGGGGGATCCCATGGAGTTTCGCATCCACGGCTATGAGCTGACCCTCCGGCTGGCGGACGCCGCGAAGATCCAGATCTCCGCCCCCTCCGACGGAACGGAGCCGCCCCGGGCGACCCGTCCGCTTGAAAAACAGGATCACCCCGGCCTGGGCGAGGACGGCAAGTTCCACCCCAAGGGCAGCGGCGACCCGCTGCCGGAGGGGACCCTGCTCACCTTCGCCCTGATGGGCAACCAAAACAGCGGCAAAACCACCCTGTTCAATCAGCTCACAGGCTCCAACCAGCACGTGGGCAACTTCCCCGGCGTGACGGTGGATCGGAAGGACGGCTCCATCCGCCGCTTCCCCAACACCCGGATCACGGATCTGCCCGGGATCTACTCCATGTCCCCCTACACCAGCGAGGAGCTGGTGAGCCGGAACTTCCTGCTGGAGGACAAGCCCAGGGGCATCATCAACATTGTGGACGCCACCAACATCGAGCGGAATCTCTATCTGACCATGCAGCTGCTGGAGATGAACGTCCCCATGGTGGTGGCCCTGAATATGATGGACGAGATGACCGGCAACGGCGGCATGGTGGACGTGAACACTATGGAATCCCTGCTGGGCGTCCCGGTCGTCCCCATTTCCGCGGCAAAAAACCAGGGCATCGACGAGCTGATCACCCACGCCGTCCACGTGGCGAAATACCAGGAGCGCCCCCTGCGGCAGGACTTCTGCGGGGCGGACGATCACGGCGGGGCCGTGCACCGCTCTCTCCACGCGGTGAGCCATCTGATCGAGGATCACGCCCGGGCGGAGGGCCTGCCCCTGCGCTTTGCCGCCAGCAAGCTGGTGGAGGGCGACAGCAACATCTGCCAGCAGCTCAAGCTGGACAAAAATGAGATGGAGCTGCTGGATCATATCGTGCTGCAAATGGAAAACGAGCGGGGTCTGGATCGGAGCGCCGCCATCGCGGATATGCGCTACGCCTACATCCAGCGGGTCTGCGCCAGATGCGTCACCAAGCCCCGGGAGAGCGCGGAGCACAAGCGCAGCGAGCGGATCGACCGGATCCTCACGGGAAAATACACGGCGATCCCCGCCTTTATCTGCATCATGGCCCTGGTCTTCTTCCTGACCTTCGCTCTGATCGGCCCCCTGCTCCAGGATCTGCTGCAAAACGGCATCGACAAGCTGGCCGATGCGGCCGCGGCCGCCATGGCGGAGGGCAGCGTGAACCCCGTGATCCAGAGTCTGATCCTGGGCGGGCTCTTTGACGGCGTGGGCAGCGTTTTGAGCTTTTTGCCCATCATTCTGCTGATGTTCTTCTGCCTCTCCCTGCTGGAGGACAGCGGCTACATCGCCCGGGTGGCCTTCTTTATGGACAAGCTCCTGCGGAAAATCGGCCTGTCCGGCCGAAGCATTGTGCCCATGCTGATCGGCTTCGGCTGCACGGTGCCTGCCGTCATGTCCACCCGGACCCTCCCCAGCGAACGGGATCGAAAAATGACCATCCTGCTGACGCCCTTTTTCAGCTGCACCGCCAAGCTGCCCATCTACAGCTTCTTTGCCGCGGCCTTCTTCCCCCGCACCGGCTGGCTCGTGGTCACCGGGCTGTACTTCCTGGGCATCGTCATCGGGATCCTGGCCGCCCTGGTCTACAAAAAGACCATCTTCCGGGGCGAAGCGGTCCCCTTTGTGATGGAGCTGCCCAACTACCGGCTGCCCAGTCTGAAAAACGTTTGGCAGCTTCTCTGGGAGAAGGCCAAGGACTTCCTGCAGCGGGCCTTCTCTGTCATTTTGATCGCCACGGTGGTGGTCTGGTTCTTCAAGAGCTTTGACTATCGCCTGGAGCTGACGGCCTCTGCGGAGGACAGCATTCTGGCCACCGCCGCCGGGATCCTGGCTCCGGTCTTCCGGCCCCTGGGCCTGGGAGACTGGCGGATCGTCACCGCGCTGATCACAGGCTTTATGGCCAAGGAAAGCGTGGTCTCCGTGCTGGAGCTCTCCTTTGCCGGCGGCATCACCGCCGCCCTCACCGGACTGTCCGCCCTGGTGCTGCTGGTGTTCTGCCTGCTCTACACCCCCTGCGTGGCGGCAGTCGCCTCCGTCAAGCGGGAGCTGGGCGCAAAATGGGCCTGGCGGATGATCCTCTGGCAGTGCGCCATCGCCTGGATCGCGGCCCTGCTTGTCCGGCTGGCCGGTCTGGCCCTGGGCGCCGCTTAGGAGGCAGGCATGAATTTCTGGGATTATTCCATCCTGGCCGCCGTGGGGCTGATGCTCCTGCTGGCGGTGCTGCGGATGCGGAAAAAGAAAAAATCCGGCTGCCCCGGCTGCTGCGCCTGCTGCAGCGGAGCCTGCCCGGAACCCCACCCAAAAGAGACCCACGAATCAAGCAAGACAGGAGGCCCCTATGTCTGATTATTCTGCGTTCCACCGGCAGACCGAGGCGCGGCTGCTGCGCTATGCCGCCGTGACCACCCAATCCAAGCACTATGACGGGAGCTGGCCCACCACGGCCTGCCAGCGGGATCTGGCAAAGCTCCTGTACGACGAGCTCCGCGGGCTGGGCCTGCGGGCGGAGTACGACGAGGCCCACTGCGTGGTCTACGGCTGGCTGCCCGCCGCCCATGTGGAGGAGGATCGGCCCATCGCCTTGGTGGCCCATGTGGACACCGCCCCGGACGTGAAGGGCTGGGACGTGAAGCCCTGGGTGCTGCGCGCCTACCCCGGCGGCGACATCGTGCTGAACGAGGCCGAGGGCATCGTCATGCGGGCAGCGGACTATCCCAATCTGGCCCAGTACGTAGGCCAGGATCTGGTGCTGACCGACGGCACCACCCTGCTGGGCGGCGACGACAAGGCCGCCATCGCGGCCTTGATGACCCTGGCGGAATACTACGCCGCCCACCCCGAGCTGCCCCACCGGAGCATCTGCATCGCCTTCACCCCCGACGAGGAAGTGGGCGGCCTGGCCCAGGATCTGGATCTGGAAAAGCTGGGCGCGAAATTCGCCTACACCATCGACGGCGATCACCTGGGCTGGTATCAGGATCAGACCTTCAACGCCGCCGAGGCCATCGTCACCATCACCGGCCGCAGCGTCCACCCGGCCACCGCCAAGGGCATCATGGTCAACGCCTCCGATCTGGCGGCGGAATTCCTCACCGCCCTGCCTTCCAAAGAAAAGCCCCAGTTCACCGACGGGGTGGAGGGCTTCTACTACGTGACCTCCCTGCAGTCGGACTGCGAGCACGGGGAGATCCGCATGATCATCCGGGACTTCGACCGGCAGAACTTCCGGGCCCGGCAGGACAGACTGCTGGAGATCGCCCGCAGCATCAACGAAGCCTGCGGACAGGAGCGGGTGCTTGTGACGCTCAACCAGCAGTACCGCAACATGGGCGACGTGCTGGAGCAGTACCCCTTCCTGGTGGCCGATCTGGAGGCCGCCATCCGGGCCGCCGGCCTGGAGCCCAAATCCGAGCCCTTCCGGGGCGGCACCGACGGCTCCGCCCTGAGCTTCCGGGGCCTGCCCAGCCCCAACCTCTCCGCCGGCTACGAGAACGCCCACGGCCGCTTCGAGTTCGTCCCCGTCCCCTCCATGGCCAAAAACGTAGAGATTTTAATTCATCTGACAGAAAAATGAGGATCCGAAGACCAAGCGCTGGCGGCGCCAATTTCCGGAACTCCGGCAAACGATATATGGGAGGAGAAACACAATGGAAGCATCGGCATTGTTGAATGCGCTGCATGTGGCGGAGCGGCTGAAAGACGCCACCCGGCACTGCGAAACCTCCGGCGGTCGGCGTGAATCCGTAGCGGAGCACAGCTGGCGGCTGGCCCTCATGGCCTACTGGCTCCGGGACGATTTCCCCGACCTGGACGTGGACAGGGTGATCCGTATGTGCCTGATTCACGACCTGGGCGAGGCCTTCACAGGAGACATTCCCTCCTTCAACAAGACGGCAGCCGACGAAACCCGGGAGGAGGAGCTGCTCTCGGGCTGGGTTCGGACATTGCCGACACCTTTTGCGGCGGAAATGGCTGCCCTCTACCGGGAAATGGCCGAACGCCAGACCCCGGAGGCCAAGCTCTACAAAGCTCTGGACAATTTGGAGGCTGTGATCCAGCACAACGAATCTGACCTGTCCTCCTGGTCGGAAAACGAATTCACACTGAATCTGACCTACGGCTACGATAAGGCCGACTGGTCTCCGGTGCTTCTGAATCTGCGGGATGCGGTCCGCGCCGACACCGAGGCAAGGATTGAAGCCTTCCGCAACCGCCCATAGGGGCGCGCTTAGACAGCGCCACGGAACCCCGCAGCGCCGGCCACCTGCCGGCCAATCCCCCAAAAGAAGGAGCGTTTCTATGCTGATCGTAATTGCCGGCGAACGCTGTACCGGAAAATCCGCCCTGGCGAAGGCCCTGATGGAGAAGATCCACGCGGAATTCTTCTCCGGCCGTGACTACGTGCGGCTGGCTCCCACGGAGCCCGAGGCGGTAAACCGCTTCCAGCTTCTGCTTGCGGAAAAGCAGTACGCGGAGGACTACGTGATCTTCCTGCTGACGGAGCCGGATCTCTACGCGCTGGTTCCCCCGGGCAGCTTTGTGGTCCTGTGCCGCTCCCGCCTGGAGACCAGCAAGGCCCGCTTTGCCAAGCAGATGCCGGACGGCGAGCTTTCCCCCGCCATTGCAGCCATGCTGGAACGGCAGCGGGGAAGCTTCGACCGCATCCCCCACAGCCTCACCCTGGACACCGACGGCGCGGATCTCTCCCTGCTGGCGGTAGAGGTCCTGGAGCAGGCGGAGGAGCTGCGAAGTAAATACGAAACCGGAGCATGAGCCGTCATGCTCCGGTTTTTCTTTCTCATAAACTACGCCGACCATGCGTGGGTGATGTCCGCCCGGAGCTTTTCCAGGATCCGTTTTTCCAGCCTGGAAATGTAGGACTGGGAGATGCCCAGCTTGTCGGCCACCTCCTTCTGGGTCAGCGGCTGTAGCCCGCCCAGGCCGAAGCGCATGGCCACGATCTCCCGATCCCGGGCGGTCAGCCGGGTCAGCGCGGCGCGGAGCAGCTCGTGATCCACCCGCTCCTCCAGGCCCCGGAGCACGGTGTCGCCGTCGGTGCCCAGCACGTCGGAAAGCAGCAGCTCGTTGCCGTCCCAATCCGTGTTGATGGGCTCGTCCAGGGAGATCTCCCCCTTCTGGTTGGAGATCTTCCGAATGTGCATCAGGATCTCGTTTTCCACACAGCGGGAGGCGTAGGTGGCCAGCTTGATGTTCTTGTCGGTTTTGAAGGTGTTGATGCCCTTGATCAGACCGATGGTGCCGATGGAGATCAGATCCTCGATGTTCACCCCCGTGGATTCATAGCGGCGGGCGATAAAGACCACCAGCCGGAGATTATGCTCGATCAGCAGCCGCCGGGCGCCCCGATCCCCCTGGGCCAGGAGCTCCAGCGCCGCGGCCTCCTCCTCCCGGCCCAAAGGCGGCGGCAAAATATCGCTGCCGCCGATGTACATGATTTTTCCCCGCTGCCGCAGCCGCGCCAGCAGTTTCCGGATCGTCAATAACGTCATCGTGTGTCCTCCTCGTTGCTCATAGCTTATGGCTCATGGCTTATGGTTCATAGCTTATGGCTCATTTTGCATTTTGCATCTTGCATTTTGCATTCCGCTGCGCCGGCAATCTGCCGGCCGTTATTCTCCCTGGCACAGCGCCTCGTAGCCGCCCCCGTCGGAGACGTCCGTGGGGGAAAAGGCCACCAAGTGCGTCCGCACCGGGACGCCGTCCTCCGTGATCCGGTCCATGCACAGGGCCGCCAGCAGGCCCCCCTCCGTTCCCACCGCCCGAAAGGGGATCAGCCGCACCCGGAGCCCGGGCCGCGCCGCCCCCAGCCGGACCAGGAGCCCGGCGGGATCCTGGAAGGCGTCCCGATCCAGCCCCAGCTCCGGCAGCAGCCGGGCCGCCACCTGCCAGCGGGCCACCAGCACCGGCTCCCCGGTGGCCGGATCGGAGAGGGTGTTCCCCGTGTCCCGCAGGGCCACACAGCTCAGCTCCCGGCCCGCCAGGCTCAAGCCCAGGCGCACCAGCTCCCGGCCGCGGTTCCGCGCAAAGCAGTCCAGGCAGATCCGCGCCCCGGCGTAGACCGCTCCGGCCAGCAGCACCAGCAGCCGCCCCGTGACCCGGTAGTAGACCGTGCCGTCCCGCTGGAAGGCCGGCACCCGCAGCAGGCCGCAGACCGCCAGGGCCAGCCCCCCAAAGCCACAGCAGACGCAGAAGAACCAGAGCCAGCTTTTCCAGGCCCGGCCCCGCCGTCCGAAGCAGATCAGCGACAGGCCCAGAAACAACAGCCCCGCCCCCGGCAGCCGACCCAGCCAGCCCAGCTCCGGTACGCAGGCCGCCACCGCGGCGGCCCCGCCGAAGCCCGCCCCCGCCCAGAGCCGCCAGGGCCGCGTCCCCGCCCCGGTGACGCACACCGCCGTTTTCAGCAGCAGCAGATCCACCAGAGCGTTGACGGCAAAGACCTCGTCAACGTAAACGACCACCCCCTCCCCCCGTCCCGAATTATGCATTTTGCACTTTGCATTTTGCATTCCCATTATACTCCGCTTCCGGAAAAAAACAGGTCGCTTCCCCACTGGGGAAACGACCCTGTTTTTGTTGCATTCTGCAGGCATTCCTGCAGCGCCTTCTGCTATTCACAATAGTTATCCAACACATAAATGCAGCGCTCCGGATCGAACAGATCCCGGATATAGGCGGCATGGATCCACGCCGTGACCACCGTTCCGTTTCTCCTGGCCAGAGCATAGTATTTCTTGGTGATCGCCGCCTTGAAGTGCTCTGCCTCCCGCTCCGTGGAAAAGATCGGGGAGGAAAGCTGGATCAGCTCCGCGTCCGTCTCGAAATCCTCGTCCTGCTGATAGGCTTCTTCGCCGTCCAGCGGGGTGCAGGCCACGTGCAGCTGCCCCGAAACCGGGGGCACCGCCGGCAGGCGCTCATAGTATTCGGTGTCGATCTCCCTCGCGTCGAAGCTGTGGGGCCATTTGCCTTCGGCGCAGGCCTGCTCCCGCTTCCGGCCGGAGGCGGATTTTTTCAGCCGCTTGTTGGCCTTTTCCATCAGCTTCCGGATCACATCCCGATCCCACAGCAGCACGTCGGTCCTCGCCGCGGCCTCCACCGCAGCCGGGGTGAAATCGGCGTTTGTCATCACCACCGCGTAATGGCAGTCGTAAAACGCCGCCCCGGTGTACGCCTCCTGGATGGGCTTATTGCCCAGCTTGGAATTGTATCGCTTGCACTGGATGGCGTAATGCTCCCCCTGGTAGCTGCCGATGATATCCACGCCCTGGTCGTTGCTGCCCGGCGTGACGCTAAGCTCCGAAAAGCCGTAGCGGCGCAGCAGCTCCGCGCACCAAAACTCAAATTCCCGCCCGCTCATCCGGTCGATCCGGCGCAGCTCCCGGGGGATCACGTAGAGGCCGTACTTCTTTCTCCTCCAAATCTTGCGGATGAAGGCCGCCAGCACGAGCCCCAGCAGCACAGCCCCTACCCTCAGGATCCGATCCGTTGGGATCCGGATGCCGGTTCTTCTGGCGGCTTCCGGCAGCGCGGCCAGACAGAGCAGGAACAGGATGCCCCCGAGGCAGCCGCCCCGGCGATCCCCTTCGCCCTTGTTTGTTCTTTCCCTTGCCATAAGCATCTCCACACAAGCGGGAAGCGCCGCTCCCCGGCGCCCTCCGGCGTCCGGGGCCGTGGCCGCAAAAGGCGGCGCTACGGCGCCTGCTCCCGTTCGATTGCCTTGATCCCCTTCTCGGCCTTGGACCGGGGGATCATCACCTCATGGCCGCAGCCCTGGCAGCGAAGGCGGAAGTCCATGCCGGAGCGCAGCACCAGCCAGCGATCCGCCCCGCAGGGGTGCTTCTTTTTCATGGTCAGCACGTCGCCGACCCGGATGTCCATGGGCATCTTCTGTTGCCTCCTTTGAACGAAAAACGCAAAACGAAAAGGGGAAAACTGCGGTGTCGCTCCGCGACGAATTCAAACATCATTTTTCAATTCCCGAATTGAAAAATTCCGAAGTTTTTCGTTTTTCATTCTTCGTTTTTAATTCTCTCCCAATACGCCTTGCAGCTCTGCTCAAATTTGTTGTCCCCGTACTCGTAGTAGGTCGTTCCCACCAGGTTGTCCGGCAGGTACTGCTGCTGCACCCAATGGCCGGGGAAGTCGTGGGGATACAGGTAGCCCTGCTCTCGCTCGAAGCCCGCCCCGTCGGCGTGGACGTTTTGCAGCTCCCGGGGGAAGGGCCCTGCCTTGCCCGCCTTCACGTCCTTCATGGCCCGGTCGATGGCCTTGACCACGGAGTTGGACTTGGGCGCAGTGGCCAGCAGGATCACCGCCTGGGCCAGGGGCAGCCGGGCCTCGGGAAGCCCCAGCTGCAGGGCTGCGTCCACGCAGGATTTGACGATGGACACCGCCTGGGGATAGGCCAGGCCGATGTCTTCGCTGGCGGAGCAGAGGATCCGGCGGCAGGCCCCCGGCAGATCTCCCGCCTCCAAGAGCCGGGCCAGATAGTGCAGAGCCGCGTCCGGGTCGGAGCCCCGCAGGGACTTCATCAGGGCGGACACGGAGTCGAAATGGTTGTCCCCCTCCCGGTCATAGTGCATGGAGGACTTTTGGCTCACGGCCTCCGCGTCGGCCAGGGTGATGCGGACGCACCCGTCCGGGGCGGCGCAGGCGGTGAACAGCACCTCCACCGCGTTGACGGCCTTCCGCACGTCGCCGCCGCAGGAGCCGGCGATGTGGGTCAAGGCGGCCTCGTCGGCCTCCACCTGCACATGAAGCTTCCCCGCCATATAGTTCACCGCCCGATCTACCGCTTGCCGCACCGCGGCAGGGGTCAGACTCTTGAACTCAAAGATGGTGGAACGGCTCAGAATCGCGTTGAACACGTAGAAATAGGGATTCTCCGTGGTGGAGGCGATCAGGGTGATCTTGCCGTTCTCAATGTACTCCAACAGAGTCTGCTGCTGCTTCTTGTTGAAGGACTGGATCTCGTCCAGGTAGAGCAGCACCCCGTTGGGGGCCAGCATGGTGTCCAGCTGGGAGACGATGGTCTTAATATCCGCCGTGGAAGCGGTAGTAGCGTTGAGCTTGAACAGCTTGCGCTGGGTCTTCTCGGCGATGATGTTCGCCACGGTGGTCTTCCCGGTGCCCGAGGGGCCGTAGAAGATCAGATTGGGCACCGTGCCGGACTCGATGATCCGCCGCAGAATGGCCCCCTCCCCCAGGATATGGTCCTGGCCGTAGACCTCCGATAATTCCCGGGGCCGCAGCTCGTCGGCCAAGGGCTGATACATACGGCTCACCTCCAAATCTCAGTGTAGCGCGGGCGATCCGCCCGCAAAACCTTTTTCGTCATTATATCATATTCCAGATCAAAACGAAAGAAACAAGTTGCCTTTTCCCTACCTTTTTAGTAAAATAATAACAAGTAAAAAAATAGGGGATAAAACCATGGAAAAGAAAGAAAAAGCCCTCCGGGTAATTGAGACCCTGAAAGAAGACTACCCCGAGGCACTATGCGCCCTGCACAGCCAGAAGGACTATGAGCTGATGATCGCCGTGCGGCTCTCCGCTCAATGCACCGACGAGCGTGTGAACATGATCACCCCGGCCCTCTTCGCCCGTTTCCCCAGCCTGGAAGCCTTCGCTTCCGCCGACGTAGCGGAAGTAGAGGAGCTGGTGCGCTCCTGCGGCTTCTACAAGCACAAGGCCCGGGACATTGTTCTGGCCTGTCAAATGCTGCTGGCGGACTACGGCGGCAAGGTACCAAACAGCATGGAAGCGCTCCTGAAGCTCCCCGGCGTGGGACGCAAGACCGCCAACCTCCTGCTGGGCGACCTCTACGGCGTCCCCGGCTCCGTGGTCTGCGACACCCACTGCATCCGGATCTGCGGCAAGCTGGGCCTCACCGACGGCACCAAGGACCCGGCCAAATGCGAGGAGCAGCTCCGGGCCGTGCTGCCCCCGGAGGAGAGCTCCGATTTCTGTCACCGGATCGTCCTTCACGGGCGGGCGGTATGCACGGCAAGGAAACCCGCGTGCGAGCGGTGCAGCCTGGCGCCGTTCTGTGACAGCTTTCTGAAACAGGGATGAACATACCCCCCACACAATTTCCTTTGGAAATTGTGTGGGGGGTATGAAAAAACTCCGATCGTAAGATCGGAGCCTTTTTGTGTGTGTTGGCGTTATCTATTTTCACATGTAGGCAGACTATCGTCCTTTTGCGTCCGCAAACAGTCCGGTGGACTGTTTGCAGCAAAAGAAAAGAGACCATCAAAAGATGATCTCTTAGATGTTGGCGTTATCTATTTTCA
>JAEEZZ010000095.1 GCA_016292255.1 Oscillospiraceae bacterium
GCAAATCATTTTTTGAATTTGTCTTGACTACTCAAGAAATTACGTTGACTTTTTGCAACGTTCGTGGGCGATTATAAATCGCTCACTTTTGTTTGACATGGTGTTTGTTCATGTTTCTCGTTGTTTAATTTTCAAGGTACATTGGCTTTGCAGCCTATTTGAAATCCCCGCAGCTTCATCGGTTGCCCTCAACCGCGGCGACTCTCATATATTAGCACGCTTTGAAGCTTTTGTCAAGAACTTTTTTGCGATTTCGCAAATTTTTTCTCGATTTCGGCTCGGGCACATTTCTGTACTCTCCGGCGCGCTCGAATATACTACCACCGCTTTTGCGATTTGTCAACAGTTTTTTGCGATTATTCCGTATGATTTTTTATCTGCCTTCTGTTTCAGCGCCCGGTGCAGCAGCCACAGGGCAAAGATCGCGGCAAGGCCCTCCCCTGCCGGCAGCGCGGAAGCAAGTCCCATCTGGCCGAACAGTCTGTCCAGCAGGTACATCAGCGGGATATAGATGCCCAGCTCCCGGACGCAGGCGTGCAGCATGGTGAAAAAGCCGTTGCCGATGGCCTGCAGGCTGAAGGAGGTGTGGTAGTTGATGAGCTGTACCGGCGCCGCCAGACAGCGGACGCGCAGGAAGCCCGCCGCCAGGGTCACGGTAGTCATTGCGCCCAGGGCGTCCTCGGCGGAGGTGCTCAGAAACAGGTTGGTCACCGGGCGGGCCAGCAGCTCCAGCAGGACGATGCACACGGCGGAGACGATCAGCCCGTAGAGCCGGGCCGTCCGCACGGCGGCGTGCATCCGCTCCCGGTTGCCGGAGGCGTAGTTATAGGCCACAATGGGCATCATGCCCTGGCAGATGCCGATGTTCACCGCGTTGGGGATGCGCTCCACCTTCATAACGATGCCGAAGGCGGCCAGCACCAGGTCGTCGTGGGTCGCCGCCAGCTTGTTCACGCAGATGCTGGCCACGTCAAAGAGGCCCGTCAGCACGGCCGAGGGGATGCCCACATTGAACAGGCTCTTCTTGTGCTCCGCAGCCAGGCCCCGGGCGTCCCCCAGCCGGAGGGACAGCGGCGCGTGGCCGGAGGCCCGCCGGAAGGCGAGGAGCAGGTAGGTGCAGGAGAACAGGTTGGAGATCATGGTGGCCAGGGCCGCGCCGGTAACCTCCTGGCCCTTGGGCAGGATCACGAACATGAACAGCGGATCCAGGATCATATTGAGCACGCCGCCCATGGAGAGGCCCAGACTGGCCTGGGAGGAGTGGCCGGTGTTCCGCAGCAGGTGGGCCAGGGTCAGACCCAGGATAGACGGGGTGGTGCCGATGACGATGACGAACAGGGTGTACTGCTTCGCAAAGCCGACCGTGGCATCGGAGGCGCCCAGGAAGCGGAGGATCGGCTCCATGAACAGGCCGGTCAGAGCCGCGTAGCACAGGCCCAGGCAGAGGGCGCCGCGGATGGAATAGGCGCTGACCTTGCGGCCCTCGTCGTCCCGCTTCTGGCCCATGAGCCGGGCGATCAGACTGCCGCCGCCCACGCCGAATAGATTGGAGAATGCCACGTTCAGCATGGTAAGGGTCAGGGTCACGGTGGTGGCCGCCATCATGTAGGAGTTTCCGGTTCGCCCGATGAAGAAGGCGTCTACAATATTATATATGAGGTTGATCAACTGGCTGATGATGGTGGGGATCCCCATGGCCGCCAGCGCCCGGGGAATGGACACCTTTTCAAACAGCTCGGTTTTGGATAGCTTGGAGCGTTGCATAGCGTTTTCCGCGTCCGTCCCTGGGGCGGGCTGTCCTTTTCTGTGGAGTGCCATGATTTTAGCACATCTCGTCGGAAAATGGAAGCACCGTTTTCCCAAATTGTTTCGCTTCCGGGAACTTTTCCCCGCTGCCGTCGTCATAAGGGCAGAAACAAAAACCTGTAAGGAGGCGTATTCCATGAAACACCCGATCAAGCAGCTGTTTGTTCTGCTTCTTGCGTTCTGTCTGATCCTCAGCCTGGCGGCCTGTGCCGAGAAAGCTGCCCCGGCGCGTGCCGACTCCCCGGCTGAGCCGGCGCACCGCGACGACGGAAAGACCTCAGCTGACGGCAAAGGCGACGCGGAGACCCCCGACGACGGGGCCAAGACCGAGTTCTACAACGCCGATAAGGCCGCCCCTGCCGCGTATGACAGCGAAGCCGGCTTTGTCTACCGGGAGTCGCCCGACGGGGCCGCGCCAACGGCCTCCGGCGAGGGCACGGTGGACACCATCGAGCGGGATCAGCAGCTCTCCGCCGAGCCCTTGAAGCTGACTGCGGCGGAATGGAAGGACAACGAAAACTGGCCCTTCTTCGTGAACCTGGTCAACACCGAGCTGATCTCCTTCCCCAGCTTCGGGCTGGATCCCCGGAACCGGGTGGAAGTCCGGGTGCAGAGTGAAGACGGCACGCCCCTGGGCAACCGGGCCGTGGTGCTGACGGACGGGGAAGGAACCACCCTCTGGCAGGCCCGCACCGACAAGCACGGCGTGGCTTACCTGTTCTGGATGGAGGGGCAGACCCCCGACCGGGTGGTCTGCGGCAACGCCTCCGCCCAGGTGCAGACCCCGGAGCCCCCCACCGATCCCCAGGGCAAGACGCAGCTCCGGCCCTCGGGAACCATCACGCTGACCGTCAGCGCCGAGGCGCAGACTGCCCCCGGCCTGCAGATCATGTTCATCGTGGACACCACCGGCTCCATGAGCGACGAGATCGCCTACCTGCAGAAAGACTTCGCCGCCATCGCGGAGCGCGTGGGCAGCGAGGGCGTCCGCTACAGCGTCAACTTCTACCGGGACGAGGGCGACGAATACGTGACCCGCACCAACGGCTTCAGCTCCGACGTGGCCGAGATCCAGGCGAAGATCAACGCCGAGTACGCCGACGGGGGCGGCGACACCCCCGAGGCCGTAGCCGAAATACTCACCGAATGTCTGAAGGAGCAGGGCGAATGGGAGGAGAACACCGTCAAGCTGGCCTTTCTGATCTTCGACGCGCCGCCCCACGAGGGCAAGGAGGCAGCGCTGCAGGCTGCCGTCAGCGCCGCGGCGGAGAAGGGCATCCGACTGATCCCCGTGGTGGCCTCCAACGCCGAACGGGAAACCGAGCTCTTCGGCCGGGCGCTGGCCATCCTCACCGGCGGCACCTACGTCTTCCTCACCGACGACTCCGGCATCGGCGATTCCCACCTGGAGCCCATCGTGGGCAATTACGAGGTGGAGCTTTTGCAGGATCTGATCGTCCGGGTCATCGACGAATACAGAGCCTGAGGGCACTGACAAAACGGCCTCCCTGCCGCGGCAGGGAGGCCGTTTTCGTTTTGTTTGCTTATTCCGCGCCGGTGATCTTGAGCTTTTCCAGCAGGGTCACCCGGGGGATGACGTAGGTGTCATACTGCTCGGTCTCCGCGGAGAAGCGCATGGTGGGGATGGCGTCGGCCATCTTGCCGCTGACGGAGCCGCCGGTGACGATCCGGACCGTGCCGTTCTGATGCAGATAGCCCAGCCGGATCTCGCCTGCGATGTCGCCGCCCACGGGATCCACCTGGAAGTCGGAGAACTCCACCACCTCCAGATAGTCGCCCTTGCGAAGCTCCGCCTCGGAGCAGGCGCCGCCCTCGACAACAAAGTTTTCCGCCAGGGCGCTGTCCTCCACGCCCAGGTATTGGCTGAACTGCCGGGGCCCCCAGAGGCTTTCCACCACGCCGTTGCGGATCAGGGTGCGATCCCGGATCTCAGCGCCTTCCTTGTCGATGGGGTAGTCCTGGGAGGAGTTTTGCAGGGTGGAGACCGCCTTCAGGGTGATCCGGTCGCCGGTCATGTTTTCCGCCACTGCCTTGCCGGGCTTCCAGTCGGACATCTTGCAATGGATCATCTCCGTGTTGGCCTTGATTGCAAAGTACCACCGGTAGATCTGCAGTGCGTCGTCGGTGGAAAGCAGCACGTCGAACCTGTTCAGGGCGGGGGTGGGCTCCGTGACCAGACGGTCCTTGCCGTAGCGCAGGGCCTTTTCCACGTCGCGGCAGAGCTTGTCCCCGTCGCAGGTGCCGGACTCGAACATCCGGTACAGCTCGATCTCATGCTCGCCCCTGCGGGCGTTGACCACCACCTCGATCATGGAGCTGGGGTAGCGGACGGTGTACTCCACGCCGTTGGAGTTGCGGAAGTGCCGGGTGATCTCCTTGACGAAAATCTCGTAGGAGTTGACAAACTCCGTCTCCGTTTCGTGCACCTGCGCCATGGCGGTGATAAAGTCCTTTGCGATGGCGGCCACGTCCAGCTCCTTCAACGGGGGAGAAGCCACCGGCTTATCGTTGAGCTTGTATGCGGGATTCTTCACCAGGGACGCCTGGTAGTAGATATCCGCCAGCTTCTTCCGGATGGCCTCGTCGGAATCCGTGGGGGCGATCTCGCCGGAGGCGGCGCCCAGGAGGCCGCCCTCCAGGGGCCGGTAGAGGGTCACCGGGAAGCTTCTGAGCTCGGTGATCCGGTTCTGATCCAGCTCGTGCCGGATGAAATAGAACTCCCAGGCCTTGGTAGTCTCCTCCCGCAGCTCCCAGATCGTGCAGCCCAGGGCTTTGATCTGTTCTTCAATATGCTTCAACATTATCCCAACCTCGCTTTCATTTTCAGATAGGGGCCGCCGGCGGCCACCTTGACCCATTCCTTGTAGCCCTTGCCGCAGCCGCCGTTGCCCATGACGCCCCGATCCACGGAGGCCATGCTGATGCTGCCCAGCAGATCGGGGACGTAGCCGGTCATCACCACCGGGGCGACGACCTTGCCGGTGAGTGCGCCGTCCTTGATCTCGTAGCCTCTGCAGATGATGCACTGGATACCCCAGTGCTTGGGATCCTCCATGCCGCTCTGCTCGCCCTCCAGCAGATAGCCGAACTTCACGGAGGCGATCATCTCCTCCAGGGTGCTCTCGCCGGAGTCGAAGATGGTGTTGGTCATGCGGGTGTAGACCTTGTGGGCGAAGTTCTCCCGCTTGCCGTTGCCGGTGGGCTGAACCCCCAGCCGCAGGGCGGCCAGGGCGTCACAGATGCCGGTTTTGAGGATGCCTCGGTCGATCTCGGTCACGTCCCCGGCCAGGACGCCCTCGTCGTCGAAGACGTAGGCGGTGACGCTGTTGTCGCACAGGGCGCCCTCGTGCATGGTGCACAGCTCGGAGCCCACC
The DNA here is from genome assembly GCA_016292255.1 of Oscillospiraceae bacterium. Taxonomy (GTDB): domain Bacteria; phylum Bacillota; class Clostridia; order Oscillospirales; family Oscillospiraceae; genus JAFRPC01. The sequence goes on from JAEEZZ010000095.1 coordinate 5,202, forward strand.
CGCTTGCCCAGGTAGTCCGCGCCCAAGGCGCGGTGCTTGACGAACATATCCATCTCCACCCCGTGGCCGAAGGCCTCGTGGGCGATCAGTCCGCTGATCTCCGGATCGGTGATAATCTCATACTCGCCGGGCTCGATTTCTTCGGAGGAGAGCATCTCCTGCATCAGCTTGGGCATCTTTTCCAGCACGTCCTGCAAGCCGTCCAGGATCTCCGGGCCGCCGCAGCCGGAAACGCCCTGGTAGGCCTCCTTGGTCTCGTCCTCGTCGTTGGAGGCGATGGCCCAGCAGGAGCCCTCGGCGTACACGTAGCTCTGGCGCAGGAAGCGGTTCTTCGTCACAAACATCTTGGAAATGTGGGTGGAGGAGCCGCTGAGCGTGCAGTCCAGCGCATGGGGGATGGTCTCCATGCCCCGGTCGGAAAGAGCCGTGAAGCGCTCCACCAGGCCCTTCATGTCCGCCTGCTCGGGCAGCTCCCCGGTCTCTTTCTCCTCGAACAGCTCCAGGGGCTCGTCCGGGAGGATGGGGGTGTCGTAGGTCTTGGTTCCGGTCAGCTTGAGCAGCGCAAACTGGCGCTCGAGCTGGCAGACGATCTCCTCGGCCAGGGCCTCGACGCTGCCGGTGATCTCGTTGAAGGCGTACTCGCTGTACTGCCCGTCCCGCCAGACGCGGACGACGTTGCCCCGCTCGGTGGTCATGTTTTGGCCGGAAATGCCCTTGTCGGTCTGGGAGACGTAGACGCTGAAGCCCACGGAGTCGGTGGAGAGGACGCTGACGTAGGCAAAGGATTTGCCCAGCAGCTCCACCAGCTTCTTCATCTTCGGCGCCAGCGCGTCCAGATAGGGAGAAAACGGTGCTTTCATGTTCGGTGATACTTCCTTTCTATTTTGGTTTTTTACAGCTTCAAAATCGCGGGCATCTCTTCGCCCTCTTTATATTACTCCGGTACTTCTTCAAAGCCGATGAATCTGTTCCATTCCTTTGTCCTCCTTGTGTTTCTCAAATTTTCTTGTAGAACTCGTCGAAGCAGGTCAGGCCGTCTTCTGCGAGCTGAACAGTGAAATCAAACTTCTTGATGCCGAACTCGTTGCCGCCCAGGGGGTAGAGCTTCCAGTGGAAGCCCGCGCCTGTGTTGCGCATCCATTTCACGTACAAGTCCCCGTCCCGGAGATAGACCTCTTCCGGATAGAAGCAGTCGCCCTCCTCGTGGGCGAACCTGCCGCAGAAGCGCTCCCAAGCGGATTTGTCGGGGTTCTGGACCATGCGCTCCTCCAGGGTGCGGACAGGCCGGGGTTCTTTGCCCTGAATAATGTCTCGCATCCCCTCGATAAATGCCCAGCTGGCATGGGAATCCTCCGGGTCGCGGCAGTAGAGCAGCACAAGCAGGGCGTCCACATCGACATAGCGCTCATACTGGGCATAGGCGCCTTTGTGCCATCCGCCGTGGGCCACGACGAGCCCGAGCTCCGCGTCGTTTTGGATCTCCCAGCCGAAGCCGTAGCCGGAACCCTTGTCCTCATCGAAAACGCAGCGTTCTCCGTTATTGAGCTTGACCGGCGTGTACATGCGCTGCTGCTCTTCGCGGGTGAGCAGTATCCCTTCCCGCAGCACGCTGTCCCAGGTCAGAAGATCGAAGATATTGGAATACACGCTGCCCTCTCCGCTGGTTCCGTCCTCCGGAACAACGCCGTAATCATTTTTGGAGATATCCGGGGGAATATACTGCCCGTCCTCCA
>JAEEZZ010000096.1 GCA_016292255.1 Oscillospiraceae bacterium
TCGGAGGAGCTCCTGGCGCTGGCGGATGAGAACGGAAGTATCACACTGAACCGAAGCTTTGACCGGCCCCCTGTGACCCTGCGGATCGTCGGCCGGGTCTACGGCGGGAAAAAGCTGGTGGTCTGCCCCTTCGACGCCCAGTTGATCCCGGGCAGCTCCGAGGCCTTCCAGCTGGACCGCTGCCGCTTTACGATCTCCGACGCCCGCCTGCTGGACGAGGCAAAGGCCGCCTTCGCGGAATACTTTGTCACCCCCGGGCCGTGGAACGCGGACGACCCGTTGACGGCGGGACTGCTGATCCAGGACGGCGAGTTTTCCGCCGCCGCGGCTGAGCTGGAGGCTCACGTCGGCCTTTTGGGACGGCTGCGGACGGTGCTGTTGATCCTTTCCGGCTGTCTGGGCCTGCTGATCGGCTTTTTGATGAACCGCCGTCGCCTGCGGGAGCTGGCCGTCATGCGCTGTCTGGGTCTGAAGCGGGGAAAGGTCCTGCTGGCCGTGGCTCTGGAGCAGCTTCTGCCCCTAATCCCCGGCGTGGGGATCGGGCTCTGCGTCAGCCTGGTCCTGCTGCCGGACGGCAGCGGACTCCGAGACGGCGCGCTGCAAATGCTGCTCTGGCTCGCGGGATGTCTGGTCTGCGCCGCGCTGCTGACCCAGGCGAAGCCGATCCGACTGATGAAAACGGAGGAATGAGAATGCTGACACTTGACAATGTTTGTTATACTTACCGAACCAAGGCACAAACGATAGAGGCTCTGCGCGGCGTCAGCGCGGAATTTGAAGTGGGACAGTTCTATGCGCTCGTCGGGCCATCCGGCAGCGGAAAGACGACGCTGCTTTCTCTGCTGGCGGGGCTGGATGTGCCGGCTTCCGGTGAGATTCGCTGGAACGGATCAGCTACCGCGACGATGGACCTGGACCGCTTCCGCTTTGACCACGTTTCGGTCATCTATCAGAACTTCAATCTCTTTGCCCATTTGACAGCATTGGAAAACGCTGCTTACCCCCTTTATCTGCGGGGAATTTCCAAAAAAGAAGCCGAAGCGAAAGCCGCCGACAAGCTGAAGCAGGTGGGCATCTCGGAGGACAAGCTCCACCGCCTCCCCAGTCATCTCTCCGGCGGTGAACAACAGAGAGTTGCCATTGCCCGGGCTCTTGTGTCTGACACCGAACTGATTCTGGCTGACGAGCCAACCGGAAATCTGGACTCAAAAAACGGGATGAGGATTGTAGAACTACTGTCAGAACTGGCTCACCGGGAAAACCGGTGCGTCATTGTCGTAACACATGACCCGACAGTCGCCGGCAAAGCAGACAATACACTCCTAATGGAGGATGGTAAACTACGTAATGATTAAAAACGAAAGTCTACTGTTCAAGTATAACTCTATCCAGACTGACTTCCTGGAGTGTTTTCCTTTGTCTTAGTGTCCTCTGTTATAGTCGAAGTTTCGGCATTAGATGTAATATTGTGCCCGTTATTACCTCTTTTTCCTTACGGAGGGTGCCCCAAGGGTAGATTTTTTTCGTGCGCTGTGCTATAATGCTTCTGCGTGATACTTTTAAAAATATAACGAAGGGAAGCGTGTACATGAAAAAATGGTTTCGCGATAATTGGCTGCTGTTGCTGACGGGTCTGATCGTCGGCCTGGCGGCGCTGATCCTTGCCAAGCTGGGGAACCCCGGGAATATGGGCTTCTGCATCGCCTGCTTCGAACGGGACATCGCCGGTGCCCTGGGGCTGCACGGGGCTGAGGCCGTTCAGTACTTCCGCCCGGAGATCGTGGGGATCGTCCTGGGCTCGCTGATCGCGGCCCTGTGCTTCCGGGAATTCAAGGGCAAGGGCGGCTCCTCTCCCTTCCTGCGGCTGATCCTGGGGATGCTGGTGATGATCGGCGCCCTGGTCTTTCTGGGCTGCCCCCTTCGCATGGTCATCCGGATCGGCGGCGGCGATCTGAACGCCGTGGTGGGGCTGCTGGGCTTCATTGTGGGCATCCTGATCGGCGTCGTCTTCCTGAAGAAGGGCTTCACCCTGGGTCGGGCCTATGTCCAGACCGGGGCGGAGGGCGCTGCCTTCCCGGCCCTGCTGGCCCTGGCCTTCCTGCTCTCCGCCACCGGCCTTGTAGGGCTGTTCCGCAGCTCCGAGACCGGCCCCGGCTCCATGCGGGCCCCCTGGCTGCTGGCCCTGGCCGCAGGTCTGGCGGTGGGCTTCCTGGCCCAGCGCAGCCGCTTCTGCATGGCGGGCGGCATCCGCAACGCCGTGATGTTCAAGGACTTCGGCCTGGTGGCGGCCTTCGGTACGGTCATCGTCGTGGTGCTGCTGGGCAATCTGATCCTGGGGCAGTTCAACGGCTTCGCCTTCGAAAAGCAGCCCGTGGCCCACTCTGACGGCCTGTGGAACTTCCTGGGCATGGTGGTGGTGGGCTGGGGCTCCACGCTTCTGGGCGGCTGCCCCCTGCGCCAGCTGGTGCTGGCAGGGGAGGGCAACTCCGACTCCGCCGTCACGGTGGTGGGCATGATCCTGGGCGCGGCCATCAGCCACAATTTCAAGCTGGCCTCCTCCGGCGAAGGCTCCACCCCCAACGGCCATAACGCAGTCTGGGCCGCCCTGGTGATCCTGCTGCTGATCTCCGTGCTGTGCACCTTTGTGAAGCGGAAGGAGGGAAAGAAATGATCGACGCAAGAGGCCTTTCCTGCCCCCAGCCGGTGCTGATGGTGCAGCAGGAGATCAAGCGCTCCGCGCCCGCCACGCTGACCGTCCTGGTGGACGATCAATGCGCCGTGGGCAACATTCGCCGCTTTGCCTCCAACCAGGGCTATACCGTCACCGTCACGGAGGACAACGACGAATTCACCCTGGAGCTGCGGAAATAAGCCGATGCGCCGCGAACCAGGAACCGCATCAGCCTTCGATCCCCGGCCTGCGCCGGGGATCGTTATTTTGGGATAGACTTTTTCAAAAAATGTGGTATAATAAATCCGTTATCGAGATAAACGGGAGAGTCGAACGATGAGAATCTGCAAAGCTGCGGCGCTGCTGGTGCTGATCCTGGCGATCAGCCTGCTGGCAGCCTGCTCCGAGAGCCCCATGGAGCTTGCCTCCGGCACCTACGTGGGAGAGTATTCCAAGCTGGTCGGTGAGGACGTCAAGGACAGGACGCCATTTTCTCTGATCCTGAACGCGGACGGCACCGGCCTGCATTCCCGCGACGGAAGCGAATTTGAAGTCAGCTGGAGCCTGAAGGGGGAGGACGTCACGGTGCGGGAGACCTTTTTGGGTCTGAGCATCGACTACACCGGCACCCTGAAGGACGGCAGGCTGGATCTTTTCAACGGCGACCCCGGCAAGGCGTCAACCGCCGAATACGTCTACAGAAAAAAATAACGCCCCCATCGCTTCCGCTTCCGGGAAGCAAAGGGCCTGAGATACGGAGGCATCCTGCTATGTTTTCAGACCGTGAACGCTATCTTTACCGCAAGCCGCAGCTGGTAGAGGTCATCTGCCAGCTCCGTTTCCCCACCATTTTGTCCATCTCCGCCCGGGAGCCCGCGGATTTCCAGGAGGCCATCCGCAAGGAGTTCCCCCAGTACAAGCGCCTGCAGGAGCAGACCCAGCCCAAGGTGGCCGGCGCCCCCGGCAGCCTGCGGGTGGAGGAGGGCGAGAAGATCACCAACTATCAGTTCCTCTCCGCCGACGGCAAGTGGAAGGTCAATCTGACCAACAGCTTCATCGCCCTGGCCACCCCGGCCTATACCAAGTGGGAGGACTTTGCCGCCAAGCTGGATCTGATCCTGTCCAAGTTCATCCCCACCTACCAGCCTGCCTATTTTGAGCGGGTGGGACTGCGCTTTATCAACGTCTTTTCCCGCAAGGCCCTGGATCTGGAGGGCGTGCCCTTCCGGGATCTGTTCCAGCCAGGCTATCTGGGCCTGCTGGCGGAGGAGGACGTGCGGGAGGAGAGCTTCGCCCGCTCCGGCCAGGACATCGAAATGGCCATCTCCGGCGGCTGCCGGATCAAAATGCACGTGGGCCCCGGTATGCTGCAGCGGGGAAACGTGAAGGACGACGAGGTCAAGTTCATCCTGGACGACGACGTGTTCATGAACGGCAAGCTCCCCGTGGCCCAGTGTGCGCCGGCCCTGCAGACCGTCCACATCCAGGCGGATCGCATCTTCGCCGGCGCGATCACCAAGCAGCTCCATGAGGCCATGGAGCCCGCAGAGCTGCTCTGAACAAAAAGCGGCTCCCATCATGGAGAGCAGCTCCCACAAAAGAAAGCCGATCCCGTGCGACGCTTCGCACGGGATCGGCTTTCTTCTATTACGCTTCGGCCTCTGCTTCCGGGGCGCTCTCCTTGGTATAATCGATCCCGGCGCCGAATTCGGCGCTGGACTGCGCCAGCTTTGCCTGGAGCAGGGTGTCCCGCTCGGCCTTCAGGCTGCGGATCAGCATTCTCCACAGCACCACAAAGACCCCATAGACAGGGATGGCAAGGAAGATGCTCGCTTGATCCAGGAGCAGAAGCAGGATCCCGCAGACAAGGAAAAACACAGGCGTAAAGAACAGGCGCTGCTTGTCCCACTTTGGCACGGCGTCCCAATCCCCCAGCTTCTCCGACAGACGCTTGAAGCCGGAGAGGGCGTTCACCAGGAGCAGGAAGGGCACGGCGAACCACAGAATACGAATGTACATGATGAACGGTGGGAGAAAGGTTACTTCGTCATCTCCGATCGACAGATAGAAGGGCGCAACAAACAGAGCCAGAGCCAGCCATACGGTGCAGGAGATCAGCTTTTTGCCCCACAGGAAGGTCGGTTCATCCAACGGAGCGCGAAGATACGCGCACCAAAGGCACCAAAGGCTGGCTTTTGTCAGCAGCGAGACGGACCAGTGCAACGGGGCAGACCCCAGAGAATAGAGCGGCAAGTCCAGCGCGTCGAGCATGGCCAAGAGCATTGCCAGGGAAACGGCGGCCAGGAATATGTTCCAGGCACGGAGCATGGATTTGACGCCGTAATACGCGTTGGGGAAGCGCAGACCGACGGCTTTTTTGTCCTCTTTGGTGAGCTTGATGTTCCAATCCTTGAAGAAGCGCTCCACATCGAAGGCCCAGACGCTTTGCGGCGACTTTTGCCGCTTCGCAAAGGCGGACTCTGCATAGGCGGACCGCGCATAGGCTTCCGCTTTCTCGGCTTTGGCGGAATCCGGAAGCAGCTCCTTCGCCACGCCGGGTATATTTTCCTGCGCCCAGCTTCTGCGGTACTCCGGCGGCGCTGCGACGGCTGCGTCGGCGGCGTCGGGGTCGTAGAGATCCACCACGGCAGGGCGAAGCTCCCGGGCGACGCCTGTCCACTGAGATTCGTGCTTCCATTCCGTCCGGAGCAGCAGCTCCGAAACCGGCTGCAAAAAACAGAGGAACAGCCACCAGGCCGCAAAGAAGACCGTGAGGATCACCATTCCCAGCAGCGAGCCCAGGAAGCTGCCGTGGGTCATGGCGCCGGGGATCAGAAGCTTGAGGGCGAAGGCCAGAAACACGCAGAGCAGCAGCCGGCCGAACACCAGCTTGAAATGCTGGATCTTTTCGCTTTCCTTTGCTTCCTTTTCCCGCAGCGCCATGCGGGAGAGGGTGTTCAGGAACTCCAGGATGGTGCAGAAGGAAGTCGCGATCTCTATCATGCACAGCGCCAGGTAGAGCATACAATACAGCTCGATATCCTCTTGCAGCTCCCCGGTTTCCTGCAGCATGGAAAGCATACCGATGATGTGGGGCATGAGGAACGTGTCCAGAACGCAGAACAGAAGGAAAATCAGAGATATCCTTTGGGCGGAGCGGAATATTTCATCATCCAGCGCGGCCCGCCCCAGGGTGGTGATCCGCATGATCGCCACGATCATGCAGCAGGCTCGCAGGATCCAGGGCAGCCACTCCACCGCTACCGTGTCGGCAATGGGGCCCCAGGAACCAAGCAGACCGAAATACAGGGTGACAGGAACGGAGAACAGGTACAGGATCTCCGCCCGCAGGATCCGTTTCAGCGCTTGATATACGTTTGGGTATCGCATTGGGTTCACTCCTCTGTGAATGCTTACGTTCCGGAGCCGCTTCTCAGCCTGCTTCCCTGCAGCACATGGGATGGATACGATCAGGGTTCGGGTTCTACGGGATCTACCGGGTCAATGGGATCCACCGGGTCAATGGGATCCTCGGGGTCGATGGGATCCTCGGGGTCGATGGGATCCTCGGGGTCGATGGGATCCTCCGGGTCGGTGGGATTCTCCGGGGTTTCCTCGCCTGCGTTCAGAACGGCGGACGCGGCCTTGAGGAAGGTCACCATCTGAGCGCGGCTGCAGTTGACGTCGGGGCCGAAGTGGGTCTCGTCCACGCCGCTGGTGATGCCGTTTTCCGCGGCCCAAAGCACGGCCTTGCAGAAGTAGTCGGCGTCGCCCACGTCCTCAAAGGCGCATTCGCTTCCGTTGGGCTCCGGGTGGCCTGCGGCTGCCCAGAGGAAGGTGACGATCTGCGCCCGGGAGCAGGGAGCGGCAGGGGAGAAGGTGGTGGGCGTGGTGCCTCCGGTGACGCCGTTTGCCACGGCCCAGAGCACGGGCTTGTAGAAGTAGTCGCTTTCCGCCACGTCCTCAAAGGGATTGGCTCCCTCCGCCTCGGGGCGTCCGTAGAAGGCGTAGAGGAAGGTCACCACCTGGCCGCGGGTGAGGATGCTGTCGGGGGAGAAGGTGGTGGGGGTGGTGCCGCTGGTCAGACCGTTGAAGAAGGCCCAGTCAATGGCGTTGTGGGCCCAGTGATCCTCTGCGGGCATATCGGTGAATACCTCCGAGGCGCACAGGGGCGCTTCCTTGGTTTCCAGGCATTGGGTGCAGGTGTAGAGGCCGGTGCTGTCGTGGAGGGTCTCTCCTTCGGTGAGGACCTTCGTCAGCGTCCAGACATGGCCGAAGGCGGGGACGGTGGCGGACATTTCCGCGCCGCAGACGCCGCAGACCCAGCTGAAAATGCCGTCCTGGGTGCAGCTGGGGATCTGGACTACCGTGCCCGCGTCCCAGCTGTGGATCCCGGTGGGCGGAACGACCTCCTCCTTGGTGGCGCCGCAGTCCGGGCAATCCAGGCGGTGCAGGCCGGACTCCACGCAGGTAGCGGCCTGGATGACCGTCGTCTCCCACTTGTGAATGCCGGTGGCGGGGATGGTCTCCTCCTTCTCAGCGTCGCAGGTCTGGCAGCTCAGGCGGCGCAGGCCGTCCTTCACGCAGGTGGCCTCCTGCACAACGGTTCCCTCGTCCCAGCTGTGTTCGCCGGTGGCGGGGATGGGGGCGGTTTTCTCCATGCCGCAGACGGAGCAGGTATATTTCCCCTCGCCGGCCGCGCCGCAGGTGGGAGCCGTCAGAACGGTGGTCACTTCCCACTTGTGGTTGGCGTCGGGGTCGCCCAGGGCCAGAGCGGTCTGGACGACCTTGTTGAGGTAATGGTAGCCGGAGACGCTCAGGTGGATGCCGCCGCCGTTGTCATAGGCCGGATCCAGCACGCCGTAGGTGTTGCTGAAGGGGGTGTTCAGATCCATGATCCGGGCGTCGTAGCCCTGGGCGGCAAATTCCTGCTGGACCTCCTCCACGCAGGCGTTGATCCGGTTGATGTTCGTAATGGTAAAGACGTCGGGATAATCGCCGCTGTAATTGGCGGGATTGATGGGCAGGATCTTGCAGAGATAGATCACCGCGTCCGGGTTCTTCGTGTAGAAGTTTGTTAAAACCTCTTTGTAGTATTCCTTGTAGGTGGAAGACGGCGTCCCGGCGTTGTTGGTGCCGATGTTGATGACCACCGTGTCGAAGCTGCTGCCGTCCAGCTCCGAGATCAGCTGGTAGATACCCTTGTCGTATCCGTCGGCGTGATAGCGGCTCCAGTTCTCCGCGCATTCTGCGATGGTGGCGTTGACGCGGGCATAGATCCGGGCGGCCTGGATATCCGGGTTGTTTCTTTTCAGGAACACCGTGTTGGAGTCGCCGATGATGACGAGGGAGCTGTCCACCGTCAGGCAGGGCACGGTTTCCGAGGCCGAGGAGATCGGCACCGAGGCCAGCACGATCAGTGCAGCCAGCATCAGAGACAGTAAGCGTTTTCGCATAGCTTGGATTCCTCCCATTCCTCTGCGGCGCGCCGCCAAGCGCATCGGCGCCGCGTTTTTCTGTATTATACCATGCTTGTATGCATATTGCAAGCCGCAGGGGCCGATTCCCGGCAGGAATCGGCCCCTGAAAACGCTATTTGATAAACTTCCGCCAGAGCCAGACGACCAGGCAGGAGCCGCCAATGCAGAGCAGGATGCCGGTGATCCAGCCGCCGCCCACGCCCAGCAGATTGCCGATCACGCCGCCGACGACGCCGCCCACCAGACCGAGGATTACGTTCAGCAGAACGTCGTCCGTCTTGCCGTGCATGATCCGGTTGGCAGCATAGCCGCACAGACCGCCGATCACGAGCTCCACGATAAGCTTGATTAACATAGAGGAATACCGCCTTTCTGTTTTTTTACGCCTTTATCATAGCACGCCCGGGCGGAGATTGCAATCCTGTTTTAGATTATTGCGGACTTGGTTCAGAGTTCAGAGTTCAGGGTTCAGCGCCCGTAGGGTCGCGCACTGTGCGCCCGCCGCTCCCCGTCAGCTCATTGGCCGGACTTTGACGGCGTTTGCCGGTTTCCGGATCTCTTTTTTCATCATGTTCTCTGCTCGCTTCAAGTAGCACAGGTACAGGATCCATTCCACGAACAGAGCCGTGAAAAGCGGCGCATAGATCAGCGGATAGTTCGTGATCACGCTCGCCGGAAGAACGTGCGTAGACAGAAGAACCGCCAGCAGAGGGCCGAGAAGCATCATCAACGCATTACTGATGATTAGGCAAAAGATGAATTGCTTCAATTTTACGCCCTGTTCCGCGGTGTTTCTGTCTTGCAGCGCGGACGCAAGATTCATGATGCCGTTCACGATAAAGATCGTCACGAGAACCGACGAAAGCAGCTCCGCAAGCACCGGAACCGAAGCAAGGAGTCGGCACGGAACGAAAAGCACGAAATTCAGGACGCAAAGCACCAGCTCTGCGACGCCTGCCTTTTGGGCGATCCGGAAGGCAGGCACGTCGTATGCAGCCAAGCTGAGCGCCGGAAGCCGGATGCCTGCAATTACGATCCCAAGCCCCAGAAGGACGTAAGGAAAAGCGCCGACCGGCAAACGACCCTTCGTGACAAAGCGCAGCAGTAAAATCAATATTGCTTTGGAAAACGCAGCCAGGAACTCGGAATAGAACAGTTTTTTGATGCCTTGACGCGCAAAATGAACTTTCATGTGTGTTTTCTTCCTTCTTTCTTTTTGGGTTGTGGAGGCTTTCCGCAACAAGCCCAACAGTTCTCATTATAGAACAGGCAGCGCGGTAACACCATAACAAAAAGTGCAAAAAACAGTGGGAAAAACATGCAGAAAGTGCAAAAACACCGCGCAAAGAAAGAGGGAAAGGATCGCTCCCTTCCCTCTGTGGAAATGTCTGATTAATAAGGCTCAAAGCGGACGAGCAATGCTCGCCCCTACGGGCGTTCTCCTGTTGCCTATTACCTGTTGCCTGTCGCCTTACTTGAAATACCGCTTCAGCAGGCCTTCCAGCGCCTTGCCGTGTCGGGCTTCGTCACGGGCCATTTCGTGGACGGTGTCGTGGATGGCGTCCAGGCCGTTCTTCTTGGCGCAGGCGGCCAGGTCGAACTTGCCCTTGGTGGCACCATACTCGCAGTCCACCCGCCATTTCAGGTTTTCCTTGGTGGAGGCGGTCATCTTGGGCTCCAGCGCGGAGCCCAGCAGCTCGGCAAACTTGGCGGCGTGCTCGGCTTCTTCAAAGGCGGCCTTTTCCCAGTACAGGCCGATCTCGGGATAGCCCTCGCGATGGGCAATCCGGGCCATGCAGAGGTACATGCCCACCTCGGAGCACTCGCCGGTGAAGTTGGCCTTCAGCTGCTCCATGATGTAGTTCTTGTCTTCCTCGGGGACGTTGTCCAGCTTGGCGCCGATGCCGAACTCGTGCTCAGCGGCCAGCTTGATCTCGCCCTCGACCTTGGTGAACTTGGAGCCGGGAACCTTGCAAACGGGGCAGAACTCGGGAGGGGTATCGCCCTCATGGACGTACCCGCAGACGGGACATACATACTTCATAACTGTTACCTCCTGTATAAATATATGGGTTTTGCTTCTATATATAGGATACCGCAAAAGGGCGGAAAAGTAAAGGGGGAATTTCAATTTGTATATTTATTATGCCTCCGGCTTTTCCAGGCGTATGGTATCGGTGGCGACCCGCTCGCAGAAGAGCCTGTCGTGTTCCACAAAGAGGATCGTGGGCCTGCTTTCCAGCAGCAGCTCCTCGATCTGGCCCCGGGAGAGCAGGTCGATGTAGTTCAGCGGCTCGTCCCAGAGGTAGAGGTGGGCGGGCTCGCAGAGGCTCCGGGCCAGCAGCACCTTTTTCTTCTGCCCCATGCTGAACTGCTCCATGGGCTTCTCGAATTGGGCCCGGGGGAAATCCAGCTTCCGCAGGAAGGTCAAAAACATGGTGCGATCCAGGCCGTGGGCCTCGGCGTAGTCTGTCACGGAGCCGGAGAGACCGCCGGTGTCCTGGGGCAGATAGGAGATCACCAGGCCGCTGGCCAGCCGCAGGGTCCCGTCGGCCGGCGCGGCCTCCCCGGTCAGCAGCCGCAGGAGGCTGGTCTTGCCCGCCCCATTGGGCCCCACCAGACTCAGCCGCTGGCCCCGCCGGATGGAGAAGCGCACCGGCGCGAAGACGGGGCCCGCCCCGTAGTCCACCGTGACGTCCCGCAGCTCCGCCAGCAGCTCCGCCCGGTATTCCAGGCAGGGCAGCCGCAGGCTGTCCGCCTTTTCGATGTCCTTCAGCAGGCGGCTCTTTTCCTCAATGGCGGCCTCCTGCCGCCCGGCGATGGCCTTGGCCCGCTGGTTGGCCTTCCGGGACTTTTCCCCCAGATAGGGCCGCCGCCCTGCGTTCATTTCGTTCTTTTTCGGGCCGGAACCGATCTTTTCCCGCTCCGATTTGTCCGCCCAGGCTGCCTTTTCCCGGGCGGTCTGCTCCAGCCGGGAGATCTCCTTTTTCAGCCGGGCGTTCTCCGCCAGCTCGTATTCGTCCTGCCTGCGCCGATTTTCCAGCCAGGTGGAGCAGTTGCCCTTCTGTACCTGGATGGTGGCCCGGTTGATGGACAGCACGTGGTCGATGCAGCCGTCCAGAAAGGCCTGATCGTGAGAGACGAGGATGAAGCCCTTTTTCGTGTGCAGATAGCGGCTCAGCACCTCGCGGCCGTGGAGATCCAGGTGGTTGGTGGGCTCGTCGATCAGCAGGAAGCGGTTCTCCCGCAGAAAGAGCGTCGCCAGCAGCAGCTTGGTCCGCTCCCCGTTGGAGAGGGTGGCGAAGGGACGGTAGAGCGTGCCCTCGTCCAGCTCCAGCTGGGCCAGCTCCCGCAGCAGCCGCCAGCGGGGCAGCCCCGGACAGCAGCCCTCCGCGATCTCCCCGCCGGTGGCGGCTTCGTCCGCCACCGGGAAAGGGAAGTAGTCAAAGGCCACGGGGGCGCTGATGCTGCCCCGATATTCGTATTGGCCCATCAGGAGCCGTAAAAACGTGGTTTTTCCCCGGCCGTTCCGGCCCACGAAGCCCAGCCGCCAGTCGGTGTCCAGCTGAAAGCCGGCGTGTTCAAACAGCAGCTCCGCGCTGCCGTCGTATCCAAAAGTCAGATCCTGAACGGAAATCAATGCCATAATGAACCCTCCTGAATTTCAAATGTAGCGCGGGCAATCTGCCCGCCATCCGCCCCCGTAGGGACGGCTCTCAGCCGTCCGCTCCGGTAGCGGCGCACAGCTCTGCATAAGTTCCGGCAGCCAAATATGCTGCGCCACGGCTTGCATATTTGGGCCGTCACTTAACCGGTGCGCCACTGCATGGGCCTGCAAAAAACGAAAATGGCCGCAGGAACCCCTGCAGCCATACGACACCTGTTCCAGGCGGGTACGTTGCGGTGATTTCCTGCTTGCGGCGCACCGATTCAGCAGCCCCGCGGATCGTAGGGGCGGATGCCAACATCCGCCCTTTGCGGGCTGCAGAACAGATAGCTTGCGGCGCACAAAACCGGACGGCCGAAGCCGCCGGAACGCCGTATCGTCAAGTCAGGAAAACTCAGCGCATCTTATCCCTCCGTTCTTTGCGTTCAGTATAGCACAAAACGCACCCGCTTGCAAGGCTTTTGAGAAAAATGAGAAAAATGATCCCATGCACGGAAAAATCGGTTCACAGATATTTTTGAAAAAGCGGCCCGCAGATATTTTATAGTTGACGGCGGCGCAAAAATGTGGTAGAATACCATAGCTAAGGAAATATGCTACTGTGGCTCAGTCGGTAGAGCAGCTGATTCGTAATCAGCAGGTCGCCGGTTCAAGTCCGGCCAGTAGCTCCACTGGCACCCGGTTTTCGCAAGAAAATCGGGTGTTTTGTCTCCAAAAGCGCCTCGAAAATGGAGTTTTTCCTCCACTTTGGCCTCAAAGCGGTTTGGGTCAGCGTTTGGGTCAAGCGCCTGACCCAGATTAGACCCAAACGTGGAAAGAAATGGAACGCGCCGGAGACCGTCAAAGACGATTTCCGGCGGGTCCATTCTCTGTCATTGCCACGGGCGGCGCCGCCGCCCGTGGCAATCCGTTTCTTTCCTTCGTCACGTATTCTGCGCGGGATTATTCTGTTCCGGGGCGATCCCCGTGCTGACCAGGCTCCCCATGATGGCCGCTGCCTGGTGCTGGGCAGCCGTGGTGGTGTGGGTGTAGGTAGCCAGGGTGAAGCCAGCGTTGCTGTGACCCAGCATGGCGGAGACGGTCTTCACGTCCACGCCGTTCTGTAAGGCCAGCGTTGCGAAGGTGTGCCGCAGATCGTGGAAACGGATATGCTCCAGCCCGGCCTCCTTCAAAATCTTCTTGTGGAGATTCACCACTGAATCTGGATGGTATATTTCCCCGGTCACCGGCGAAGGGAAGATGCAGTCGCTGTCCGGAAATGCAATTTTTTGCTTTCTGAGAAGGTCAAGCGTCTCCTGGGACAGTGCGATTTTTCGGATCGAATTTGCCGTCTTGGGCGGGATTGCCGTCAGCTTTCCGTCCGTCACGTAGGCCTGCTTGCTGACGGAGATCGTCTGTTCCTTCCAGTCTACGTCCGACCAGAGGAGAGCAACCAGCTCGCTCTTTCGCATGCCTGTGGTCAGTTCCAGGAAGAACATTGGAAGCAGTCCTCTTGCTTCAGCCGCTTTCAGATACGCCTGCACCTGCTCCGGCTCCAGCGTTTTCATTTCCTTCTTCACCAGCTTCGGCGGCTTGCAGTCGTCCACCGGATTGTATTGCAGCAGTTTCTCTCGGACTGCTGCCTGGAGGCAGGTATGAAGCATCGTGTGGATGCCGCGAATGTAGGATGGGCTGAGGCCGGGATTCTTCTCCTTCTGCGCCTCTCGAAGGCGTCCGCTTGTGCGGAGCTGATTGTAGAATTTCTGGATTTCGATGGCTCGGAGCTTGCTGAGCTTGATCTTCCCCAGCTTCGGGATGATGTGTTTGTCGATGAACATCTGGTAGTACCGGGCGGTGCTGGGCCGGAGATTGGGCTTGCAGTAGACATCATACCACAGCGTTACCCATTGGCCGAGGGTGTAGCGATCCGCCCGGATCATGTCCACTCGCCCGCTTTTCTCAATGGCCTCTTTTAGCTTCTCCCGCACCTCTGCCTGAGTTCTGCCGAGGACGTTCTTGAGAATCGCCTTCCCGGTATCGGGATCGTATCCGGCAGTGAACCGGCCTTCCCAGCGTCCGTCCTTCCGCTTGCGGATGTTACCCTCGCCGTTGGCTCGTTTCTTTGCCATGCGTTTCACCTCCTGCCTTGTTAACCAAGGATTATATCACTTTTTCAAAAAATATCCAGATCAAAGAGCGAAAGACACAGAATGTTATCAATTGGCCTTGGCCTCAATCCCTTGTCTTTGTCTACTGCGTCTCAGATTTTGACCTGCTGAATGGCACAATAATGATTATGAAAAACCTGTACACGCGCCTCTCTGCTGCTGCAACGAATGCGGATGGGTTACGACCTTACCCCGGCAAAACAAACCGCACACAGCGGCAGGATTCTCAAAAAGAGGGGGTTTTAGGGGGGTATTAACAGGAGGTCGACCCAGGCTATTACGATAGCATTACAGTCGTTTTGCAGTTTTTTGTGGAAGTGCCACCGCTGTTTTTTCACTTTTTGTTATGTCCATTCCTTAGCCCATATGTATAATTGCTATGGTACCATACGGACATTTTCGTGTGAGGGCGATTCCGTACGTAACAGAAATAAGACTTGATAAAGCTTTTGGTTACCCGTATAATGAGCAGGTAGAATAACGCTGGAGGAATGAAAATGAAAAAACGCATTACATCAATTCTGAAGAAGTTTGGCGTAATCGTGGTGATCCTTGTTGTTGCAATTACAATCCTTGAACTGCTGGGCTTTCGTTTCATGTCCAAAAACGTGTTGATGTATGATTCGGAAGAAAGTCCTGTGATTCATACTTCGGATTGGGACTTTTACTATTTTACTTTTTCATTTGAAGAAGACGGCGAAGAGTGTGGGAAGTATATTGCAGGATTCCAGCCTGTAAAGCGGTATGGCTTAATGTACAAAAGACTGGATGAGTTCGAACCGAAATACGCTGTTTATACTGCAGACGGTAATGAATACCTTGGCGCTCTGTATTGTTTTGAAGGAAGAGAAACCCAGTATTATTTCTTCCGACTTCTTGCGACAGGCGGATCCTTGCCCCCGCTGTTTGTTGAAAACTGGGTTAAAGCAAGTGCGGTCACAATCAACGGCCAGAAGTATGAACTGCAGGAACACTCTTTCTTTTCAACGAATGTGAATTTTTCGTCCTTTTTCTTTGCGAACTGTGAACTTGTACTTCGCCCCTTCGAGGCTGAGGAATAATTACCAAGAACATGACTTTGGCTGAATCTGTAGGTCTTGTCTTCTGCGTCACATTTTTTGATCGATTGGTATGGCCAACAATCGAAATTGCCGAGCAGGCAAGACGATGCTATGATACATTGTGGTATCCGTATTTGATATATTGATGATGGAGACTTGAATAATTGAGAAAGAACAAACAGATTTCATTGGAAATCGTAATCATTTATGCTGTGTTTGCGTTTGTGTGGACAATTCTCACAATCTTAAGCATTATTAAAGAATCGCGAATTGACCTCCTCATAATCATGAAAATTTTAGCGACTGTAGGATATACAATATCATTCATAATTTCGCTGTATAGATATTGCGCTGAGAAGGATAATGAAGAATAGTTTAGCGGTTCATCCGCAGGGAAGTGGGTTCGGGCTGCTGCCCGGTTTGCCTGAGGCGGCCATTGGACAGCCACAGGCTCTGCTTGCCTCAGCGTTCCAACGCAGGAATCGTGAATATTGGGTGACGCCCTAAAAAGCCTTGGAAAACTCTGAGGAAAATGGAACTACGACTCCTATTTTCGCATGGATCAGCTTTTACGACTCCACTTTTTGGAGAAGAGCAAAACCCGCAAAAACCCTTACAACGTCGGCGTTGCCGGCGATTGTGAATCGGAGTGAGGGGCGGTCACGACCCCACTCCTTTCTCCTGCTTGGATATCGACCCGAGCAAATATGGCGTCACAGAGGAGAAAAACGCTGCTGTTTCCAGCGCCAGGGCCGGTCAAAATGGCGCCTCGCTCTCGCACCTCGCAGGGGCATAGATTCCGGAATCTGAGGGGGGGTATCCCTACCTTACCCTTTCAAAACCGTGTCAAAAAACCATTGCTGTGACTGGACTTTTTTCGTTCTAAATGCGTAGGATGGCACTGCTCTGTATTGGCATCGTTTCGCCGTCAGAATCACAGCGAAACGATGCAGAGCCTAAGGAATGGCAAACGCTCCGCCATAGCCCTGCAACCGGTTTGCCTGAGTATGGGGGGCATCCTTACTCTACCCTATCATGGAAAAGCGCACACAGGCCGACAACGCGCCTCACGTGGTCGGACACAGGTTTTCTATGTTCTGCAACGATTTGCGGAGCCCAGGGCCAGGGCTCCGCTTTCGTACTCTTTGATTACTGCAAACCAATTTTTGACGCTCAGGCATCGTCGATGGACGGGATCTCCGCGGATCGCATCACGTCGATCATCAGCCTGGCTGCCAGGGTGAAGCCAAGCTCGAAGGCTTCCTCTTCCGTTACGCTGACAACGTCGTTGAAGGCGTCGATGGTCTTTTTGTACTGCTCGTTCTGTTCTTCGGACAGCATTGCTTTCAGCTTGTCCTGGTTCTTGGCGTACAGGCACAGCGTCCGCTCCAAAGGCGAGCCCGACTTCACGGGCCGGTCCTTATAGGTCAGCCCGCAGGTCCAGATCTCTTCCAGCATGCTCATTTTCTCACCTCCTCCCGTCCTACGAGAGGAGCGCGTGGCGCACACTGTGTGCCGCTACAGGATTCCTCTCTATCCCTGGTGATACAACAAGACGACGCTGCATCGGACAATTCCGATACCTCGTCGCCTTGTTCTGCCATTTGCAATGCCGTGAGAAAGGTCTGCTTTACGGTCAGCAGGTCGATCCACGTTCTTTCGTCGCATCCCTCCGGGACGCCGTTGGTGATTACCTCCTGCATGACGGCGTTCAGGATTCCGCCGTACTTCTCGCCCAGGCCCTCGCCCAGATACAGGTCGCTGATGGGTATTCTTGCCATGTGTCGTGCCTCCTCTTTCTGTAGGTTTCCGACACAACACATACCACAACTTTTGCCGAAAGTCCAGACCAAAGATGTTTTTTTTTGATTAACTTTCAGATTTGGCAGAAAAACATAATAACGAAAAATCTTGCTTTTTCAACAAAAACAGATATAATTATCCTGTATAGGTATAAGCATTTGAACCGTGTGAGGTGCCTTATGGATGTTTTTATGATCGGGAACGGGTTTGACCTGCACTATTGTCTGCCTACTACATATACCTGCTTTTTGCGCACAGTCGAGAATATCTGCAAGCGGCTGGCATCGGGAGAGCAATTGACCTCTGTTGCTCAGATTATCAGCGATCCCGAACTCCATAGCATCGATAGAGCAATGAAGCGTTGCTTCGATACCTACGGATCATCCTATGATGCAGAGATAGATCCTTCTCAAGTTGATAAGATATTCCGTCATGCAGAACACAATATGTGGTTCTCCTATTTACTCAATTCCTTTGCGCCTGAAAAAGGATGGATTGATTTTGAACAGGAGATTGGTAAAGTAATAGCCGTCATTACTTCCTCGATGGAGAACTATGAAAGGGTTGGAGATCCCAGTAAAATAAATCTTATAGTTGATGCAGTTGACACAAATACAAACCGTGTGCTTCAGTACTTTAAATGTTTTTATGACGAGAATAATGTACATCAGGGTTTTTACAGAGACGTTGCTGGCAACACAATATCAGAAGGCTACGCTTATCCAGTTCTGAGAGAATATATTGCAGAAGAACCGTATGGTTCAAAAAACTATACTATTAGTTTATCGAATATTTCGGAATCATTATTTACTTCGCTTCAGGAGCTTGTGAATATGCTCGCAGCATACCTATCATTTTTTGTAGATAGACCTGTTGCACGGCTGATAAAGAAAAACCAATTTAAAAAAGACGAGATGCTTTGTAATTGGAAATGGCGGGATTCAACAGTTGTGTCATTCAACTACACACATACATTGGAGCAACTGTACTATGCTTCCCAGAATCCGATTAAAGACGTGTTTTATATCCACGGCGAACTTAGCAATCCAAAGCGCCAGAACTCCGGTAATCTCGTCCTGGGTATAAATGCAGACAAGTCTGACAATCTTGATCAGGTAGATGTCACATTCCTACCCTTCAAGAAATACTACCAGCGGGCTTTTCACAGAACTGATTTGCCATACATTAGCTTTCTTTCGAAGTATACTCCCGATGAACTGCATGAGAACTTTTACAACCTATATGTGATAGGGCACTCCCTTGATATTACAGATCAGGAAGTGATTCGTGACTGCTTCTCACGTGCCATAACAATCCACATTTTTTACTATAGCCCAAGCGATCTTTCAACGAAGATAAGCAACCTTGTAAAGATTTACAAAAAGAATGGCTTCGATGAGCTACGCACTAAGAAAAACCTGCAGTTTCATCCAATTGATACTTTGAAAGAGGCTGAACCGTTTCCCTCAAAACCTTTTCCTATGCCGCCTCCGCCAATTGTATGGAATATCAAATAAGCACTCCAAAAGAAAACAACAAGGAGATTACGCATGTCAAACAAATTGGAACTGACCTGGATCGGGAAGGAGACGCCCATCCGCATTGAGCCGCGGATTCTGATTGAGAACGCGGCGCTGTCTAACTGCACAAATGATCCCGATACAGAAAACATGCTGATCCACGGAGACAACCTCCTTGCGCTGAAGGCCTTGGAAAGCAAATATGCCGGACAGATCAAGTGTATCTATATCGATCCGCCGTATAATACGGGCGCTGCCTTCGAATACTACGATGATAATTTGGAGCATTCGATTTGGGTCAACTTAATGCGAGCACGTTTAATTGCGCTACAGAAACTTTTAGCTCCAGAAGGGACAATTTGGATCCAAATCGACGATGAAGAACAGGCGTATTTAAAAGTGCTTTGTGATGAAATATTTGGTCGTAATAACTTTATAAATATGGTTTCGGTAAATATGAAAAATATTGCCGGTGCTTCTGGAGGCGGTGAAGACAAACGATTAAAAAAGAACTGTGAGTTTGTTCTTATATATGCGAAAGACTATGAGTCTTTTTCTCCGTTCAAAAATGCGTATGATTATGTTGAAATGTATGATTACGTTGTTGCATATAGAGAGAACGGAAAAAACTGGCACTACACATCGGTGCTATTATCTGCGGGAATAAAGGAATATATTTGCTCTACCGTAGATGGAGACGGGAATGAAATTAAGCTTTTTCGTCGTAATGGTGCAATCGTAAAATCCATACGCCAGATAATGAAAGAAGAGGGTTTATCCGAAAAAGAAGTTTACTATAAATATGGAAACCGCATTTTTGAAGCAAAAGATGCACAATCATCAATACGCACACGCGTACATGATGCGAAAGTTGAAAACAGTATATCTGATGATATAATTTCAATTGAATATGTCCCCAAAACAGGTAAGAATAGAGGAATACTATACGAGCAATTTTATAAAGGTGATAGTTGCCGACTGTTTGCCTGGTTGGGAGATATAAGCGAAATGATAGATGGGGTTCTATATAAACGAGACCGAAAAGGAACATATTGGGATTATACATCCAATATCAATAATTTGACAAAAGAAGGTGGCGTTGTATTTCCAAAAGGGAAAAAACCGGAAGCCTTAGTTAGTAGAATTCTTGATATGACCACAAATCCGAATGATCTCATTCTTGATTCCTTCCTTGGCTCTGGCACCACTGCCGCCGTAGCCCATAAAATGGGGCGGCGTTATATTGGTATTGAAATGGGCGACCATGCTTATACCCATTGCAAGCTTCGGTTAGATAAGGTAATTGCCGGGGATGACCCTGGTGGGATCACAAAGGCGGTCAACTGGCTGGGTGGCGGTGGATATCGGTTCTACGAGCTTGCTCCGTCTCTGATCAACGAAGATCCCTTTGGAGAAGCGATAATTAACCCCGCCTATGACGCGGATATGCTGGCGGCGGCGATGGCCCTGCACGAAGGCTTTACCTACCAACCGGACAGCACTATGTTCTGGAAGCAGTCTGTGGGCAGCGAAAACAGCTATCTGTTTGTCACCACCCGGCACCTGAACAGCCCCTTCCTGGATTCCATCCGGGACAGCATGGAAGAAGGCGAGTATCTGATCATTGCCTGCCGTTCCTTTGAAGCCGGGCTGGATCGGGTGTACAAGAATATCACGATTAAGAAAATCCCTCAAATGCTGCTGGATCGCTGCGAGTTTGGCAGGACAGATTACAATCTGAATATCGTCCACCCGCCCGTGTATGAGGATGAGGAGGAAGAAACGGATGAGTGACCGCTTTCCCCAATATACCACCGACTATATCAGCGGCGTCATGTCCCTGCGCAAGCCGCAGAAAAAGTCGCTGGAAATCTTAGCGGATATTCTGAACAGTATCACCCTGCGCAAAGGGATGAACCTGCGCGGGGCGCTTGGCGCGGTCCACGCCATGTATCCGACCTGTTCTGATTTTGAGCGGGAGTTTCTGTCGCTGACCTTCGCTCTGGCAACCGGCGTCGGCAAAACCCGTCTCATGGGCGCCTTCATTGCCTATCTCTACACGCAGCACGACATCAGAAACTATTTTGTCGTTGCCCCGAACACGACGATTTATGAGAAGCTGAAAAAGGACCTTTCCGATCAAAACGGTAAGAAATACGTATTCAAGGGCCTGGGCTGCTTTGCCGCCGCTCCACAGATCATTACGGACGACGACTACCGAACCAAGAGCATTTCCCTGTTTGAATCGGATATCCGCATTTTTGTCTATAATATCGACAAGTTCAACAAGGAAAGCGCCAATATGAAGAAGCTCAACGAGATCATCGGAGACTCCTTCTATCGGTATCTTTCCAATCTCTCCGATTTGGTCCTGATTATGGACGAGTCCCACCATTACCGGGCGGAAAAAGGGGCGGAAGCGTTGAACGAGCTGCGCCCGCTCCTGGGCCTGGAGCTGACCGCGACGCCCTACGTCAGGCAGGGTACAAAACAGGTGAATTTCAAAAACGTCGTTTACGAGTACCCGCTTTCCGCCGCAATCGCAGACGGCTATACCCGGACGCCCTTCGCCGTGACCCGATCCGATATCAATTTCTTCAACTTCGGAGACGAACAGCTTGACAAGCTGATGCTGCAGGATGGAATTTCCTGTCATGAAAACGCAAAGCACGCTTTGGAGGTATATGCCGCCAACCATGGGAAAGAGCGCGTTAAGCCCTTTATGTTGGTGGTCTGCAAGGACACGAACCATGCAAACTGGGTGGAACAGTATGTACGTTCCGACGCGTTCCGAAACGGAGCCTACAGTGGAAAAACCATCGTTGTCCACTCAAAAAAGACTGGAGCGGAAACCGAAGCGAACATGCGTCTGCTTCTCGATGTGGAGCAGGCGGACAATCCCGTGGAAATCGTGATCCACGTGAATATGCTGAAGGAAGGCTGGGACGTCAACAATCTTTATACCATCGTCCCGCTGCGAACTGCTACATCAAAGATTCTGCGGGAGCAAATGGTGGGGCGTGGCCTAAGGCTTCCCTACGGAGAGCGCACCGGCGACGAGACCGTTGACTCTGTAAGACTGACCGCCCATGATAAGTTCGGAGAGATATTGGAAGAGGCCCAGCGCGGCGATTCTATTTTCAAAGCCGGAAATATCATCAAAGCAGAGGACCTCAAGCCCAGCGAAATCACATATCCCACCGTGGCTATGGAACTGCCATCTCAGGAAACGCATGAGGAGGCTTATGCGCAGACAGGGCTCCAGCAGTCTCCTGAGAACGACGCCGTATTTGCCGCAGCGCAGAATAAGATCCGGCAAGCCATTGCGCAAATATACCGGGATGCTTCTCCGCATACCGATCCAGCACAATCGATTCGGCAAGCTGCCGAGAACGTCTCTGCCCAGCTTGCGGAAGATCAGGACTTAGGTGAGACCTTCCGCAACAATGAAAACCCCTTCTCTGACTGGATCGTTCATGAGACAGAGAAGACACACGCAGCAACAAAGGCAAAATTCATTCCAATCCCCCGTATCAGAATCACTGATGCGGGTGTGGAAGAATACAATTTCACGGATTTTGATTTGGATCTCAGCGATTTTGACCACGTTCCGATCAGCAACGAGCTGCTGATCCAAAATTTGACAGATCCGGCAGACCGGCAGCGGATTCATGGCGACACCATCGACTTCGAGGCATACAAGCCTGGAAAGGTTATTTTGACAGAGCTCCGAAAGAAGCCGGAAATCGACTACGAAAAATGCCCCGCTCTGATTCAAAAGCTGATAACCCAACTGCTTGCGCACTACGAAACGCGGCACGGCGAGAATGGAATGCGGAACATTGTAATGATGTACCGCAGGGATATTGCCAACAAGCTGTACAATCAAATGATGAAGCACTTCTATTGCACCAACGGCATGCTTCAGGAAGAGGTCATTGGGACAAGCGATCACAATTTGGCCCAGGCATATAGCTGGGACGAAAAGGTGGACCTGTTCGGGACCTTCCATGGCAACATTCGAAACGTACTCTTTACCGGGATAAAGAAAGGCGTCTTTGCGGAGGCCAAGTTCGACAGCAAGGAAGGCGAGCTGACACTTGCCCACGTTCTGGAAAGGGACCCGGACGTGCTCAAATGGCTCAGACCGCATCCCCGGGAATTTGACATCACCTACAACCACGGGCATAATTATGAGCCTGATTTTGTCGTGGAAACTGAGGACATCATCTATCTTGTCGAGGTCAAGGGCGAAGACAAACTGAAGGACCCAGATGTCTTGGCAAAGAAGACCCGGGCGATCCAATACTGTGCCGTCGCTTCCCGCTGGGGGAACGCAAATGGCTATAAAGAGTGGAGATACTTGTTTATTCCTTCTAAGCAGGTGCTTCCAAACTCTTCCTTCAAACAATTAGCAGTGCGATTCAAGGAACTGTAGAACAGTGAGGTGTTGACATGGAGGCCAATAGACGTGCTAATGCTGTCATGTTTGGATTTGACTTTCAAGTGAATGCTGCTATCGTGCTAATGCTTGAAAATATAAAAGACATCCAATCTCTTCGGATAGAGAGTGAGAATGAAGACATTGATATTGAATTGTGTAATGGTAACCACATTTTAGCACAGGCGAAATCGGTTGAAAAGAGCAGTTCGGATTTTAGCCATGTTCGGGAAAAACTCAAAAATGCGCTGAAATCGCTATCTGAAGGTTGCGCAAAAGTAAGTGCAGAAAAGCTGATTTTGATTACGAATTCTCCTAATCCACTAAATGAAGAAGCATCCCGCAGTATTTTCTATGGAGCTGCCCACCGTAATTTCGATACTTTGCCAGAATCGTCACAAAAAATCATAACTGGTTTTCTATCGGAAATTGAGCGTCCATTAAATCCCGAACAGTTTTCCATTCAGGTCCTTCCCTTTGAAACGGATAATGAGGCGGAACGTTACAAGGTTGTTTTGCAGGTCATTAATGATTTTATTGGTGATTTAAAGTTGTCTAATAGCGGTCTCGGAAAGCGATTACACCGCATATGGTTTGAGGAGACTTTTAGAAACGGAAGTAAGAAAAATACAGAGATCAAACTTTCCAAAAAAAGTTTGATTTGGCCTATAATAGTGATTGTCACCGACGTTGAGAATACAGACCAAGACTTTGTTGACAGATTTGATACTGTCCAATACGATGAGGTAGTACACAGGTACAAGGAAACTATTGACTCATGCTGTGAAAAAATGGAGTTTTTTACAAAGATTCTCTTTGATTTCAATGCATATAACAACACCGGAAAACCAAAAGAAAAATCGCTGAATTTTGTAGAGGATTGCTGGAGAAATTACGCATCTGAATTTGAAGGAGACGGCATTGATTGTGATACCGTAGAAGCCCTTACCAAAGTTGTTGTGTACAATGTTATTCGAAGAAGAATTGAAATAAATAAGATCAAGCAGGGGGTATCCCTATGATCATAAAATCTATCCACATTAAAGAAGGCTTATACAGTCGTTTTATTGAGTTTTCTGACAATGCCAATTTAATACACAGCAAACAAAACAGCAAAGGAAAAACGACGCTCCTCAGATTTTTGCTATATTCGCTTGGTTATAATATTCCAAACACTAAAAAAATTAAGTTTGAACGCTGTGAGGTCGAAACTGTTATTTTTTCAGAAAAGTATGGTGACGCTACACTTGCAAGATTCAATAGTAACAGTATCATTCTATCAAGTGATAGTGTCCGCCAGACTTATGTCCTTCCAGAGCAGCTGCAAGAGCTTCACGGTTTATTATTCGGGACAGATAATGCCGATGTGTTAGATAATCTTCTCGGTGCTTTCTATATAGATCAAGAGAAGGGGTGGACGCTGCTTAATAGAGGTGTTGCCATAGGCAGTATTCATTTCAAAATTGAGGATTTAATTCGCGGTCTGTCAGGAATAGATTGCTCAAAATTAATTCGACAAGAAGAAAAGCTGTTAAGAGAGCTAAATAAATATAGGCAGATGTTCAGTGTCGCAAAATACCAAGAGACCATTGAAGTCGACAGCGGTTCCCTTGCAGTAGAGCACTATGAGGATAGGCTTGATGCAGATTTAGAACAGTTAAAAATCCAGCAGAACAGGCTAAAGAAAGAATTGAAAAGACTTGACCGGACAATAAAGGATAACAAGCAGTTTGCAACATTTATAGCTGAGATGAAACTGCTTGTCAAGGGACCAGATGGAACAGCAATTCCTGTAACAGCAGATAATATTGTTGGCTTTGATGATAATTTCGAGTACCTTATAACAAAGCACAAGCTAATCTCCTCCGAGCTTGCCTTGGTTCTATCTGCAATTGCTTCTCATGAGGATCAGATGAGAGCAGAAAACGAGCAAATGTCTTTTTGGGAGTCTGAAACAATGGTACAAGCCTTTGACAGAAGAATTGCAGCGCTTCAAATAAATGCGGTCCCAATTGAGAAAGAAATAAGAAAAATAGAAAGCGAATTAAAAGCGGTGCGCCAAGCTATCACAGAAAACACCAAAGCCAACAATCCTGTTGTTACTTCTCTTTATCGAAATATGGTTAAATATGCGAGTGAATTAGGCGTTGGAGACGAAGAGACAATTGCAGCGAGGTATTTATTTACTTCTAATCTTAGAGAGCTTTCCGGGGCAGTTTTACACAAAACAGTATTTGCATTTCGTTTGGCGTATATCATTGAGATAGAGCGAGCTATTGGCATTAAATTACCGCTAATACTTGATTCTCCAAGCGGCAAAGAAGTTGACCAAGAAAACATCAAGTTGATGATGAACATTCTCAAAAGGGATTTCTCTGATCATCAAATTATCATCGCATCAATTAATATGTACGATTTTGATCCGCTGAATATTATTGAGATAATAAACCGTCTGATTGAGTTCGAATAATATAGAAATATATAAATGATTTTTTTGCCAATTCTTTGAAGCCATAATAGCTGCGGGTTGGCAAAAAACTGCACAGCTTCTCGGTTTATATATTTGAATGATGCGAATATGCTGTGCAACACTTTAATCTGCGTTTTATATTTTCTGTATTGCGTCGTAGAATTTGCAGGAGAATTCTAAATGTACAAACTAAAATCAATAGTTTTTCAGAATCACCCTATTCTTGGTAATCTTTCACTGGATTTTTGCGATCAAGATGGAAAGCCCGTTGATACAGTTATTTTGGCGGGTGAAAACGGCGCTGGAAAAAGCACGTTGTTAGATGCACTATATACATTCATCAGCGGAAAAGCTGATTTCAAAGTCATTGCAGAATATGCGTTGGATACCGCGGAAATATCATTTAATGCTGCAACATCGCACAATCTTTATAATCAACTGCTAAATTTGAATGCAGGAAAAAACCAGGACGCTTGGCACAACAATACGGACGGTCATCTAGATATACGTCCTATGGCTGGAATTTATTCTGATATTGATATCAATTTCAATGCAAAAGAAGTATCCTCTATTACCTCTATGGGGTTAGACTCTGTAGTAGAATCACAACGATCTAACAGCAATCTACCGACCCAAATTAATCAACTAATTATTGACATTCAAGCTTTAGATGATGCTGATATTGCAAATGCTGTTCGAAAAAACCCAGAAGGTCGATATTTGAAAGGTACTATAGATGAACGAATGTCGCGTTTTACAAATGCATTTAGTCGTATGTTTGATAATTTATCCTATAGCAGAATAATAACTGAGAAAAGACGGAAAACAATTCTGTTCCAAAAAAACGGCATTGAAATTCCAATTGAAGCATTAAGTTCGGGAGAAAAGCAAGTTGTCTACAGAGGTTGCTTTTTGTTAAAAGATGTTAATGCATTAAATGGGGCGTTTGTATTTATTGATGAACCTGAAATCAGTCTTCACCCTACATGGCAGATGAGAATCATGGATTATTACAAGAGTATTTTTACAAATGCAAAAGGGGTTCAGACTTCGCAACTATTTGTCGCAACCCACTCTCCATTTATTATTCATAATGAAACACGGAAAAACGACAAAGTTATTGTCCTTTCCCGAGATATCAATGGAACTATTATTGTAAAAGATAAGCCCGAGTATTATAAATGCACTTCAATAGAGCTAATAAAGGATGCGTTTTCTATTAGCCATTTCCAGTTTGATAAGCCAACAGTTTTTTTAGAGGGTAGAACAGACGAAGAATATTTTAAAAAAGCTTGTGAAGTCTTTGGCTTTGACATTCCCTTTCAGTTTAAATGGATCGGATTCTTGGATGATAATAATACTGAGCATTTTACCGGGAGTTCGTCTTTGAATCAAGCTTATAATTTTCTTGCTGGCCAAGAGATAAAATGTAAAACTGTTTTTCTGTTTGATTGTGATACCAACAAAAATGAGTTTCAAACGAGAAACCTATATGTCCGAAGAATGCCATATTTTGAAAACTCAAAAAAGATGAAAAAAGGCATCGAAAATGCCTTGGTGTTAGATGATATAGACATATCCTCTTTCTACAAATCGAAGGAAAAAGAAGGAGATTATGGTGAACGCAAAATTATTACTGAGTTTTTGAAAATGGATTGTTGCAGATTTATTTGTTCTCTTAATCACGCGACTTTGGAAACAGTCTTTATTCATCTAAAAGAAACCATTATGAGCTTGACTACGCTTTTTTCTGAGGAGTAACTCCCCCCTAACTCACAGAGACCTTGAATGTATGTGGCATATGGTATTGACAAAAAACAAAATGTTGTGTATAATAGAACCGTAACTGAAATTTAGTTACATAAAGGAGGTTGCCATGCCGAAGAAAGACCAACTTTGGAAGAAGCTCTTTGCCGCCAGGATCCCGAGGAATTTCACGACTGCCGATCTGGACGCGCTGATGAGCAAATGCGACTGTGAAAAATTCTACGGCGGGCGCGGCTCAGCCATTGCCTATGTCCACAAGAAGACCGGGCGGGTGTTGATGTTTGACGGGCCTCATCCGGGCAATGAGCTGTACATCTATCAGGTGAAGAAGGTACGGGAGTTTCTGCAGTCTCTCGATGAAGAATAGGAGGGATCTTATGTCTGATCTGTTGGAATACAAAGGCTATCACGGCACAGTCGAGTACTCTGCTGAGGACGGCATCCTCTGCGGCTCTGTGTTTGGCGTCAACGATTCTTTGAACTACCACGGCATGGGCCTGGAAGAGTTGGAGGCATCTTTCCATAGCTGCGTTGACAATTATCTTTCGCTCTGTGCGCAGATCGGCAAGCAGCCTGAAAAAGAGTTCAAGGGCTGCTTCAACGTCCGTATTGCGCCGGAGCTGCACCGTGCTGCCGCTCTTGCTGCCGCGAAGGAAGGCTGTTCTTTGAATCAATGGATCTCCGAAGCGGTCAGAGAACGCACTCGAAAAGTTGCATCCTATCAACAGCCGCGGGCGTAGTGTTCCGCTGGCTGGTAGTCTTTGATTACTGCGTCGCAGATTTTGACCGGCATGATTTCGCTGAAAACTGCTTGACCCGGATCGCGTCGTGAATATGGGTTTTGCGGTACGGTGAGACTTGACCCAAACCGTGACCCAAACGCGGAAACGAGCCGATGGAATCAGCGGAGCGGAGACCAGATCCGGCTCGCAAAACCGGCTAAAACACCCGGCAGAAAGGGCCGGATAGGGCCATAGAGCAGGGTGCGGAAGCTTGGACGAACGTTCGTAATCAGCAGGTCGCCGGTTCAAGTCCGGCCAGTAGCTCCACGAAGCCCCGGATTTCGGCAGAAATCCGGGGCTTTGTGCGTCAAAAAGCGGTCAAAGACATTCCGTTCCGACATCACAGAAAACACACACAAATTTCGCCCACCGGCGCTTGCTTGAATTTGTGAAAAATGGTATACTGATACAGCGACCTAATAATTATTGAACGGAGTGAACGTATGAAGAAAAGGAAAAAGCTGTCCCTGGCGGCGCAGATCTTCATCGCGCTGCTTCTGGGCATCGTCGTGGGCGTATGCCTGACGAAGAACGCCAACATCGCCACCTCCTACATCAAGCCCTTCGGTACGATTTTCCTCAACCTGATCAAGTGGGTCGTCACGCCGCTGGTCTTTTTCTCCATCATGGCCGGCGTTATCTCCATGCGCGACATCCGCAAGGTCGGCTCCATCGGCGTCAAGACCATCGTCTACTACATGGTCACCACGGCCTTTGCCATTACCATCGGTCTGATCCTGGCCAACATCTTCAAGAGCTTCTTCCCGGTGCTCCAGACGTCAGATCTGAGCTACGAGGCCTCGGAGCCGGTCAACTTCATGGACACCCTGGTGGGGATCTTCCCCTCCAACTTCCTCAAGCCCTTTGTCGAGGCAAATATGCTGCAGATCATCGTGGCCAGCATTGTCATCGGCTTCGCGCTGCTGCTCATTAAGGACAAGCACGCCGACATGGAATTCAAGCTGGTGGATATCCTCAACGACACCTTCCTCAAGGCCATGGAGCTGATCGTGAAGCTCTCGCCCATCGGCGTGTTCTGCCTGATCTGCCCGGTGGTGGCCGAGAACGGCCCCGCAGTCCTGGGCTCCCTTGCAAAGGTCCTGCTGGTGGCCTACATCGGTTATATCCTCCATGCGATCATCGTATATTCCCTCTCCGTCCGGACGCTGGCAGGCTTGAGCCCGCTGAAATTCTTCAAGGGGATGCTGCCCGCCATCATGTTTGCTTTTTCCTCCGCCTCCTCTGTGGGCTCCCTGCCCATCAACATGGAGTGCTCGGAGAAGCTGGGCGCGGATAAGGACATCTCCTCCTTCGTTCTGCCCCTGGGAGCGACCATCAACATGGACGGCACCGCCATCTATCAGGGCGTGTGCGCCATCTTCATTGCCTCCTGCTTCGGCATCAGCCTGACTCTGACGCAGATGCTGAGCATCATCCTCACCGCGACGCTGGCGTCCATCGGTACCGCCGGCGTGCCCGGCGCCGGCATGGTCATGCTGGCGATGGTGCTGCAGTCCGTGGGTCTGCCGGTGGAGGGCATCGCCCTGGTCGCCGGTGTGGATCGCATTTTTGACATGGGCAGGACCACCGTCAACATTGTGGGCGACGCCTCCTGCTCCATCATCGTCACCGCGCTGGAAAAGCGCAAGGCCGCCAAGGCCGCGGCAAAATAACGATCCGCGAAACGCTCTTCCGGATCGTTCGGGATCTGAGCGCGCAACCCGGTATAAATCAAGCTGAGAAGAAGGACCGAAAACGTCCTTTCCTCTCAGCTTGATTTTTGCTTTGACGGCGCAGGCGCGACAAAAAGCGTCCCGAGCCCCAGCGCCTATGGGGCAAACAGGCTTGTCTGGGGGCAGGGCTCCGGCAGCTCCCCGATGAACCGGAAGCAGGCCTCCGGGGTCGAAAGCAGGCCGTTTTCCCTGCAGATCTTCTGAAACAGCGCACGCAGCGCCCCGGCCCGGGGGCTGGGCAGCTGGTAGGCGTTTCCGTATTCCCGGATATACCGCTCCTTCAGCCCCGGAAAGTGCCTGTCCAGGGCTGCGTAGTAGTATTCCCGGTCTCCGTCCCGCAGGGTCATGCCCATGCCGAAGTCGATCACGCCCCTGACCCCCACCCGGGCGCATTCCTCCAGGATGGCAAGGACGTTTTCTTCGGTATCGTTGAGATAGGGCAGGATGGGCGTCAGCCACACCACGGTGGGGATGCCCCGCTCCCGCAGGGCGGCCAGGACTTCGATCCGCCGCCTGGTGTTGCAGACCCCCGGCTCCAGGATCCGGCACAGACCGTCGTCATAGGTGGTTAGGGTCATCTGCACCACGCATTTGGCGGAGCGGTGGATCGCCTCCAGCAGGTCGATGTCCCGCAAGACCAGGTCTGATTTCGTCTGGACCGACGCGCCGAAGCCGTAGCGGTGAATGATCTCCAGGCAGCTTCGGGTCAGACCCAGGGACGCCTCGCAGGGCATATAGGGATCCGACATGGACCCGGTGCCGATCACACAGCGCCGCTTTTTGGCCCGCAGGGCCTGTTCCAGCAGAGCCGGGGCGTTTCGCTTCACCGCAACGTCCTCAAAGGGATGGTCGAAGCGGTAGCACCGGCTCCTGCTGTCGCAGTAGATGCAGCCGTGGGTACAGCCCCGGTAGATATTCATTCCGCAGTAGTCTCCCGTTCCCGTCAGGATCCCCTTTGCCTCCACAAAATGCACGGCAGCCGCCCCCTTTCCTGTTTTCAGATCCCGGGCCGTCCGTTATCTCCGGATAAAGCGGAAAATCAGCGAGGTGATCCGCGCAGGGCTTTCCCGCTTCTCCTTGTTGATCCATTTATGAACCATCTCATAGACCCCGTGGAGGATAAAGCAGGAAAAATACTCGTACTCCTCCTCGGTCATATCCGCTTTCAGCTCCAAGCCCATGCGGCGGATGGGCTCCAGGGTGAACAGCTTTTCGGGAAACTGCGGGTCCACGTTGGAGTTCAGCAGCAGCCGGACAAACTCGATATCCTGCTCCAGATAGCACATGACCTGCACCACCAGCTCTTCACTGGGATCCGTCTGGGAAACGAACACGGTCTCAACGCTGTGGAACAGATCGTTCTCCATCTCGGCCAGCAGATCGAACTGACTTCCGTAGTATTTATAGAAGGTGGAACGGTTGATGCCGGCCTTCTGGCACAGCTCGCGAATGGAGATCTGATAGATGCTTTGGGTCTGCAGCATTTCGGTCAGACTGTTTTTCAGCAGCTTTTTGGTGAGTGCAATTCTCTGATTCATAACGACGCTCCAAAAAATCTTCACAAAATCAACACATTTCTCCCCGATGTTGGATTTACAACCAAACAGAAAAATCTGTTGGTTGTAAATCCAACACGTGTTTATTATACTAAACTGGAAGAGCTCTGTCAAGACAGGAAACAATATGCCGCAGAGAGGAGTGGAACTATGCTGAAAAAGGCGTCGTCTTTTATCGTGGAAAAACGCGTTGCCATCCTGATCCTCATGCTGATCCTTGCCCTGGCCGGCGCCATCTGCTCGCGCTTCGTCACCATCAACGAGGATCTGACCAAGTATCTTCCGGACGACTCCAGAATGAAGGTCGGCATGGACGTGATGAACGACAATTTCCCGGCCATCGAGCTGCCGAATACCATGCGCGTCATGATCGACGACCTGTCTGACGCGGAAAAGGCGGCGATCCCGGCGCAGCTGGCCGCCATTGCCAACGTGGAAAGCGTGGAATACGAGCCTGTCAGCCAGGAATACAACCGGGACAACCACACCCTGTATGTGATCCATATGTCCTGCGCCTACGGCAGCGCGGGGGAAGGGGAGCTCGAGGCGGCTCTGGCGTCCCGGTTCTCTGACCGGCAGATCGTCTGGCACAACGACGCCACCAGTATGCCCACCATTCCGGTGATCGTCTACGTCATCGTGCTGCTCATTCTGCTGGCGATCCTGTTTACCATGTGCGGCTCCTGGCTGGAGCCTGTGCTGTTCCTGGCGGCGATCGGCTGCGCTGTGCTGATCAATCTGGGAACGAATCTGATCCTGGGCAGCGTGTCCAATATGACCCACTCCATCGCCGCGATCCTGCAGCTGGTTTTGTCTATGGACTACTCCATCATTCTGATGAACCACTACCGGCAGGAGCGGGAGAAGGAGCCGGATAAGCTCCTGGCGATGAAGCAGGCCTGGGTGAACGCCTTCCCGTCCGTCTCCTCCAGCGCCCTCACCACGGTTGCGGGGCTGCTGATGCTGCTCTTTATGAGCTTCAAGATCGGCGCGGACATCGGGATCGTCATGGCCAAGGGCGTGTTCCTCAGCATGGTTTGCGTGCTGACGGTGCTGCCCGCCCTCATTTTGCTCTTTGACCGGCAGCTGCTGAAAACCGCCAAAAAGGAACTGCATATCCCCACGCGCTGGGCGGCGCGGTTCAGCTTCAAGGCGCGCTACGCAGTGGCGGGCGTCTTTCTCCTGCTGTTTGTCGGCTTCTATTTTCTCCAGACCCAGACCGGGATCGCCTATTCCCTGGTCCGGGACGATCCCGTGGCCGATATCTTCCCCAAGCGGAATCCGATCGTTCTGGTGTATGAGAACCGGGACGAGGAACAGATCCGGGCGCTGTCCGACCGGCTGGAGGCGGACAGCGGCGTCTGCTCCGTAACAAGCTACAGCCGGACGCTGGGCAAGGCCTGCACCGCCGAGGAGCTGGCGGCCATGTTCGGGGAGATGGGCGGCAGTATGGATCTGAACCCCGCCCTGCTGCGGCTGCTGTACTACCGGCATTACACCGGCGGAGAAACCGGGAGGATGACCGCAGGGGCGTTTTTGTCCTTCCTGTCCGATCATGTGCTGAGCGACGAGAGCTTTGCGGCCTTCCTCGACGACGATATGCGGGAGAAGGCAAGCCTGCTCAGGCTGTTTGCGGATCCGGAGGCGCTGCAGAGGCAAATGAAGGCGCAGGAGCTGGCCGCGCTTTGCGCCGAGTTCGCCGATTGGATGGACGCCTCCGCCCTGGACAGCGTGTTCCTGCTTTACAGCGCCCAAAACGGAGGGAAAAACACCATGTCGGCGGCGGAGCTTGTGGATTTCATCCTTTCCGACCCGCTGATGCAAAGCTATCTGAGCAGCATTTCCCCTGAGCAGGCCAAGACTCTGTCCGCTGCGAAGGGCATGATGGACGCGGTGATCGGCGGCCAGGCGTACTCCGCGGAGGAAATGCAAAAACTCCTGGGCGGAATGAGTGATCGGCTTGACAAATCCGCTGTGGAAATGCTATATTTGTACAAAGAAAGCATCGAAGGGTATGACCCTGCCTGGACGATGACCCCCGAGGCCCTGTTCCGGGAGCTGACGGAGCAGGTCGTGAACGATCCTCGCTTTTCTCCCTGGATCAATGCCGAGCTGCGTATGAAGCTGCAGCTGGGGCAGTCGGTGCTGGAGGCCGGAAAGGCGCAGCTGGTTTCCCAACGGTATTCCCGCATGGTGTTCACCACCACCTATCCGGAGGAGAGCGCCGCTACCACCGCGTTTTTGCAGAATCTGGAGGCGGAGCTGGATCGGATCCCGGAAGGGGAGAGCTACCTCATCGGCAACGCGGTCATGGCCTACGAAATGCAGCAGATCTTTGACGGCGAGCTGTTGTTGATCACGCTGCTGACGGCGTTCGCCATTTTCCTGATCGTCGCGTTGACCTTCCGTTCGCTCTTTGTGCCGGGGCTGCTGGTGCTGCTGGTGCAGTGCGGCGTCTATATCACCGTGACCGTCACCGGGATCATGAGCGGCAGTATGTACTACATGGCGCTGCTGATGGTGGAGTGCATTCTGATGGGCGCGACCATCGACTACGGGATCCTGTTCACC
The DNA here is from genome assembly GCA_016292255.1 of Oscillospiraceae bacterium. Taxonomy (GTDB): domain Bacteria; phylum Bacillota; class Clostridia; order Oscillospirales; family Oscillospiraceae; genus JAFRPC01. Next base: position 33,670 of record JAEEZZ010000096.1, read on the forward strand.
AACTATTACCGGGAGCACCGCCGGACGGCGGGGATCCGGGAAGCGCTGGAACGGGCGTACGAGGGATCCGTGCATACTATTCTGACCTCCGGCCTGATCCTGGTGCTGATCACAGCTGCCGTGGGCAGGCTGTTCGAGGACGAAACGGTGACGGAGATTATCCGGACGCTTTCCATCGGATCTCTCAGCGTGATCCTGCTGATCCTGTTTATCCTGCCCGGCACCCTGGCCGCCTGCGATAAGCTGGTCACAAGAAAAAAGGACAGAAGCGAGACCGAAACCTGACCGTGCCCGGCGCCGTCCGGGCAGTCAACACGGCCGTTTTGCCGACCGGATATGCCCGCCCGGGCGAGAGAGGAGCATTGGGCAATGGAAAGCGGTTTTTTCCTCTTTTACACAGAGGCGAACATCGTCTGCATCCTGCTGTTCGGCATCCTGCTGCTCAACGACCACATCAGCATGAACAAGCAGGAAAAGCAAATCGTCTTTGACCGTGCGCTGATTGTGCACATCCTGTACTTTATTTCGGATATCTTTTGGGCGGGCGTGCTGTCCAACATACTGCCGCGGACGCGTTTTTCCGTCGCGTTTCTGAACTTTACCAATTTCGTGCTGCTCTCGGCCATCGCCTATGAGTGGGCGCTGTTCGCCGCGGTCTCGGAGCGGCTGACGTTCTACAGCTCCAAGCGCGGGCGCATCCAGTTCCGGATCCCCTTTCTTGTCATGCCCATCCTCATGGCCGTCGCCTATGTGGTGGCGCCCGCGTTCTGGGTCAACGAAAAGGGCGATCTGAACGTCCTGTATTATCCGCTGATGCTGGTCGCGCCGCTGACCTACGTTTTTATCTCCTGCTTCCTGTCCCTGCGTAGGGCGAAGCAAACGGAGGATCCGGAGGAGCGCAGGCATTTCCGGGTGATCGGCCTGTATCCGCTGTCGGTGGTGTTTTTCGGCGTCATCCAGCTTTCCTTCATCAACGCGCCCCTGTTCTGCTTCGGCTGCACCATCATGATGCTGTTCTTCTACATCCGCGCGATGAACGACCGGATCTCCCTGGATCCGCTGACCAAGATCAACAATCGCGTCCAGCTGCTCCGCTACGCTGCCCAGGAGGGCTCTCACCGCCGTGAGAATCTGAAGGCCTTCGTCATCATGGCGGACGCCAACGATTTCAAGAGCATCAACGACAACTACGGCCACGCCGAGGGCGACCGGGCGCTGGTGATGATCGCGGACTCCCTGCGCTCCTGCGTCGCTGCCTTGGGCTCCTCCTATTGCCTGTGCCGCTACGGCGGAGACGAGTTTGCCATCGTTGTCCACGCCGAGCGGGCCGCGAACGTGGATCGCCTGCTGGACAGCATCCGTTCCACCCTGGCGGAGGCCTGCACCACGGAGCGGATCCCCTATGAGCTCAGCATTTCCGTGGGATACGACGAGTGGGACGAGGGGGTGGAGAGCTTCCATGACAGCCTGAAGCGTGCCGACGCCAAGCTCTACGAGGAGAAAAAATCCAGGAAAGCCGGAGCTGCGTCCGCGCAGTGAGCCCGGGATCCGAATCAACGGGGAGCCCCGCCGCATGGCCGGGGCTCCCCGCTTTGTATGCTGTTTTCAGGACTCCGAGATCCACCGGAAGCGGGGCAGGGTCTTGCCGTCCTGCTCCACGGTTTCGTTCCACATTTCCACGGGCCGCACCCACAGGCCGCCGTCGTCGTAGCACTTCCGGTAGACCACCAGGGGCGCTTCCGTCTCCGAGTGGCGGGCAATGCCGATCACCTGGTATTCCCGGCCCTTGAAGTGGCGATACCGGCCAGGAAGAACGGCCTTTTCCGCCTCCGCAAGGGCCAGCTGCGCCCATTCGGAACGCTGGATAACGTAATAGGTCAGATCCCGCTCCGCCCCCAGGTAGCTCAGCTCTTTTTCGGAAAAGTGGTGGTAGCACATCCCACACTTCTCCATGATCCGCCGGGAGGCGTCGTTGCCGGTGAAGAAGGAGGCGTAGACCCTTTGCAGGCCCCGCTCCTCGAAGCACCAGCTCAGGAAGCGGCGGACGGCCTCGGTGCCGTAGCCCTTGCCCCAGTGGGAAGAGCCGATGCCGTAGCCGATCTCGCAGGCCCCGTCCTTTTCGTCAAAGTACAGGATGATCCCGATCAGCCCCCCGGTCTGCTTCAAGCGGATGGCAAAAAGGCTCTCGTTGGAAAGATACCGGGAAAAGTCAAAGTCCTCCAGCCGCTCCGCGTAGGTGCAGACAAAGGTCTCCAGCACCTTTTTGTCGTGGGAGATATTCTCAAAATAGTCCGCCCGGTCGCTCTCCCGCAGCCGGTCAATGATCAATCGTTCGCTTTGCATGGCGTTGTTTCCTCTCTTGTATCAATTCAGCGGCTTTAACGAAGATACACCGTGCCGTTGACCGTTTCTTTGCGTGTATTATACCGGAAAACCCGCTGTTTTTCAAGGCTTGTATTTCGCCCTTCTTACCTCTATACTAAAGACACTTCTGTATGACTTGACAGAACAATACGCCAGCTTGATCGAACGACAGATCGAGCGTTTGGAGGAAGAAACGTGATGCAGAAAACGACGTTTTACCATGGCAGCGTCATCGGCGGGCTGGATACCATTCTGGCAAATTCAAAGTCCCACGCTGACGGGAGCAGCGTGGCCTACTTTACCACGGATCGGGTCTACGCCCTGGTCTGCTGCCGGAGCAGGCAGGAAAACTTCGTCACCATGGGGCCGAGAGACGGGGTTCAGCACTATTTTGAACGCTTCCCGGATCAGCTAAAGGTTCTGTACGATGGAAAGGAAGGCTTCCTCTACCGGCCCATTTCTCCCACGGATCTGAAAAATACCAAGGGCCACACCTGGGAGAGCCCCGTGGACGTGCCTGTGGTGCTGGCGGAGCATATCCCGAACGTCTATCCGGAAATTCTCCGGGAGGAGGCTGCCGGAAATGTGATCGTCCACCGCTACGCCGAGATCGACCCCGCCGAGCAAAAGATGCACGCAAACTATATCCGGGATCATCTGGACGATCCGGATTCTGCCGAGTACCGAGCGTTTCTGAACCGGCACTTTTCCCACTTGTGGGACGCGAAAACGACGGAATAATACGGAAAAAGAGATGGACGCAAAGCAGTAAATAACTCAAAAACCGGAGGACACGATTATGGAAATCAGTGCGTTGAAGCTGAAGGACCTGCAGCCCTCGCAGTTTTATATTTCTGAAAAGAAGCTGCGGGATATTGAAGGCTGGCTGGACCCGGCAGATCTCTCCTGCTTCGAGCCGATCCCGGTCAAGCTGTTGGACGGAAGACCGGTTATGACGGACGGACATACCAGAGCTGTTGCCGCGCTGCGGGCCGGGTTGGAAGCGGTTCCCCTGGTCTGGGATACGGACGAGCTGTCTTGGGATATGTACCGTGCCTGCGTCGCAGCCTGCCGGGAACAGGCGATCACCTTGCCCTGCCAGCTGCTGTCACGGATCATCCCGGAGGAGGAATACCGGGAAAAATGGGACAAATGGTGCGACCGTATGCAGGCGGAGATCGAACGAAACAGGATCGTTGTCAAGCCGTATACCGAAGAAGCCATCCCGGACGTTCTGGCATTTGAAAAGGAACTCCGGTCGGAAGAAGACTTCTGGGGCTGGGAGATCGACGCGGCGTATATCAATCGTGTTACGGACAGCTTCCGCGACAAGCGGTTTTCCAACTCGATTTCTTTGCTGGCCTATCAAAACGAGCGGGTGATCGGCCGAATTGACGCTGTTTTGATCCCTTCCCATTTTGACGGTTCTATCAAAGCTTACTTGGATTGGATTTGTGTGTTAAAAAGCTGCCGTCATAAGGGCGCGGCACAAAAGCTGCTTTCCACCCTGCGGGAGAACCTAAAGGCGCAGCAGGTTGACACATTGATTGCTCTGACTGCCAGCAATGAGGAAGCACAAAGGTTTTATCAAGCTGTCCCCGATTCCGTCATGCGAGATATCGGAATTTGGATCGACATCAAATGAGAGGAAAAAGGGGCTGTGAAAAAAGTCCCAAGACAAACAAATGGCTCCCAGGCTCAAAAAAGGGCTTGGGAGTCATTCGTTTATGTGGTACAATTTAACTGTCATGAAAAACCTTACCACTGACAGATATTATAATCCAAAACAAACA
>JAEEZZ010000097.1 GCA_016292255.1 Oscillospiraceae bacterium
GCCGTGCAAAGGATCATCGCCCCGATGGAGACAGAAGTGAAGCTGAAGCCCGGGCCGGCCACCGGATCCACTAGGAAGTTCAGTGCAACGCCCACGATCACCGCAGCCAAAACCGTGATGATTCCCTTCACGGTGATGATGAGGGTCCGCTCCGCGGTGTTGTCCGTCAGGGTCATCACCAGGGAATTCATAGGCACCTCGTTGAGGGTGCAGGAGAAGTCATAGAGCAGATAGCTCACCACAAACCAGGCGATCTTCGCGCCTACAGACAGAGTTGAGGGCATCAGATAGAACACCACGGTGAACAGCGGGAACAGGAAGAAGGTCAGCCGGAACCAGGGCAGATACTTGCCCTCTCCGGTCAGCTTGCGAAAGGCCTTCCATTCCGTGATCTTGAGCTTATCAATCAGGTAACCAAACACCACATCGTCCACTGCGTCAATCAACTTGAGCACCAGCAGCACGCTGGCCAGCACCTCCAAATTGACGCCCCGCAGGGCCAGGAACGCGGTCATAAAGGTCTGAAATACGGAAGTGCCGAACAGCCTTCCGCTATCAGAGAGATAGTAATTGAAGCGCTCCCGGGTGCTGAGCCGCCAGTCGGGATGCTTGTTCACGCTTTCTTTCTTTGCCATTGTTCTCTACCCCTTATATGTATTTTTTTATAAACTTCATCATCCGGTCAAAGGCCTCTTTCGCATGCGGCTCCGCGTCCATTTGATCCATGTATCCGTGGGGCAGCTTCGCTCCGGGAAAGAAGACCAGGTCGTTGGGGACGCCGATCTCATCCAGCTTCTTTTTGAGGCCGCGCCCCTCGGTGATAAAGTAGCCGGTCTCGTCGTTGGGCTCGTTGGAGGCGTTGATCCAGCTTGGAATGAAGCTGTCGCGGAGATAGGCTTTCGCGTTGAGGATCGCCACGGCCTCCGGCGTATTGCGCTTTGCGCCGGTAGCACAGCCCAGCATGGCGTACATATTGCCGTCAAATACGCTTGCATCCAGCGCGGCCTCGTCGATAGCCAGCACCTTCAGGTTTTCCCTTGTCATCACGGGATCGAGGCCGAGCAGCTCAGCGTAATCGGGATTACAGACGCAGGCGGCGTAAATGACCGTCATATTGGCTCCGGCGCTTCCTCCCGAAAGGCAGACGTGAGACAGATCCAGATGCAGCTCTTCCTGATGCGCAATCAGATAGCGGAACAGCTCGTCCGTCTGCCGGATCGGCACCGGAAACCGGTACTGCGGCGCCAGAGCATAATCCGCATTCACGAGAATATACCCCGCTTTTACGATGGCTTCCAGCTTTCCAACCCCGCCTCCGCCGGTCTGCAGCGGGTCGCCGGAGGACTTGTTGCCGAAGATGAAGCCGCCGCCGTGAAAGTACACCACCACGGGTCGTTTCTCTCCGCTGTCGTCCGGATACCAGATATCCGCGAAGCTGTTTGGATAAGTCTCGCCGTATTTCACGTCGCTGCGGCAGATCAAGCCGCTGGGCAGCTTCTTCAACTCCGGCGCATGCCATGGCTCCCACTCGTTGGGCTTGTGCCCCTTATAGAGCTTTGCATAGACCGCTTTCTGGATCAGCGTGCATTTCAGATCGTTCAGCCGTTTTCCCATGTTCAAGCTCCTTTCTCCTTTGTTCTGATTCTATTATACGCAATCACAAAAATAAAAAAACGCCTCTGTTTTACGTATTCGATGGGTTGAATTTTGCTTTTTGAGAAGATATAATAGAAATATCCCAGAAGCAATGATGCGCAGGAACGGAGGGATACTTTGGCAGACTATCAATCTCTGATTCAGGAGCTGTCCAGGCTGGATCCCTATGAGCAGGCAGGATATGATTCTTTTTGTCGAACGGGGACCATGCTTCGTCACGGGCAATACTTATACTTGATGACCCATGGGACCGACCCGCATACCCTGGAAACCATCAACAACCCGCCTGCACTGCGGGAGCAGGGCCAGATTGTAGCCTCCTTCCATGAAAAATACGGAACGACCGGGCTGACGGAAGCGGATTTCATGCCTGCGGATTCGGACGTCGCCGTGGAAAAGCTGCTCCGTTACATTGAGATCCCCACACACGCCCACGAATTTGTGGAATGCGCCTACGTGCTGCGGGGAAGCTGCATTCACAGGATCGGTGAAAACGAGGTGATCCAGCAAGAAGGGAGCTTTATTCTGGTCCCGGTTCCCAACAGGCACCAGCTCATTGCAGTAGGCAACTCGCTGTGTCTTACCATGAAAATCCGGCTCAGCCACTTTGTGAAGATGAGCATCCCGCATCTGCCCACCATGATCTATCCCATCAGTTTTCAGTGCGGGGAAGATCCTGCCGCGGAAAACATGCTGCTCTTCCTCTATGAGCAGCAAAAGCTGGCGCTTCCTTACCGCAAGGAATTGATGGAGGGTGCCGCAGCCGGCCTCATCACCTATATTCTTCAAAGGTATATGGACACGATGCAGCCCCTCTACAGCATTGCGCTTCGGGATCAGCGGCTGCTTGACATGATTAACTATATGTACAATCACTATCGCACCGTGACGCTCCATGATCTGGCTGCGGAGTTTCACTACAATGAATCCTATTTGAGCCGTATGTTTCAGGAGCAGGCCGGACGGTCCTTCTCCGAGACGGTCAAGGATTTTAAACTGCGAAAGGCAGCCGAGCTGCTGAAAACCAAGAGCTGGAAACTGGATCACATCTGTGATGAAATCGGCTATAAGGATACCCGCCAGTTTATCCGCAGCTTCAAGGAGCTGTACGGGATGACGCCGGATAAATATCGAAGGATGAATACAGCGCCGGAGACGGAATGACCCGCGTCAGGGTTCCGGCAAATACGAAGCGCCGGCAGGCCGGGAGAATCCTCCCAGCCTGCCGGCTTTCGATGTGGATGGTCATTTGATTTCCATTGAGTAACTCCAACTGCCAATCTGCTTTCCGTTGTAGGAAAATTGCTGGGCGTGAAACTCTGTGAAGCCGTTCTTTTGATAGAACAAGCGATTGCGGCGAGAATTGGTGAACAGGCACAGGGCTGTCCCGCCTTGCTGCCGGACATAAGGAATCAGGCAATTCTGCAGCATACCGCTCCCGATGCCGTGACCGGCGAAAGCCGGATCCACGGTGAGCAGGCTCAGATACCAGGTGTTGCCCGTCAGGCTGTGACACGGTGCGCCGGCCTGCTTCTCCATCTCATTCCAGGCATTTACATTTCGTACGCCGCCGTGAAACATTGCGGAGAGATATCCGGTTCGGAGATACTGTCCATCGGACGGCTTCCGATAGTCCGGCGCGCAGAGCATAGCGACGGCGGCAAGTTTTCCGTCTTTCTTTGCTGTGAAGAACGCAGCGCTGTTTTGATTGGATCGGAACTCCGACCAGAGCAAAGCACGAAGAAACCGCTGCCGCTTTTTATCCTCCGGCACATAGATGGAAAAGTATTCATAATCGCCAAAGGCACGGGCAGCAAGATCGGCGCAGGGCAGAAGCTCCGACGCCTGCATGGCTTCATAACTCAGCATAGGTCCAGTTCCTCCTTCAAATACCCTTGCAGGGCTGCGAAGTCGCCGTGCGGCCATTGGTCGGTGGGCCGGTCTTCCGGATTGATGACGCAGTCTGTCAGCAGGAAGGTCTTCATGCCAAGCTGTCCGGCTATCATATCCTCGCGAACATCGTTGCCCACCATGATGCAGTCTTCCGCAGACAGATGCAATCGACGCAGAATCTCCCGGTAGTAGTCAAGATTTGGCTTGCAGTAGCCGATGTTCTCATAGGTGGTGCACAGTTCAAAATCTTCCGGTCTGAGGCCTGCCCAGCGGATGCGGCTCTCTGTCGCTATCGCCGGGAAGATCGGATTGGTGGCCAAAGCGACCCGTATTCCCGCTGACTTCAGCATTGCGACCGTTTCAGATGCTGCTTTCGTAAAGCCGCAAAATGTCTTGGCTTCCTGAAAATCCACAGCATAGAATTCCTCAAAAAGCGGACGATCCGCGTGTGCTTTGGGGCCATAGAGATTCGCAAAGTCGTTCCAGAAAGCTTCCTCATTGGTGCAGGAGCCGTCATTCCTGACCATTGCAGCTGTACCGTGCCAGATCGCCTTGACCAGCTTCTCCGGTTCATAGCCGTGGGGAATCAGCTTCTTTGCCAGGAGCTTGAAGTAGCCACGGGTGAATGCATCCTGATCCATCGGGAGCAAAGTTCCGTCCAGATCGAACAATACCGCTTTCGGCTTCAAATCCTTTCACCGCCAATCTTTTTCGTGCAATTGCTTGTTGCGCAGCAGCATTTCTTTCCATTCAACGGTTTTTCTCCACGTCCTGCCAGTTGGCATTGCGGAGGATTTCCGCGTTTTCCCCTTGGAATACCGAGCCCGCCTCCGCGTCACCGGTGAGCTGATAAAGCATCCAGGCTGTCATATATCCGTCGGAGCGTGCAAGCATCTGTTCGTGCTCTGCCCC
>JAEEZZ010000007.1 GCA_016292255.1 Oscillospiraceae bacterium
ACGAACGCAATTTGCCGGAGGCAAATCCTGCCGGGTTCCGACGCCGCGACCTGGTTCGAACAACGGACATGGGTATGCGGGCTAATAGCCCGCGCTACGATATGGAACGGTGTTCCCCGCGTAGGGGGCGGCGTCCCCGACTCCCCGAGCGTTCCGACGATGCGGGCGGGTTCGAACAACGCCCCTGGTTGGATCGCCCGTCGGGCGATTGTTTGCTTCGCAAACCGGGCGGCTCACCCCTCGTGGGGTAAGAGCCGCCCCTACGGCGGGGGTGGGTGGCCGCTGCGGGGATGCGGACGGCAGAGTGTCGTCCCTACGAGGGGGCGGGCGCACACTGTGCGCCCCTACAGGGGGTGGCAGGCGGTCACTTCTCCCCTTCTGTTTGGCCGGACTCGGTGGTGATTGCGGGGCGGGACAGGACCAGGGTGCCGGCGGGGACGGAGTGGGTGAGCCAGACGGAGCCGCCGATGGTGCAGTCGTCGCCGATCTGCGTATCGCCCCCCAGGATCGTCGCCCCGGCGTAGATGACCACTCGGTCGCCGATATCGGGGTGCCGCTTGACGCCCTTGACCAGGGCGCCGTCCGGCCCCACTTCGAAGCTCTTGGCGCCGATGGTGACGTGCTGATAGAGCTTCACGTCCCGGCCGATGGTGGAGGTCTCGCCGATCACCACGCCGGTTCCGTGGTCGATGAAGAAATAGTCGCCGATGGTCGCGCCGGGGTGAATATCAATGCCGGTGCGCCGGTGGGCGTACTCCGACATGATCCGGGGCAGCAGCGGGACGCGCTTCTGATAGAGGATATGGGCCAGGCGATAGGTGGCGATGGCCCGGAATGCAGGATAGCAGAGCAGGATCTCATCCAGGCTGGCTGCCGCCGGGTCGCCCCGATAGGCCGCCTCCAGGTCGGTGCCCAGCTGCCGGCGCAGGTCGGGCAGGGCGCGGAACAGGGCGTCTGTGACCGCGTCCGGATCCGGGATCTCCACCTGACGCAGGCAGACGTCCAGCAGGGCGGCGGCCAGCTCCAGCCGCTCTGCGGCGTCCACGTCCGCCACGTCGGCGTGACAGGGGAACATAGCGTCGATCAGCAGGTCGGTCATACGCTCCGCCCGGGCCCGCAGGCCCACGCAGTCCCGGCCGGTGGGGACCCGGATCTCCTCCAGATCTTCCGCGATTTTTCGGATCAGCGCGGAGCCGGGCTTCTCCGGCCCACGGGCTTCCTCATGGTTCGTGGTGGACATGGTGCTTCCTCCTTCAGCATTTACCTACTATAATAGTATGTTATTACAACAAAAAAATACAACGTCTGCGGCTCTGGCAGCGGTGTGGGCTCTCAGCCCACACCGTTGACCACGTTCTGCGGTTTGCCTGCCTGGAAACTGCGGACGTTCTCCGCCACCAACTCGATCAGCCGGGCTCTGGTCTCCCGGGGCGCCCAGCCCATATGGGGGGTGAGGAAGGTATTGGGCGCAGTCAGCAGCGGATTATCCGGCGTGATGGGCTCCACGGAGAAGGCGTCCTGGCCCAGCGCCCGCAGCTTGCCGCTCCGCAGGGCCGCGGCCACGTCCTCCTCCACGATCAGACCGCCGCGGGAGCTGTTGATCAGAATGACGCCGTCCTTCATGGCGGCCAGGGTGTCCCGGTTGATCATACCGGCGCTGTCCGGGTTCATGGGACAGTGGAGGGAAATGATGTCGGATTCCGCGTAGAGCCGGGCAAGGCTCACATAATGGGTGTGCTCGTCCTCCAGCTCGGGGTGCGTATGGCGGGAATAGACCAGCAGCTCCGCGCCCATGGCCTTCATGATCCGGCCAAAGGCCTGACCGATCCCGCCGTAGCCGATGATGCCCACGGTCTTTCCGGCGATCTCCGTCAAGCCCGGGGCGATCCGGCAGAAATAGGAGCTGTCCTTCCACTCGCCCCGGCGGACGGCCTGGCTGTGCTGCCCCACCTGGGTGGTGATCTCCAACAGCAGGGCGGCTGCCAGCTGGGAGACGGCCCAGGAGGAATAGCCGGGGGCATTGCTCACGGTGATCCCCAGCTCCCGGGCAGCTTCGATGTCGATGTGGTTGAAGCCGGTGGCAAAGAGGGTGATCAGCTTCACGGAGGGACAGGCCTCCATGACCTGGCGGGAAATGACAGGCTTATCCAGGATGACGATCTCGCTGTCTCCGATGTGGGAGATCAGCTCCTCCGGCGCAGTAGCGGGATAGACGGTCAGATCGCCCAGCGCCCGCAGCGCGTCCCAGCTCAGATCGCCGGGGTTGGTGCGCTCGCCGTCGAGAATGACAATTTTCCGGTTTTTCATGGGATCCTCCTTACCAGAACCGCTTGGCGGCCTTGTTGATAAAAATGACGTACCAGACGAACAGGGGTACAAACAGGAACAGGGCGACCCCGTCGGAAAACCAGGCGGGAAGCGCGGAAAGCAAGCCTGTCATTTCGTTGACCACGAAAAAGACCGCCAGCAGCAGGCCCAGCAGACCGAAGACGATCAGCCGGGGCGTGATAAAGCGGATGAAGCCCAGCACATCCCGGCACAGCTCCGGCTTGCAGTTGGAGGGGTAGATGAAGCGGCTGGGAATGAGCTGGCAGGCTCTGTTCAGCCGGACGGCGGAGATCAGAATATTGACGCAGACCCAAACCAGCATGGCTGCCATGAGCAGAACAAGTGCGTTGGAGGAGCTGAGCTCCTGCATAGGGATCCCCCGCTTTCCGTTCAAGTCTTTCCTATTGTACCAGAAGCCGGAAAAAAATGCAACCGAAAAGGGCTTGATTCGGGAGAAAAAGGGCCCGTTTTGGGAGCCAAGCCGGGGCAATCCAGGCAGGACAAGTCACGCAAAGCGAAACAAATGTGTTGCATTCAAGGCGATTCCATGTTATGATAAGATGAGAGTGGTGTATATTCCGCGCAGAGTATCGCACCGCTCATCGCAAGGGGGTATGTGCATGGTTATATGTCCGCTGCGCCGCAGCATTTCCACTGCCTGCGCGCTGTTTTTCCTGGTCTTGAGTCTGATCCTGTCCGTTGCGACCTATCTGCTGTACACCTCCTCCATGTATTCCCGTTATGAGAAAGAGCTGACCAGCGTAGAAAACTTCGTTGAAGCGCAGATCGACCACGACGACATGGCGGAGTGTGCCAGGACCGGGGTCGAATCGGAAAAATACCGCACGTTTCAGAGCTTTCTGGACAATTTCATCGACCAATTCCAGGATGTGCACTATATCTATCTAATGAAGGTGCTGGAGCCCAACGATCCGGTCCAGATCAGAGTGATCTGCACGGCCAACTCCACCTGGGAAAAAGAAAACGTGCCCCAGGACGTGCTCCATTTAGGCGACGGGGAGCCCGGCTGGTATGACCAGCACGTGGTCGATCAATTCCGGGAGATCCTCACCGAGGAAAAAACCGTCTTCTTCCGCAACGAATCCACATGGGGCATTGACTACACCCTTGCCAAGCCCATGTATACCTCCAGCGGCGAGTGCTACGGCCTGCTCTGCGTGGATCTGTCGCTGACGGATCTGAACGAGGAAGTCTACCGGAGCATCTCCCTTCACATCAGTCTTATTTTCCTGTCTGCGGTGGTCTTCATCATTCTGATGCTGCTCTGGATGCGGAAGAATGTGACCTCCCCCCTGCTGACGCTGGAAAAGAGCGTCACCGATTTCGCCAAAAACTCCGATGGGAAAACCAACCCGGAGGAGCTGGTCTTCCAGCCCCCCGACATCAAGGTCAACAACGAGGTGCTTTCCCTCTCCAACGCCATGACCAAGCTGGCGGAGGATATGCGGGGCTATGTGACTAAGATCCTGACCACGGAGCAGGAAAACGAGGGCCTGCAGAACCAGGTCTTTGTGGACGCGCTGACAAAGGTCAGAAGCAACACCGCCTACCGGGAAAAGACCGTGGAGCTGCAGAACGCGATAGACGGCGGCAACGCCGAGTTCGGCCTAGTGATGGTGGATATCAACCGGCTGAAGCAGATCAACGATCAATTCGGCCACGAGTTCGGCGACAAATACATCATTGAAACCGTCGGGATCGTCTGCGAGGCCTTCTCCCATTCGCCTGTCTACCGGATCGGCGGAGACGAGTTTGTGGTGGTTCTGACCGGGGAAGACTACAGGAATCGCGATATGCTCTTTGAGCAGCTCTTAGAGCGCTTCTCCCACCAATCCGACGACGAGCTATACGAGCAGCCCTGGCAGCAATACTCCGCCGCCGTGGGCATGAGCGTCTACCGGCAGGGCGATGAATACAACTCCGTCTTCGACCGCGCAGACCACGCCATGTACAAGAACAAGCTCCGCATGAAGGAGAAAATGAACGTCGAGGAAGATTCCTCAGAGCTCTGATCCGATCAAAGCAAGCGCCGGCACCAACGATGTACCGGAACCACCGAAAAACTGAAGCCAAGTAAAAACCGGAACCACCGCATGGGTGGTTCCGGTTTTTGATTTACATACGTGTCGCTTTGCTTCGGAGCATCGCGTCTGTTCTCGGGCGATCAGTTCGGGACGTTGACGATCAGTATTTCCGGAGCGGGCCAGTCGCCGTAGTGGGCATCCACAAAGTCCTTCGTCTCGAGGGCGTCATAGCTTCCCTCAAAGTTATCATTCACATAGCCCAGCTGCTTGACGGTTCTGAGGTTGAAGCCGCCCTGGTAATAGGCCACCAGTGTATCATCATAGGGATTCGCAGGCGTGCGCTCGTCGCCATCCGCACCGGTGGAGACGAACATACGATAGGTCTTGGTGCTCCGGTCGAAGGCGTAGATCCGGGAAGCGTCCGCATCCTCACCCACCAGGCCGACCGCGCCGATCCCGTAGTTGATGATGGAGAAGTAGTAATTTTCGTGACCCTCGCCGGCCGCGTTGGTATCAACTCTCAGCTGACCGACAAAGGCGCCCTTCGTGGTGCCCGTGGAGCCGCCCACAAGGCCGGTGCAGTAGCTGTCTTCGATGACCTTGCCGGTAATGCCCACAAGGCCGCCGGCAACCGCTTCGCCCATGACGGAGCAGGTAGAGTAGCTGTAGGTGATCTTCGTGCTGCAGTCACCCACCAGACCGCCGGCGTTCGTGCCCGCAAGGACGCTGTAGATAGGAGTGGAGAGGCCATCATCGGTGGGCTTGTAGTAGTCGCCGCCCTCGGTATAACCCGCGGAATAGCAGCCGGTGATCAAGCCGCTGTTCTTCGTCTGGCCAACCAGGCCGCCCGCATTCTGCGTTGCGCTGTTCACATAGACCGCGGCAGCGCAGGCCTCAAAATAGGTGCCATCCGCAGTGCCGACCAGGCCGCCCGCGTTGCCGCTGCTGGCAAGCACGTTGGCATCCCGGGTTGCTTCCTTACTCTGGCAGGCGAGAACATTGCGAACTTCACTCTGAACCAGGTTGGCTGCCAGCGTGCCGGCTTCCGAACCGGAAACACGGAAGTCCTGGAGTCGAAGATTCGTGATATGCATCGCGCCGGTGGGATTGCCAAGCAATCCAGCCGCACTGTAATCACCGGTCACGTTAATGGTCACATTGGAAATCGTATGATTCTTGCCGTCATAGAACAGCGTGTAGCTGGGGCTGATGGGCTCATATCCGCCGGTAAACTCACTGCCGTCGCCGGAATAGGCAGGCGTGCTGCTGGCGGCATTCTTGTCGAACACGCGAACCTTGCAGGGATCCACGTCATCCACAGCATTGGCAAACTCAGTCCAATCCAGGTTGACTGTCTGCTCTGCATTAATGGTAGCATCCGCCGCTGCGCCGTATTGGGAGATCCGGGCATCCAGATTCTCCAGGTGACGGATATTGGAAATGGTGATCTTATCGGGAAGTACGCCCAAGGATGCCGTATTGCCTTCGGCAAACAGGCTGTTGGTAACCTGGGTGGAGCTGAAGGCCACGTTGGAATACAGCACACTGTTGTACGCCACGGCATAAATGGAGATGTTCTCGCCGGGGATCAAATCCCCATCGCCGTTCCATCCGGATTCAGTATTGATCTTGAAGAAGTGATGGTTCGTCTCAAGACCGGTGATAGAGTCCAGCAGAATTTCGTAGTAGCCCTTGCCCCCGTCACCGTCGTTGTAGAGCGTCAGCTGCTTCAGCACGCCGCTGGTCTCACCGCGAACAGCAAGAATGATCTTCTCGTCGGTGTATTCGATCGTCTTGGTCACCTTCACGGACAGGGTCTCAGCGTTGGTCACCTGGATCTGGGGAGGATTCAGCTTTCTGCCGGGCTCTTCCTCGATCTGCGCGCCGCCGTAGTAACCGATGACAGCGCCGTTATAGTTACGAAGCTCATCCGGATCGGACTTAACGACGTTAAGCAGCGCACGATAGTCGCCGTCCTGGTAGTCGTAGGAATAGCGGCCCTCGCTCTTCCAATAGAAGACGTCAAGAACCTTTGCAGAGGACTTCTGATAACGGACAATGTAGCAGCCCGAGCGGACTGTTTCATCCAGGGAGCCGAAGGGCAGGATCAGATCCAGTACGGACTCCTTGTCATTGAATTCATTGACGTGATTATCCACGCGATAATAGTACACGCCGGTGTTTTCTTCGTCTTCATTACCAAATTTGGTACGGCCAAGGAAGCCCTCGTGGTCCGCCATCGTTAGGTGGTTCTGCGCGGCAATGAAAATCGTCTTTGCGTAACCGTCGTTCTCTGTCTTCTCCATGGAGCGCATATGATCGACGATACTCATAATAATGACGGTGCCCAAAACCACGATGATGGCAACTACGAACAGCGCCTCAACCAATGAGAAACCTTTGTTTGATCTAATTTTTCGCATAATCATCACCTGTCACCGAATCAGCCTTTCCTGCCAATGACCTCGATTTCGAAGGCCACGTCACCCAGATCTGAAAGAACCAGCTCGGAATCTCCTTGCTTTTTGCAGACTTTCAAACCCTCGATTTTCACGATACCGTTGTTATAGCTTGCGCTGGTAAAGGCGGCGTAGAGATTCTTTGTTGCCGCCTGCTCGGAAACCAATAGTCTTTGGGGAATACGGGGGTGGTACACGTCGGAGGAAATGTCCGGAGACGCTTCCTTTGCCACGTAGATCCCATCGTCCTCGGACTGCAGGGTGCACACCGCGCCGGAGGAATCCACATAGGAAATGATCTTTCTGGCTGCGGGATCCTCTGCTACGGATTCATCGTCATCATCCGGCTCGCTCGCGCAGGTAATGGATCTGGCCATGGCAAGCTCATTGCGGAGGGAGGTCATTGTCGTAGAAAGCAACAGCTGGCTGTGGGAAGTGTCAACCGCTTTGTCCAGTGCGTTCCGGGCGGCAGGAATACCACCCGCTACGATCCCAGCAACCATCGTCAAAATCAAGACGGCAATCAGAGTCTCCGCAAGGGTAAAGCCACCGCGGTTCCGTTTTTGATTTTTCTGTTTCATGATGTGGTCCCCTTCTTATACGAAATGACCGTCACATTTCCGAGGCTGTCATTGACGTAATACCGGGTGGGAATGTTGCTCTCAGACGTATCCGTCAGGCGGAGCGCTGTCAACGAGTCATCCTTCACAAGATAGAAGCTTGCGGTGCCGTTCAAGGCCGCTCCGTCCTTTTCGACAAGCTCGTTACTACCCTTGACATACTCATCCATTTTTGTACGGCTTCTGATCACCATCTTGGTGGTGGCTGTGATCATAAGCGCAAGCATGGTCAGCGCAACCATGGAAACCAAGACCGCAACCAGAACCTCGGAAATGCTCTCGCCGTTTTGACTGCGGAGTCTGGATCTCATTTTTTTCATCATATCGGTCACCTCAGGAAACAACCTTTTCCACGCCGGAAACAGCCCAAGTGATTTCGGAGGTCTTGACGGTGGTGGTAACGGTGGTCACCGTTTCCGTGTATCCGTTATCCGTATAGGATCGGCTGGTGCTCTCGGTCGTTTTATCGCTCTGAGTCTCGTTGATCGTGGGCGTCAGCGTAATACGCAGGGAATAACGTTCATTCGCATCACCCTGATTCGTCAACGTAAAGATCATGGTGCCGTCGGATTGAACGTAGTACTTACCCGTAACCGTCAGCTGATCGTAATCATCCGCCGTGCCGTCCGCCATGCTGATCGAATGATACAACGCCAACTCGCCGCTTTGCTCAGTACCCGTTTTCATGGATGCCTTCATGGCCCTGTCGTTGCAGCATAGAATCTCGCTGCCGTCTTTGCCAAAGAGCAGGATCGCGGCACGCGCATTCAGGAAGCTGGCCTGCGCGTCGGCGCTGAGCGCCGTTCCTTCCACATCATGATTGGGGTCGTAGCTCGACAGATAATCCGTGATAAGGAAATCGTTCACCTTGGTTTTGTAGCTGGCTTCCCTGGTCGTTGTGGATTCGCCGACGGGGGTGACGACTGAGCCGGTGCTGCCGAGATCCACTTTGTAGGATGTGGTAACGTCAGTCGTGACCTCACGCTCCTGGACGATCTTAACCGTTTTCCCGCTGAGCTCCTGGGCCAGCAGGCCGGCGGCAGAGCTGACGCTGTAATAGCGCTGGTCGCTCTGCGCCAGGTTGCTGACGCGTCCGGCTGCGGCGGATCCGGCTGTAAGCACCAATGCTCCAACCACCGCGCAGGCCAGAAACAGCAGCAGGGCGAAGGTGATGGATGCGCCCGTTCGGGAGCGCAAAACGTTATTCGGTTTTCGTTTCATGTTTGATCGCTCCCTCCCGGGCTTGTTCCATAGATTTTTGGTCAGGGTTCCGGAGTCTCTTTGTTGATCTCGTACTTTTCACTTGTCGCTTCGGTGATCGTGTTGGTCAGTGCAAATACGTCCTCGCCCTCGGCGTTCTTCTTGAAGCCCATGATGCCGTTCTCCGTCACCTGGAACACATAGTAGTGTTTCGGAACGCTGAAGGTCTCGCCGGCATTGCGGGGATTCGTCGGGGCCTGGGTCTCCTCCAGGAGGTAGGTGCCAAGCGGCAGCATACCTGCGAAGAACACGCCGGACTCATCCGAATTCCAATCCTCGGAGCTCCAATTATCGTTCTTGACCTCCACGCCGTCAATTCTGCGGAGCGTAAACTTGCCACCGGTCAGAGGCTGAAGCAGCGGGTTGATCTTGCTGAGGATCACGGGACGCAAGATGGTGCAGACATTCACGATGCCCATGCGAGCGATGTCAGGCGTCGTGACATAATGCGTGTGGTTTACGATGTCGAGCTGGAAGATCACGTAGAAGGTCTGCTCACGCTTGTAGGTTTCGCCGTAGGTTTCCGCGTCGTTAAAGACATCATTGTAGGCCGCACGCTGGGCGTCGATCTCCTCCTGCTTGATGCCGGAGAGGCTGCCGGCCAGAGCTCTCGTCCAGTCGGCGGAGGTCTTGCCGCCCTCGACGGGGATCGTCATGTACTCCTTACCCACAAGCAGCACATAGGTGTTGGGGTTGTTGTCAAAATTGCCAGGAGCAACGGTCTCCTGCATATAGTAGATGCCGCTGGAGACCATCTCGAAGGTCACAACACCATCTTCGCCGGAAACAGCAGTAACAGGAGTTCCATCCAGCCCAATGGGATTCATGCACTCCAGATCACTGAAGAGTGCAAACTTGGCACCGGCCAGCTTCTCGCCGAAGCCGTCCGTCTTCTTGAAGTTGACGTTCACGCCGCCCGTCCAGGCGATCCAAAACTTCTTGGAGCCTACTTCACCGGTGAGGTACTTGGAGCCGCAGGCAGTGGCGCCGTCCTCACGGGCATTACGGAACGCGTGGAGTGTGTCAATACGGGCATCGTCGTCGAGTGCCTTGGGATTATCCCACACAGCAAAGTCGTTGTTCATGCCGTAATGGGTCTCGCTGGCAGCCCAGACCCAGATGGTGCCGTCGCCGCCGGTGAGCTCATCGGTGACAAAGAGCGTTTTGGGTCCGTCTCCATCCTCGGCCAGGTAGATATCCTGGCGGCCGTAGGGATACGACATACCCGCGTTGGTGGGCTTGGTGCCGGTGATCGCCGTGGTGCTGAAGTTGCCGGCAGTTGTGCTCAGCGTATTGCCTTCAATGCCGTCGCCGCCGAAATCGATGTTGCCGGAGATACTGAGCTTCGCAGCGCCGGAGACATAGATGCCGGCGCCGTTGGCGGCCTTATTGCCGGTAATGGTGCAGGCCGTCACAGTCGCTTCAGCGTTGTCGGCGAGATAGATGGCACCACCGTCGCCGTTGACCCTGGAATTGATCAGCTGGGCTCCGCCGTTGACCGTCAGCTTGCCGCTTCCGTCCACATAGACCAGGCCGCCGTTGCTGAGGCCGGTGTAGCCGGTGCCGTCCAGGATGATGTTCTCCAGGCTGAGGCTGCCGTTTTCTACGGTGAAGAGGCTGTCTCCGGATGCACCGCGGGAAACCGTGGCAGCAATCGCACCGGTACCCACATAGGGGTTCCTGTCATCGTCCTTGGAAGCAGTGGTAAGGGTCACTTTTTCGGAATTTACGATCTTGACAAGATCAGTCAATTCTTCCGTATCGGGGATCGCGTAATCCTTGATCATCTGGATGGCTCCGGTCTTTTCAGACATATTGCCTTCGATGTAGCTGACCGCATCATTCAGAGTCGCAAAGAGCTTCTCCACGTTGCCGTCCAAGATCTTGCAGATAGCGGGGCGTTCCTCGATGGTGATCAGATAGGTCTCGTCCTCAGACTGGAACAGGGCATCGGTTTGCTCGTCCTCGCTGGGGCCGTAGCTGACATTGCCGGTGTAGTCAATGAGAATCACCACATTGGAGGGCTCCAGCGGCACATAACCATTCGCCGCAAGGACCTCCTCGAGATTGTAGGTCAAAACTTGGTTGGGAACGGAAGGCGTGGGAAGATTGTAGACAATCGTATCGCCCTTTGCCACCCAGCCATCGCTATTGGAAACCAGATTACCCTCGATGCCCTCGATCTCCTGATTGTTCGCATCCTGCAGGGTAAAGCGGGCGCCGGAAATGGCAGAAAGGTCATTCGCGTCTCTCAGACGGATCTTCACAGAGACCTCCGTCATACGCCAGACCGCGTAGAGGATATTTCCGTTGCCGTCGAAGCCGCCGCCGTCGTTATTATCCACGCCGACGATCTGTCTCTCGAGGAATGCAGGCGTCTTCGCGTTTTTGTTGAAGGCCCAGCCCTGGAATTCCGCCTTATCCTTTACGAAGACGTTGCCGCCGCCCTGATCCTCAGGAAGCGTCACAGGAATCTGCACGTCCATGTTCAGCAGCAGCTGCTTTGTGAACAACACCTGCTTGCCGTCGTCGCTGTACTTAGCAATGTCGGGGGGAAGCTTGTATTTGTCATTTTGACTACCGCCATTTGCGTCGAGGATCAGAGAGGTCTCGCCGCCGCTGGAGCTGCTGTCCGTCGCGGTGCGGAACACAGGATAGAGGATAAAGGTGTTATAGGGGGCTTTCGGATCCGTGGATTCGGGGTTCTGCTCGGCCAGATACATATTCGCCGTCAAAACGCCGTTGGCCGCAGCAACCTCGTTGTTGAAATACCAGCCGACAAACTGATACAGGGTCTCGGTATCGCCGGGATCCATCGCAGTCATGTTGCTGGGCTTGACAATGATGGTGGAGCCGTGGGCATAGCCAAGGTCATCCACAGGGCAGGTGCCGTATACATCCAGATTCTCCACGGGGCTGCCGTTCATATCCACCGCGTGATCCTTGCTGTAGTAGACGTGGTAGGTACCCTTGGTTCTCCACATGGCCTGCAGGGTCAGGTTGCCCGTGATCTGCTCGTTGAAGTTGTAGGGGGTGTATTTCTGGCCGGCCGCAGCCTGTTCATTCACCTTGTACCAACCGTTGAATTCATAGCCCTCATACTCGCTTGTGGGATCCACGGGACGGTACTTCTTGCCGTCGTAGCTGACGTCCTCGTTGGTGATGTTGCCGTTCTCATCCTTTTCAATGGGAACATAGTACGCCTTTCTGGTTGCGGGCTGGAGGCCGTTGGGATCCGCAGTGTTGAACTCGTCGTAGTGATAGAAGTATGTACCGTTCTTATTGTCCACGACGAAATCCCTCGTCGGATCCTGGTAGTTTTCAACCACTTCGCCGTACTTCTCCCAGAAGTAGGTGGATTCATTCTCTCCGGTCAGAGCGCCGAAGTTGGGATTGACCTTGATCCAATACCAGGTGTAGGAGAAGCCGGCGTAGACCGCCAGGTTCCGGTTGGGCATACCCTCTGTGATCTCTTCGCAGGGATCCATCGCGTAATCACGTTCTCCGGCGTAGGCATCTATCTCTTCCTGGCTGGCGACCTTATCCGTATAGATCTTCTCGCCGGACTTCAAATCAATGTAGTACTGAAGCTTATCCTCGTCTTTTTCGCCGAAGAAGATCTGCTTGTTCATATCCTGATCGGAGTACCAGCGGCCGTTGAAGTTGCAGCCGGGGGTCTTGGACGCAGGGACAAAGTCCTCATCGGGATAATACTCGGTGATACCGGAGCCGTAGAGCACATTATCAACCTTTTGCACAATGGAGCCATCGGGGTCGCTGATTTGTGTTGCCAGCGGCAGACCGTCGGAAGCGTCGAAGTAGCTGATGGAATAGTTTTTGCGTGCATAACGGATATGGAGATCAAGATAGTAGTAATAAGCACTTGTTGCAACGCTATTAAATGTTCCGTCAGCAAGCCTTACGTCGGTATTCCAGTTCGTACCGTTGTACGGTTCCCCGTTAAAGTTGTAAGTACGGCGGTAAGATGTTACTGTGTAGCCGTCAAACTTTTCAGAGAAATAGAATGTACCGCCTAAGCCGTTACCGACAATACTTGTTTCGTCAGGATAGGTTCCGTCCGGGTTCTGAAGGTAGAAATAAACACGGCATTTCACAGTATTATTCTTATAGAGGCGCATCTCCCTTTGTTCGGGATCTCTCACATCTGACAGGATAAACTGTCCCAGGAAGCTCGCGCCCATTGTGCCACTGGTTGTATAATAGTAATACATATCGGGCGGCCAGGAATAGCCATAGTCACTCAGTGACTGACCATACAAGCCGGTGTACCAGAAGGAGTTGTTCGGCTGATAACGGGTCCCGGTATATTCTTCTCCGTTCAGATACCATCCCCAGTGCTGGTCTTGCTTTCTTTTTACTTCATAATAATTTCGCTGATTGGTATCATAGCAATAGTATTTTGTAGTATCATCTTTCGGGTAAGGATTATTATACGTATACCCCGATTCATAGTATTGGCCATTAGTCTTATAGTAGAACTTGCCATCTGTATAACCCTTATCGTATCTGTCAAAGCTACGAGTGCGGGTATTATAGTAATACGAATATTCCCACTCGTCCTTATAGACAATGATCCATTGTCTGGTCAGCGGAACAAACTCACCGTCAACATAGGCAAATTGCGGCCAATCGTCACTCGTCGCAGCAGAATACGCCGTCATATCATAGACAGGGGAATCGTAGCCGGGGCCGTTCTCGCCGCTGTTTCCGCTGTAGAATTTCATGGTAATGACGTTGCGGTCATAGTACACGTTCAGCACCGTCGCACCGCTGGAGGCCACGACCGCACTTACGGTATCCCGGTGCGGATCATTCGGGTTATCCTGCTCCAGCTTATGGTGGAAGCCGGTGAAGACCTTCTGCGTGTCCTCCGGATCCAGGGTCACGGTCGAATTCGTAGGCGCTTCGCGGGACACCTGAGACTCGAATTCGTAGGTTCGGTTCTCCGGCGCAGTGCCCGGCGTATTCTCCGGGTAGGTACCCTTCTGCTTCCAGTAAATGACCGTGTAAGTGGAATAGCCGGGCTTCCAGTAGGCGTAGAGCTGGAGTCTGCCCTTTTCATCCAACAAGCTCGGATAATTGCTGATAATCGTACCGAAATCGTATTCCGCGGGCTTCGGCTGATAATTCGGCTTCTCGGAATCAATAGACTGATAAATGGTGCCCGTCGCCTTGTCGAAGGTGGGGGTCGTAGTCCAGTACTCGAAGCCGTAGCCGCGCCAGGAAGGATCGCTGGGCTTCTGGCTCGCCGCAGTTTGATCTTTCTTTACAAAGATGGGCTTCAAGTACTCCGCGCCGGAGCCGACGGGCGCCGTGTTGAAAATCACCCAGTTGCCCTTTGCAAACACCGGATAGAGGTAACACTTATCGTTAGCCTTTAAGGTCACAGATTCTTTCAGAGGCCGATTGTTGTTTTCGCTCTCGCTGTAATACCCCTGACTACCGCCGTACAAGCTTCTGGGCTTGACCAAGCTCCAGCCTCTGAACGTAAAGTTCGTACCCTCACTGCCCTGAGGATCCACCGTGTAATCGGCGTTCGACGCATCCGGGATCTCATAGACTGTGCTGGTAACAGGATTGCCGTTCTCATCCGTTCCAAGAATCGGAACCGGGACAGACTTCGCTATGGTCTGCTTGGAGTCCGGCTTCACGAAATAGACCCATGCAAACTGATCCGTATAACCGGCATACACTCTGACCGTGATATGGTTGATGGGCTTGCCGTCCGAGCCATTGACACGAGGCACGACAACGCCGGTGCTGAAAGCGGCCGCCTTACTGCCGAGGGTGACAGAGATCGGCGTGTTGAACAGAACCTCGCTGCCCCAGTCGCCTTCCACAGGCACACCGTCCACCAGGACTTCCTTAATGTACCAATAGGTGAAGATAAAGCCGTCGGGTCTCTGATCCACGTCGTCTTCCACGGCGATCAGACTGCCCTGGTTACGGATGATCTGCGTCCCGTCATTTCGGATCTGGGTACCGTTATAGTTGTAGAACTCGTAGAAAGCACGGGGGACAAGAACGTTGCCGTCTTCGTCGGTGATGGCGTAGACGGAGAAGGACTCAGTCTGGAACTCCAGGGTGCCGTCCTCGGTGAGCTCGTTCTCCAAAAGCTCCGTGCCCTCGTCCGCAAAGTGGACGACACGAAGCACGCCCTGGGTCTCAGGACGGTTCACCAGCTTGATAGAAACGGACACCGCCTTATTGGGCTCGTAGACCACGCCATCCTTCTCGATGGTGATGTCAAAGATGCGGGAGTAGACCAGCTGCTCTTCGTCGCGGGACAGGAATTCAGCGGTCTTGCTCAGATATTCCTCAAAGTCCTCGCCGACCAGCTCGCGAACCTTCAGCTCCGCGTCGGTGGGGATGCCGGCGTTCCTGTCGTAGGTCACAGAGATCTCGTAGGTGTTGCCGTCGGCGGCGGTGATGGTCTTCTCGATGGTCACACCCATCACAACGTAGATAGAGAAGCCGCTGGTCTCAAACGATACGGCGTCCTCGTTCACGGAGGAGCCCATGAGCTCGGTCTTCTTGCCGAAGTGCACGACCTTGACCTCAGTGCTCTCCGCCACACTGTCGGACAGCAGCTCAATGCTGACCTTTACGTTCTGGTTGGGCTGATAGGTCGCGCCCGTCTCCGGGTCGCGCAGGGTGATGTCGAACAGCTTGATGAAATCCAGGTAGGGCAGCTGCTCCTTTGCACACTCGATGCCCTGCACCATATACTTGGCATATTCCGCATCGTCCGGACGGATCTCCCGGACCTCCAGCTCCGCTCCGGCAGGAATGCCGGCGTTGCTGTCGTAGGAAACGCGGATCGAATAGTTTTCGCCGTCCGTAGCGGTCAGGCATCTTTCCACTGCGACCCGCACCACCACATAGGTGGACAGCTCCTCGGCGGAGAAGCGAAGATCCTCGCCGCGGAACACGGCGTTCTTCACGCGCACCGGGGCTTCGTTCTCACGGAGCTGCCAAAGCTGCAGCTCCCAGATCTCGTCCTGTGCATCGGCCAGGGCGGCATCATGCAGCGCAAGCTTCACGCTGCCGTCGATGTGATAGTCCGCTTCCTCGGGATGGGTCAGGGAGAGATCCCAGCCCATGAGCACGCGGCCGGGAACCTTGATCGTATCCAGATCGGCAGAGGTCGGGGCCACCGCGGCGTTCAGACCCTTGGGCAGGGTGCCGACCGCAACGATCTCCGTCTTGCCGTCTTCGGTGGAGGCGGAGTAGTAGCGCTCCTGCTGGCGGGCAGTGACGGCAAAGCGCAGAGATTCGGACGCGGTCTCGAAGCAAACCGCGTCGGGGTATTCGTCGTCCTTCATGAGCGGCTGCTCAAGGACATCCACATGAACGTCTTCCTGCTCGATCTCGTAGGTCTTCTCCTGGCCGTCGGTGCGGGCAGCAGAGAACGCCTCCACGGAGAACAGACGCTCCTCCGGTTCCTCGGGCAGCGGCTCTTCTTCCCGGTAGATGTAGACCGTGGGATCCATCTTGGCAGTGCTGAGCTCTCTCACGACGTCGCCGTCAACAAACACGCTGACCGGGACAGCCGGCGTCCAGCTCCGGCCCTCGCCGTCGTAGAAGCGCAGCTCGGTATGCATCAGCGCCAGCTCCGCATAGAGATCCTCCTCGGAATAGGAGATCAGCTCGGCCCGGGCAGTGACGTCTTCGGGCATCCAGCCGCGCACCACGATGGAAGGCTCGGAAGCTTCTTCTTCTTCGTCTTCCTCCGCCTGGACCCCATGGGAAAGCATCAGCTCCATGAACCAGCCGGCCTCTTCGGCCTTTTCCGCCAGCCTGGCAGCTTCCTCCTCCTCATCCTCCAGACGGTCTTCCTCGAAAGGCTCGAGCTCCACCGAAAGGGTGCGCCAAACGTAGCCCTCGGGAATCTCGGGGGCTTCTTCAGGGTCAGATCCCGTCCCCTCTGAGTAAGCTCCTACAGGGAACGAGAACAGCATTACAAGAACCAGAAACAGGCTCGTTGCACGCCGCATCAGCTTCGTTACTTTCAATGTAGTGTCCTCCTATTCGAAAAAGGCTGCACGTATAGTGCTACTTATGGTTATACGTATATTGATACATCTGGATTATAACACAAGAAAATAAAGAATGCAAGAAAAAATTCATGAATTTTTAATAATTTTTTTCACAAAATACACCTTTTTCTCACAAAACCTTGATACAATCGCCGGATCCCCGGAAAAAAATCCGCAGGACAGCCCAAAACCAGGCTGTCCTGCGGTGAATAAGTCCAATAAATGCGTATTTCAGGCCCGATCGATCAGAAGCTCGGCGATCTGGATGGCGTTCGTTGCCGCGCCCTTGCGGATCTGATCGCCGCAGCACCAGAGGCAAAGGCCCTCGTCGTCCGTCAGATCGGGACGGATGCGGCCCACAAAGACCAGATCCTGGTCCGAGGTATCCAGCGGCATGGGGTACTGGGCCTCCCCCAGGTCGTCCACCAGCTTGCAGCCGGGGGCGTGCTGGATGGCCCGCCGCGCCTCAAAGACGGAGGGCCGATGCTGGAAGCGCAGATTCAGAGAAATGGAATGGCTCCGCACCACGGGCACCCGGACGCAGGTGCAGCTCACCTTCATCTCGGGCAGGTGGAGGATCTTGCGGCCCTCATACTGGAGCTTCATCTCCTCGGAGGTGTAGCCGGACTCCTGCTCGCTGCCGATCTGGGGGATCAGATTGAAGGCGATCTGGTGGGGGAAGACCTTGGGCTGCACCGGCTGGCCCTTCATCACGGCGTTCACCTGCTCGCTGAGCTCCACCGGGCCCGCAGCCCCCGCTCCGGAGACCGCCTGGTAGGTGGAGGCCACCATGGAGACGATGGGCGAAAGCTGCCGCAGGGCGTTGACCGCCGTGACGGCAATGATGGTGGAGCAGTTGGGATTGGCGATGATGCCGCGGTGATGCTTCACGTCCTCGGCGTTGACCTCCGGCACCACCAGAGGCACGTCCTCCCGGAGCCGGAAGGCGGAGGAATTATCGATGAACACGGCGCCGGCCTTCACAATGGCGGGGGCAAAGCGCTTTGCCACGTCGTTTTCCGCCGCGCCCAGCACGATGTCCAGGCCCTCAAAGGCGTCCTCCTCGGCCAGCTCGATCTGGATGGGTCTGCCGTTCCAGGCCACCACCTTGCCCGCGCTGCGTTCGCTGGCGAACAGGTGCAGCTCACTGATGGGGAACTCCCGCTCCAGCAGGATCTTCATCATCTCCCGGCCCACGGAACCGGTGGCGCCGAGGATGCCGACTTTGTACTGCTTCATTATAATATACCCCCTATATTCAGAGTTGAAAGTTGAGAATTGAAAGTTGAAGGTTTTGGACAGTGATTCTTACTCCATCCTCGCTCTTGCTGTTTTCAGGATGCTTGTCAGTATCCTCTCGATTTCGATGCAATCCTTTTGGATCGAGTTGTATTCCTGGTCATTCAGATACCCGGTATCATGCAGCAGAGAAAGCCAATATTTGGTTTCCGAGGTTTCTTTCAGTGCAATGGAAAACTTTGAAATAAAATCTGCGCGGCTCTGCCCCTGCTGCCCTTCCGTTACGTTTGCCCGGATGCTCGTTCCGCTCCGCTCCAACTGCTGTGAAAGGATATACTCTCGCTTGCTGGCACGCAATTATTGGCAGAGCTTTACGATTCGAACCGCAAAACGATAAGATTTCTCCGCGATCATGCAAGCACCCCCGACCATCTGCGGAAGAAGAACGTTGAAAGCTGGAACGTCGCACTCACTTTCAATTTTAAACTTTCAACTTCCGGTAAAAGCTCTCTCATTTCACAAAGCTGTCGTACAGGACTCTGACGGCGGGTGCGAAGTCTTTGCCGTCTACGCCCAGGATCACGTTGGCTTCTCTGGGGCCCTGGGAGATCAGCCGTATCTGGATGCCCTCCCGGCCCAGAGCGGTGAAGATCCGGCCGGGGATCTCGGGGCGGTTGACCATCCGGCGGCCGACGGCCGCCACGATGGCCAGATCCTTGGTCACCTGGATCTCGTCGGGGGCCAGCTTCTCCTGGAGCTGGGCTACAATATTGTGGAGCACCTTTTCCAGCTTCGAGCCGGACACCACCAAGGAGAAGGTGTCGATGCCGTTGGGGGTGTACTCCACGGCCAGGCCGTTATTCTCGAAGATCTCAAAGACCTTCCGCACAGCCCCCACCTCAGAGCTGAGGCCCCGCTTGGAAATGCTGACAACGGCATAGTCCTTCTTGCCGGCGATGCCGGTGATAAAGCGGCGCTCGTCCTCCGGCTCCTCGTCCTCCTCGAAGCGCTCCATGATGACGGTGCCGGGGTGGGCGGGGTCGTTGGTGTTGCGGATGTTCAGAGGGATGTTCTTCTCCGCCACGGGGAAGATGGTGTCCTCGTGGAGCACCTGGAAGCCCAGGTAGCTGAGCTCCCGGAGCTCGGAATAGGTCAGATGGGGAATGGATTCCGGGTTCTCTACGATCCGCGGATCCGCCATCAGAACGCCGGAGACATCCGTCCAGTTTTCGTAGACGTCTGCGTCCAGCGCCGCGGCGGCCAGGGCGCCGGTGATGTCGGAGCCGCCCCGGGTGAAGGTGCGGATGCTGCCGTCGGCCATGGCGCCGTAGAAGCCGGGGATCACGATGTGCCGATCCTTGGCCAGGGTCCGCAGGGTCTCATAGGACCACTGCTGATCCACTGTGCCGTCCATGCGGAAGCGCAGCCAGTCGGCGGCGTCCACAAAATCAAAGCCCAGGTAATCCGCCATCAGCAGGGCGGAGAGATATTCGCCTCGGGAGGCCAGGGCCGCCTCGGACATTCCGTTTTCCATATCGGCGCGGATCTTGTCCAGCGCGGCCTCCAGGTTGGTCTTCAGACCCAGGGCGTCCCGGATCTCCAGGTAGCGCCGGGAGATCATGCCGAACACGGAGTCGCAGGAGACGCCGTATTTCATATGGGCGTGGCAGAGGTAGAGCAGATCCGTGATCTTGTGGTCGTCCTTGTTCCGCTTTCCTGCGGCGGAGACCACCACCACGGCCCGGGAGCTGTCTTCTTCCACGATGGCCTTTACCTTGGCGTATTGCTCGGCGCTGGCCATGGAGGATCCGCCGAATTTCAAAACCTTCAACATAGGCATACTCCTTTCTGCCTTAGTATATGCGCGGAAGGGGGTCTTCGACAGCCTTCGCACAGGGATGGCCGGCAGATTGCCGGCGCTACACGGGCTGCCCGGGCCGGCAGATTGCCGGCGCTACAGGGGCTGCCCGGGCCGGCAGATCGCCGGCGCTACAGGGGCTGCTTGGGGCGGACTGACAGCCAATAGTCGATCCGGCCCATGCCCAGGCCCTCGATGGTGATATCGTAGGATACGTGGAGGCTGCCGCCGGTCAGGGTCATCTCGTCCTCCACGGCGGTGGTGCGGACGGTAATCAGCAGAGCGCCCTCCTCGGTGTTGTAGAGGGATTGGTGTACCTCGCCGGGAATAAAGATCATTTCGCTGGTAACCGCGCCGGTGCGCCGGAGCACCACCTTGTTCCGGTGGAGCTCAAAGACGGTATCCGTCCCCTTGAGCCCCGTCAGATCCGACTCGGCATAGCGCAGAAAGAGCACGCCGTTCTCCCCGGTCAGGGAGGCCTCGGTGGTCAGCTCAATGACGTCCGGCTCCTGGTCGTGATACTGCTGGACACCCTTGACGTTCAGCAGAAAATCACAGGCCATACCGGGCCTCCATCGCCAGGGCGATCAGCCGATCCAGCAGCTCGCTATAGGGGATGCCGCTGGCCTCGAAGAGCTTGGGGTACATGGAAATGGAGGTAAAGCCGGGCAGGGTGTTGATCTCGTTGAAGACCACCCGCTCGTCGTCGAAGCCCACGAAGAAGTCCACCCGGGCCAGGCCGGAGCAGCCCATGGCCTGATAGACCTTCACAGCCGCCTGCCGGACCTCCTCCGAGGCCGCCTCGGAAATGCGGGCGGGGATATACAGGGTGGAGGTGTCGGTGATATACTTGGTCTCGTAGTCATAGAACTCTGCGCCGGCGTCGATCTCGCCGCAGACGGAGGCCGCGGGCGTCCCGTTGCCCAGGACGGCCACCTCTACCTCCCGGCCGTGGATGAACTCCTCCACCAGCACCTTGCGGTCAAAGCGGACGGCGTTTTCCAGCGCAGCCAGCAGGGCCTCCCGGCCCCGGGCCTTGCTCACGCCCACGGAGGAGCCGGTGCCGGCGGGCTTGACGAACACGGGATAGGAGAAGCGGGCCTCCACCCGGTCCAGCGCTTCCTCCGGGTTGGATTGGAGCTGCTCCCGGGTGACCAGCTCCCAATCGGCCTGGCAGACGCCGGTCATACCGGCGATCAGCTTGGTCAGGCACTTATCCATGCAGGCGGCGGAGGCGGCCACATGGCAGCCCACATAGGGGATGCCGGCCAGCTGCAGCAGGCCCTGGACGGAGCCGTCCTCGCCGTTCTCCCCGTGGAGCACCGGGAACACCACGTCGATCCGCTCCCGGACCACGTAGTCGCCCTCAAAGGAGAGCAGACCCTGGCCGCGGATGGGCGAGAAGGCTGCGGTGCGGTTGGCGGGGTGATCCCGCCAGGAGCCGGTGGGCAGCTCGGCGTAGTCGGTGCCGCCGAAGAGGATCCAGTTGCCCTCCTTGGTGATGCCCACGGGATAGAGATTGTATTTTTCGGGGTCCAGATGGTTCAGCACGGATTCCGCAGAGCGGAGGGAGACCTCGTGCTCCGGGGAAACGCCGCCGAACAGGACACAGATATTCAGCTTTTTCATACACGTACCTCTCATTGGAAATCTTTCATACTATAGCCGATTTCCAAGCAAAAAACAAGAACTTTTTAGGGGATGTCCCGATTGATCTCCATGTCGGGATCATCCAGGCGCTCCGGGTGGAGCAGCAGCTTGTGGAAATACTTGATGGCGGTGGCATAGTAGAAGCCGTCCACGATGCGCTCGTCCACGTTGAAGGTGTAGTCGATATACTTCCGGGACACCGTGTTCCCCTCGTCATCCAGCTCGTTGACCCGGTATTTGCGGCCAAAGGCCAGGAACAGGGGCAGGTTGCCGAAGTTGTAGAGGTGATGGTAGACGGCGGGAATGCCCAGGGAGCCCATGGAGGTGAAGAAGATGGAGCCGTGGAAGGGGCTGAGCTCCAGAATGAGCCGGGGCAGCAGGCCGAAATAGTCCAGGAATTTCAGCAGCCAAACCACGAATTTCAGCAGCACCCCGGGGATCATGCCGAACAGGGCGGTGATGCCGTCCAGGCTGGAATCCAGCTCCATGGACTTTTTGGCGTCGTTCAGAGTGGCGTGGAACTTGCGGTAGACCTCCTCCACGCTGTCGCCGGGCCGGAGGTGTACCTTAATGACGGTGTCCGGGGATTCCTTGGTCATCTCCTTTTTGACCGTCATGCAGAATTGGATATCGTCCTCCCGGGCGTAGACCCGCTCCCCGGAGATGAAGCGGTTCACGCCGGGGTACTTGGACAGGGTGCGGACGTAGGCCGCCAGCAGGGCCTCGGTCATACCGAACTGCTCAAAGCCTTCGGCGCGCTTGGCTCGGATGTATTTATCCAGCTCCGTGATCTCTAACTTATCCGGGAAAAAGACGTTGGCCTGGTTCCGCTCGGGCATGATGTAGGTGCCCACCACGGAAATGGGGCTGAGGCTGCGGATGCGCCGCCCGTCAAAGCGGTCGCCCCAGGTGGGATGGTACTTGCCGTCCTCCAGCTTCCGGATGGCCGGGATCAAGGGGAGATAAGCCAGAAGCAGCAGGGCTTCCGCGTCCAGCCGCAGGCTGGACCACAGGGACTGATCCTCCGCAAGGGGGGAAGCCAATCCCAGCAGCAGGACAGCGCCGGCCAGCAGCAGGCCCACCGGAAGGACAAGTGCCCAGCGGCTGAGCAGGGTGCCCCGAAGAATACCGTGGGCAAGCCAGGCGATCCCCAGCAGAGCCAGAGTAAGCAGCAGCGCATAATACCAGGCAAAGCTGTTCCAAACGCGGAAAACAGCGCCCGCCGTCAGCAGCCAGAGGGGCAGGGAGAGGCGGAAGATCCGTTCCTTGCCGTTCACCGCCAGTTGGTAGGCAAAGTAGAGCGCCCCCAGGCCCGGCAGTACGCACAGCAGGCAGTCAAACCAGAATCGCGAAAGCCCGCCTGCCTCGGATCCGCCGGACAGCCGCAGGAAGAAGCCCACCGCAGCAGCCAGCGCCAGGATCACCGCGATCCAAAGCAGCGGATTTTTCCGGGAAACCGTGTAAGCAATTCGAGAATGCTTCAAATGTCTCTCTCCCCTTTTACTTCGTTTTTGAATTTGTAAATCCAAAAACACCTCAATTTTTCATTTTTCATGCTTCATTCTTCATTGGATCAGCCCCAGGGCTTCCTCGCAGTTCTCCGAGGCCAGGGCCCGGAGCCGCCTGGCGGACGCACGGAATTCCTCCCGGGAGGCCTGCATCAGGCCGTCCACCATGGCGCAGAGCCGCTCCGCGCTCACCTGCTCCAGGGAGCAGCAGTGCCCCTGCCCGATGTACTCCACAAAGCCCGCCACCTTGGGATCGTAGGACACCCCGGCAAAGGGTGTGCCCTGGGCGGCGGCGAAGATCAGCGCGTGGAGCCGCATTCCCAGCACGGCGTCGACCCGGCGGAGCAGCCCCACCACAGCGGAAGCGTCCTTGGGCGCCTCCAGCACGGGGCATTGGATCCCGCCCTGTTCCTGGGCCAGCGCCGCGATCCGCTCGCAGACGCCCCGATCCTTTTTCGGTTCGATCGCCAGCAGCACCGGACGCAGCCCATAAGTCCGGGCAGCGTGGCGGGCGGCTGCGGCAAAATCCGCCAGATGGCGGTCCGTGCCCTCCCAGGGGCGGGGCGCCAGGATCAGCATCCGTTCGCTGAGGTCGATCCGACCCTGAACGCAGCAGTCCGCGCAGAACTGCTCCACCCGCTCCTCAGAAGCGGGCCGAACCAGGAAGGCCATATCCGCGGTCACCCGGGTGGGGACGCCGTGAATGCCCATTCGCTCCAGCTCCCGGGCGGAGGCGTTGTCCCGGAGGGTGATCCGGTCAACGTATTTCTGAATGACATGGGCAGCCAGGCGGCGATTGGCCTTCCGACGGACGGGGCCGATGCCGCAGCCGAACATCATGACGTGATTGCCGCAGCGCTTGGCCATCCGGATGGAATACAGATAGTACCACAGGGAGCGATTGGAGGTGACGTCCTGGATCAGGCTTCCGCCGCCGGAAAGATAGAGCGCTGTTTTTTTCATCCGCCCGCGGATCCTCCACAGGCAGAAGGTATGCACCGCGCCGACCTCGGCCTCCCTGGCCGTTTTCCCCGCAGAACGGGTGGTGGCGTAGATGGGCATATCGGGATCCAGGTCGCGGATCGTCTGCACCATCGCCTGGAGAATGGCGTTATCGCCGGAGTTTCCCTTGCCGAAGGCGCCGCAGATCAGAACGCCGTCCCGTTCCCGGGCCGCGGCACGGGCAGTCCGGCGCAGCACGGTATCGTAGATCTCTTTCTGCTTCGCGGGATCGTCGTCGGCCAGCACAAAGCTCCGATTCGGATCGAAGCCGTGCTCGTGAAGGGCGTCCGCAACGGCCTGGGCGGCGCAGATCCGGAAGTCCACCCGCCGAAGGGCGCGCAGTTCCCGGGATTCCCGCTTCAGGGCGGCAAGGAGCCCGCCGCCGCAGTCGAATTCCGGCTGGGAATAGACCGTAGAAACGGTTGGCACATTGGCGCGTTTCCCCACCAGGCAGCCCACACGGCTTGCGTTGAGGTCATGGCAGTGCAGGAGCTCAACGCCCTCCGTCTGAACCGTCTTCGTTAGCTGCTTCACCGCAGCCGAACGGGAGCCCTGCAGCACAAGGACCGGGATCCCGCGTGCCCGGGCTTCCCCGGCAAGGGATCCGTCTGACAGGCAGGCCAGGCGCACATCTTCAGTTGTTTTCAGTCCGGCCAGCAGACTGAGCACGCGGCTCGAAGCCGCGCCCCCGTCGCCGCCGGAGATCAGATGCAGAATCCGCATGGACGAACCTCCAGCTGCAAATGGCATTTCGCGCAATATGTACGGTTTCACCGATGTTATATCATACCACGAATGTCTCCGGAATGCAAGAAAAAAACAGGCTCTCCGAAAGGAGAGCCTGTCCGGATTGTAAAATCCCAGGAATTAGTCCTCGTTGATGCCGATGACGACGCCGGAGCCAACGGTACGACCGCCTTCACGGATAGCGAAGCGGAGGTTCTTCTCGATGGCGATGGGGGTGATCAGCTCAACGTCCATGTCGACGTTATCGCCGGGCATGCACATCTCAACGCCCTCGGGCAGGGAGATGATGCCGGTCACGTCGGTGGTACGGAAATAGAACTGGGGCCGATAGTTGTTGAAGAACGGGGTATGACGGCCGCCTTCTTCCTTGGTCAGGACGTAAACCTGGCCCTTGAACTTGGTGTGGGGATGGAT